>DASTLT010000137.1:0-8000 GCA_035714625.1 Pseudonocardiaceae bacterium | reverse complement strand
CGTCGTCGGGGTGCTTGTCGCGGGCGGCATCATCGTGCTGATCGGGGCGCTGGACGACCGGTTCGAGCTGGATTCGCTCACCAAGTTCGCTGGTCAGGTCACTGCGGCCGGGGTGTTGGTGCTCTTCGGCGTGCAGTGGTTCATCTTCTGGGTGCCATGGAACGGCGACGCGGACTCGGTGGGCTCGGTGCTCATCCTGGGACAGGACCAGGCGGTGCTGCTCACCGTCGCGCTCGCGGTGGTGCTGGTGAACGCGATGAACTTCGTCGACGGGCTGGACGGCCTCGCCGCCGGGATCGGGCTGATCGCCGCGGTGGCCATCGGGGCGTTCTCGCTGCAGTTGCTGGCCAAGTCCGGCGGCAGCGTGTCCGCCTATCCGCCGACGCTGATCGCCGCCCTGATCGCAGGTTCCTGCCTGGGCTTCCTGCCGCACAACTTCCAGCCGGCCCGGATCTTCATGGGGGACTCTGGCGCGATGCTGATCGGCCTGATGCTCGCTGCGGCGTCCACCAGCGCCTCAGGCCGGGTCGACCCGGCCAGCTACGGCGCCACTGACGTGCTTGCGCTGTTCTCCCCGCTGCTGGTGATGGCTGCGGTGCTGTTCGTGCCACTGCTCGACCTGCTGCTCGCGGTGGTGCGCCGGACCCGCGCCGGGCGCAGCCCGTTCGCCGCGGACAAGCTGCACCTGCATCACCGGCTGCTGGAGATCGGGCACTCGCATCGCCGCGCCGTGCTGCTCATCTATCTCTGGGCGGCGCTGCTGGCCTTCGGTGCCGTCGCGCTGACCCTGTTCGACACGTTCGTGGTGGCCTGGGGAATCGCCCTCGGATTGCTGGTCGCCGTGCTCGGCTCGATGATCCCGCGGTTGCGCACCGGGTCCTGATCGCCCCCGGCACGCACCAGCGGGAGGAGTAGCCGCAGGTGAGGGTGTGCTGGGTGGCGCACGGCTGTGTGATAGCGTCTGGTTCGTCCCACCCGGGTGTAACCCGGGCTGGGATCGAATCAGGCCGGCCCATCGACAGTGTTCATGCCATCGACGTTCATGCATCGACCAGCTTCATGAACGTCGCGCCTGCACGCTGTCCCTGGACTGCGAGGAGTGACTCATTTGTGTGATGGCGGTGGGCGCGCGCCTCGCGCCTGCCGCAGGTGGTGAATCGTGAGCCAGTCCGACGGTCCCGACCTCTCGACGCTGCTGGGCTTCGGTCTGAGCATTGCGGCCTGTCTGGTGGTGGGTCTCGGGCTCGGCTCGCTGGCCGACCGGGCGCTGGACACCCTCCCGGTGTTCACGTTGCTCGGCTTGGCGCTCGGCATCGTCGCCACCTGTTGCTACGTCTACGCGAAGCTGAAGCAGTACCTGAAGGAGTAGTCCCCGCGACCATGACGACGCTGGGACCCACATGATGACGCTGGAAGAAGGAGCGCCGTGAGCCCTGATCTGAGCCCGGCGATGGCTGTCGTGAGCATGCGGCGGCTCGCGACGGCCGCAGCGGTCCTTGGTGTGGTGATGATCGCGGCACTCACCCCGTTCGGCCTGCTCGCAATGGCCCTGTTCGGCTGCGTGGGCGTCGGCCTGGGCTTGCTCAACACCGCCCTGATCCGTCGGACTGCTGGACGCTACGCCGCGAGCGACGACCCGCACAAGAGGCGCCGCAGTGCCGGAAATGTGCTCGGCCGCCTGACGATCATCACGCTGCTCGCCCTCGGTGTTGCGATGCTGGTACGCCCCGCCGGCTTGGGGGTCTTTCTCGGCCTTGCGCTGTTCCAGTTCGTCATGATCTTTATCGTGATGGTTCCGCTGATCAAGGAGCTGCGGCGGACGGGAGTGCAGACATGACTGAGCTGGTGCTGACCGCAGAGGGAGGCGTGCAAGTCGGTGTCCACCCGGAAGTGAGTTTCTTCGGTCTCGCATTCAACGTGGACACTGTGATCTCCACCCTGATCTCGGCGGCGATCGTCGCGGGGTTCGCCTTCTACCTCAAAGCCAAGTCGACCTCGGGGGTGCCGAGCGGGATCCAGCTCGCATGGGAGACCGTGGTGGACTGGATCGAGGGTCAGGTCGAGCAGAACATGGGGGTCCGGACGGCGCCATTCGTGGTGCCGCTCGCGATCGCGCTGTTCGTCTTCATCCTCATCTCGAACTGGCTCGCCATCCTCCCGCACTCGTTCGAGGAGTACGTGCGCCCGCCGACCGCCGACGTCAACCTGACCTTCGCGCTGGCCTTCTTCGTGATCATCCTGGTGCACATCACCGGGTTCCGGAAGAAGGGTGTCGGCTACCTGAAGCACTTCGTGCACCCGACTCCGCTGCTGCTGCCGATCAACATCATCGAAGAGCTGGTCAAGCCGTTCACGCTGGCGTTGCGGCTGTTCGGCAACATCTTCGCGGGCACCGTGATGGTGAGCATCCTGGCGCTGCTGCCGGCCTACGTGATGTGGTTCCCGACGTCGGCGTGGAAGCTGTTCGACCTGGCGATCGGATTGATCCAGGCGATCATCTTCTCCGTTCTGACGATCGTGTACTTCGGCTTCGCCGCCGCCCAGGACGAGGAGGGGGCGCACTGACCAGCCGCGAACCGCACCAGAGCTGGACCCATCTCGCCAGGACACGGCTCGTAACAGTTCCCACTCAAGAGGAGAGACATGGCCCTCAGTGAAATCGTCCTCGCCCAGGGCGCCGAAATCGGCTCGATCACAACAGCCGGCGCGCTTATCGGCGGTGGTCTCGCCCTGGCCGGTGGCGCGATCGGCGCGGCAATTGGTGACGGCCTGGTCGGTGGCCAACTGATCGCGGGCACCACCCGTCAGCCCGAGGCGTACGGCCGGCTGTTCACCATCTTTTTGATCACCGTCGGTCTGGTCGAGGCGATGTACTTCATCAACCTCGCCTTCATGGCGCTCTTCGTGTTCGCCACCCCCGGCGGCTGAGGCAGGCACGCGATGTCCGCAGAGATCCTGTTCGCCCAGGAAGGCGGGGGGGAGAACAACTTCCTCGTCCCCAACGCCACCATCATCGTCGAGTTGCTGATCTTCCTCGTGATCTTCTGGGTCATCTACCGCTACGCTGTCCCCCCGCTCAAGCGGGCGATGAACGAGCGCCAGCAGATGATTCGCCGGCAGATCGAGGAGAGCGAGCAGGCCCGCCAGCGCCTGCAGGAGGCCGAGGCCCGCTACAAGGAGGCGCTGGCCGAGGCCCGGGTTGAGGCGGCGAAGATCCGTGAGACGGCGCGGGCGGATGCGCAGGCGATCAAGGACGAGATGCGCCAGCAGGCCGAGCACGAGGTCGCGCGGACCCTGCAGCGCGGCGCGGAGCAGCTCGCCAGCCAGCGCGAGCAGGTGGTCCGTGAGCTGCGCGGCGAGCTCGGCCGGCTGGCCGTGACCCTGGCCGGCCGCATCGTCGGTGAGTCGCTGGTCGATGAGGCCCGCCGGGCCGGCACGGTCGACCGCTTCCTTGACGAGCTGGAGCAGATGGCGGCCACGGAGAGCGGGGCTGCGGCGGTGCCCGGTGGGCGGGGGAAGCGTTGATAGCGTTGTTGCCACCGGCCAGCAGGGCCGCCCTGGGTACCGCCCGGGAGCGGCTGGAGCAACGGATCGCCGACGCCGGTGCCGAGGATCTGCAGCGCCTCGGTGCCGAGGTGGGTGCCGTCGTGGCGATGCTCAGCAGGGAGCCGGTGATCCGGCGGCATCTCGCCGACCCCTCAGCGCCGGTGACGGCCCGCCAGGCGATGGTCGAGGCGCTGTTCGGGAGCAAGGTGAGCGGGCCTACCAGACAGATGCTCACCGACGTGGTGGCCTTGCGCTGGTCCCGGTCTCTGGACCTGGTTGACGGGCTCGAGGAGCTGGCCAGGCAGGCCCTGCTTGCCCTCGCCGAGCGGGACGATGACCTCGAAGACGTCGAGGACGAGCTGTTCCGGTTCGGCCGCATCCTGGCCGCCGAGCCGAAGCTGGCGCTCCTGCTGGGTGACGAGTCGGCACCGGTGCCGCGGCGCCTGGCGTTGCTGGACACCGTGCTGGCCGGGCGGGTCCGCCCGGTGACCCGGCTGTTGCTCGAACAGGTGGTCCGCGCGCCGCGGCGGCGGCACCTCGACGAGGTCGTCGCCGAGCTGGTCGACCGCGCCGCCGCCCGCCGGGAGCGGTCAGTGGCGCACGTCAGTGCCGGTGGCCCGCTGTCCGAGCCCCAGCAGCAGCGGTTGCTCGACGCCCTGACCCAGGTATACCAGCGACCGATCTCGCTGAAGGTCGAGTTCGACCCGGAGCTGCTCGGTGGGCTGGTGATCCGGGTGGGTGACGAGGTGATCGACGGCAGTATCGCCGGGAAGCTGGAGAAGGCATACCAGTGGCTGCCCACCGTCCGATAAATACGCTGAAGGCACGAACAAACGAGAGCAGGGACCGATAGCCATGGCGGAGCTGACGATCTCTTCGGACGAGATCCGGAGCGCGATCGAGAACTACGTCACCTCATTCTCGACCGAGACCTCGCGCGAGGAGGTGGGCGTCGTCACCTACGCCGGTGACGGGATCGCCCGGGTCGAGGGCCTGCCCTCGGCGATGACCAACGAGCTGCTGGAGTTCCCCGGCGGCGTGCTGGGCGTCGCACTGAACCTCGACGTGCGCGAGATCGGCGCGGTCATCCTCGGCAGCTTCGAGAAGATCGAAGAAGGCCAGGAGGTCCGGCGCACCGGCCGCATCCTGTCGGTACCGGTCGGGGACAAGTTCCTCGGCCGGGTGGTGGACCCGCTGGGCCACCCGATTGACGGCCTCGGCGACATCGCGGCCGACGAGCAGCGGGTGCTCGAGCTGCAGGCGCCTTCGGTGATCGACCGGCAGCCGGTGAAGGAGCCACTGCAGACCGGCATCAAGGCGATCGACTCGCAGACCCCGATCGGCCGCGGCCAGCGCCAGCTCATCATCGGCGACCGCAAGACCGGCAAGACCGCGGTGTGCATCGACACCATCCTCAACCAGAAGGCGAACTGGGAGAGCGGCGACTCGAAACTGCAGGTGCGCTGCATCTACGTGGCGATCGGGCAGAAGGGCAGCACGATCGCGGCGGTCCGCCAGGCGCTGGAGGACCGCGGCGCGCTGCAGTACACCACCATCGTCGCCGCGCCCGCCTCGGACTCGGCCGGTTTCAAGTGGCTGGCTCCCTACACCGGCTCGTCGATCGGCCAGCACTGGATGTACCAGGGCAGGCACGTGCTGATCGTGTTCGACGACCTGTCCAAGCAGGCCGAGGCGTACCGGGCGATTTCGCTGCTGCTGCGCCGCCCGCCGGGCCGGGAGGCCTACCCGGGCGACGTGTTCTACCTGCACTCGCGGCTGCTGGAGCGCTGCGCGAAGCTCTCCGACGAGCGGGGTGGCGGCTCGCTGACCGGGCTGCCGATCGTCGAGACCAAGGCCAACGACATCGCGGCCTACATCCCGACCAACGTCATCTCCATCACCGACGGGCAGTGCTTCTTCGAGGCCGACCTGTTCAACCAGGGCGTCCGGCCGGCGATCAACGTCGGGGTGTCGGTGTCCCGGGTGGGTGGCGCGGCGCAGATCAAGGCGATGAGAGCGGTCGGTGGCACGCTGCGGCTGGAGCTGTCGCAGTACCGTGAGCTGGAGGCATTCGCCGCGTTCGGGGCGGAGAACCTGGACGCGACCTCGCGGGCGCAGCTCGAGCGCGGGGCGCGGCTCACCGAGCTGCTCAAGCAGGGGCAGTACGAGCCGCTGGCGGTCGAGGAGCAGGTGGTGTCGATCTGGCTGGGCACCCGCGGGCACCTGGACAACGTGCCAGTGGTCGACGTGCGCCGTTTCGAGCGGGAGTTCCTCGACCATATCCGCCGCCACCACTCCGGCATTCTCGACACGATCCGGGAGAGCAAGCAGTTCAGCGAGGACACCGAGCAGCAACTGGTGGACGCGGTGGCGGAGTTCAAGAACTCGTTCACCACCTTCGAGGGCACCACGCTGGGTCATGAGGCCGAAGCCGAGGCGATGGAGGCCGAGGAGGTCACCCACGAGTCGGTGAAGGTCCACAAGCCCGCCCCGAAGAAGTGATCCGGCGATGGCAGCACAACTGAGAGTCCTGCGGCGCCGGATTCGTTCCGTCCAGTCGACCAAGAAGATCACCAAGGCGAGTGAGCTCATCGCCACCTCGCGGATCGCCCGGGCGCAGGCCCGGGTCGAGGCCGCCCGGCCCTATGCGCAGGAGATCACCCGGGTGCTCTCCGCGCTCGCCGATGCGGCCGGCACCCTGGACAATCCGTTGCTGACCGAGCGGGAGAACCCGACCCGGGCGGCGGTGCTGGTGGTGACCAGCGACCGGGGCCTGTGCGGCGGCTACAACGCCAACCTGATCCGGGCGGCCGAGGAGCTGCAGGCGCTGCTGCGCGAGGAGGGCAAGTCGGTGCAGCTCTACGTGATCGGCCGCAAGGGCCTGAACTTCTACCGGTTCCGGCAGCGGCCGATCGCCGAGTACTGGACGGGGTTCACCGAGCAGCCCTCGTACGCCGACGCCGCCAGAGCAGGCGACCTGCTGGTGGGCAGGTTTCTCGCTGGCGCGGACGACACCGAGGGCGGTCCGGGGCAGGACGGTGTGGAGGGGGTGGACGAGCTGCACGTCGTCTACACCGAGTTCCGCTCGATGCTCACCCAGACCCCGCGGGTGCACCGGATCGCGCCCCTGGAGGTCGAGTATGTCGGCGACGACACAGCCGACGGCGCGCTGGGTCCCGAGGCCCAGATCCAGCCGCGGGCGGCGGATGTGCTGGCACCGGTGTACGAGTTCGAGCCGGATGCCGAGGAACTGCTCGGTCACCTGCTGCCGAAGTACATCAACACCAGGATCTACGCGGCGCTGCTGGAGGCCGCGGCGTCGGAGCAGGCCGCTCGCCGTCAGGCGATGAAGGCGGCCACCGACAACGCCACCGAGCTGATCTCCGATCTCACCCGGGAGGCCAACCAGGCCCGCCAGGCGATGATCACCCAGGAGATCAGCGAGATCGTCGGCGGTGCCGAAGCGCTGGCCGCCGCGGGGAGTGATGAGTGAGATGACCACAGCCGAGAAGATGACCAACGCCAACTCCCTGCCGGAGGCCGGGACCGGCCGCGTGGTGCGGGTGACCGGCCCCGTGGTCGACGTGGAGTTCCCGCGCGACCAGGTGCCACCGCTGTTCAACGCGCTCACCGTGGAGGTGGAGTTCGAGGCGCTGCGCAAGACGATCACCCTGGAGGTCGCGCAGCACCTGGGGGACAACACGGTGCGCGCGATTGCCATGCAACCGGCCGATGGCCTGGTCCGGGGAACCCCGGTGACCGACACCGGGGCGGCGATCTCGGTGCCGGTCGGCAACCAGGTCAAGGGGCACGTGTTCAACATGCTCGGGCAATGCCTGGACGCCCCGGACACCGAGTTCAGCGGGGAGCGCTGGGGGATCCACCGCAAGCCGCCGCCCTTCGACCAGCTCGAGGGCAAGACCGAGATGCTGGAGACCGGGCTGAAGGTCATCGACCTGCTCACCCCGTACGTGCAGGGCGGCAAGATCGGCCTGTTCGGTGGTGCCGGGGTGGGCAAGACGGTGCTCATCCAGGAGATGATCATCCGGGTGGCCCGGAACTTCGGTGGCACCTCGGTCTTCGCCGGGGTGGGCGAGCGCACCCGGGAGGGCAACGACCTGTTCCTGGAGATGCAGGAGGCGAACGTCCTCAAGGACACCGCACTGGTCTTCGGTCAGATGGACGAGCCGCCCGGCACCCGGATGCGGGTCGGGCTGTCCGCGCTCACCATGGCGGAGTACTTCCGGGACGAGCTGAACCAGGACGTGCTGCTGTTCATCGACAACATCTTCCGGTTCACCCAGGCCGGCTCGGAGGTCTCCACCCTGCTGGGCCGGCTGCCCTCCGCGGTGGGCTACCAGCCGACCCTGGCCGACGAGATGGGCGAGCTGCAGGAGCGCATCACCTCCACCCGGGGCCACTCGATCACCTCGATGCAGGCCATCTACGTGCCC
>DASTLT010000136.1:0-12326 GCA_035714625.1 Pseudonocardiaceae bacterium | reverse complement strand
TCTCGCCACTCACCGGGGGCTAGCCACGGTAGGGGTCGGCCTTGACCACGGTGACGGTCATGGAGCCGCCGTTGGGCAGCTCGTACTTGCGCTCCTCGCCCTCGCGCGCCCCGATGATCGCCTTACCCAGCGGGGAGTTCGGCGAGTAGACCTCGAGATCGCCGTGGGCGCCTTCCTCGCGGGAGCCGAGCAGGAAGGTCTCGGTCTGGTCGTCGTCCTCGTAGCGCACGGTCACGACCATCCCCGGTTGGGCGACGCCGGATTCAGCCGGTGGCTCGCCGACCTTGGCGACGCGGAGTAGCTCCTGCAGTTGGCGGATTCGCAGCTCGAGCTGGCCCTGCTCCTCGCGGGCCGCGTGATACCCGCCGTTCTCCTTGAGATCGCCCTCCTCGCGGGCGTCGTTGATCTTTGCGGCAATGACCGGGCGGTTGGCGACCAGCTCCTCGAGTTCGTTCTTGAGGCGGTCATGGGCTTCCTGGGTCAGCCAGGTTACCTGGGTCTCGCTCACGGTCATCACTCCTCGTCTGACTCCGACCTCCGCGGTTGCGGGGCGGAACCGCACCTGAGCACCGACGCGACGGCTCGGCGTTCGTAACGGAAAAGCACGGCCCGCCCCGGGGCCGTGCGTACTAGCCACCGTAACACGACGTGTGAATCCGAGCCTCAGTCTTATGGGTGAACGATTTCGGATCGTGGCTGCTCAGCAAGGCCCTTCGCGGATCAGCCAGGCCCTTTCCGGGTCAGGAAGCGGAGCCCGGCACCAGGTAGGCCGGCACCTGCAGCGAGCAGCCGTAGACGTCGGCGGTGACCGGTGGTCGGGAGGTGTGGATCACCGTGGTCAGTTCGACCGGACCGGCGGCGGGCGGCACGTAGACCTCCCTGCGCCCGGTCTCCTCCCCGTCCAGGGAGCGGGCCCGGACGATGCAGATAGCGGGACGGGTGGGGTCCTGCCGGATCACTTGCAGGCGCAGCACCACCGCCGGGTGTTGCGGATCGCCGGTCCGTAGCTCGAAGCCCAGCGCCTGACCCTGCACCGGGGTCTGGGCGAGGTTACGATAGCCGATCACCGCCACGGCCAGACCGATGAGCGCCCCCAGCACCAGCACCAGGAAGCGGGCCCAGCGCGCCCCTGGCGCCCGCGGTCCAGAATTCCAGGGCGCCCCAGGGACGCGGGACCGCGGCCCGTAGCGTCCTGCGGGAAGCTGGCCCGGGGTCACGGCGTTCCACCTTCTGGGTTCAGCGGTAGGACTTGCCGGAGACAATAGGTTCCGTCCTCGGTCTGCGATCAGGGTCCCCCAGCAGCTTCCCACCGCAGGTCCGCCGAGCCCGGCGGACCATGGAGAAAGGACGAGCAGGCGCCCATGGCGGAGCAATTGCGCATGATGGCGGTGCACGCACACCCGGACGACGAGTCCAGCAAGGGCGCCGCAACGATGGCACGTTATGTTGCTGAGGGGCACGACGTGATGGTCGTGACCTGCACCGGTGGCGAGCGTGGTAGCATCCTCAACCCGTCGTTCGAGCCGGCCGATCTGGCTGAGTACCCGGAGCGGATGGCCGAGGTCCGCCGGCAGGAGATGGCCCGCGCCGCCCAGATCCTCGGTGTCGGGCACCGCTGGCTGGGCTATGTCGACTCCGGCTTGCCGGAGGGAGACCCGCTGCCATCGCTGCCCCCGGGGTGCTTCGCGGCGGTGCCGCTCGAGGGCCCCACCCGGGATCTGGTCCAGATGGTCCGCGAGTTCCGGCCGCATGTGGTGGTGACCTACGACGAGAATGGCGGCTACCCCCACCCCGACCACATCCGGTGCCATGAGGTGTCGGTTGCCGCCTTCGACGCCGCCGGTGACCCGGATCGCTTTCCCGATGCCGGGGCGCCATGGCAGCCGTTGAAGCTCTACTACTCGCATGGCTTCTCCCGCAAGCGGATGCAACTGTTCCACGACGCGCTGCTGGCCATGGGTGCGGAGTCACCGTTCGGGGAATGGCTGCAGAAATGGGATGCCTCGCGGCCGGACGTGCTGCAGCGGGTCACCACCCGGGTGGAGTGCGGCGAGTACTTCCCGGTCCGGGACGAGGCGCTGCGGGCCCACGCCACCCAGATCGACCCGGGGAGCCGCTGGTTTGCGGTGCCCCACGAGGTACAAAAGGAGCTGTGGCCGACCGAGGAATACGAGCTGGCCCGTTCCCTGGTGGATACCACGGTGCCGGAGGATGACCTGTTCTCCGGCGTTCGAGAGCGGGTGTGCGTATGACCCTTCTGCTGCCCGCCGGCCTGTCGACGCCCGCTGTGACCGGCGCGGTGCTGGTCCAGCCCACGCCCACCCCGTCGGCACCGGCCGATCCGGGCGGGCAGGGGGAGGACTTCGGCAAGTCCTCACCGGCTGCGCTGGTGATCCTGTTGCTGTTCTTCATCGCCGTCGCATTGCTGGTGCGCTCGATGAACAAGCACCTACGTCGGGTTCCCAAGTCTTTCGAGGACCCTCGTGAGTGAGTAACAGTGTGATAGCACCGAATGCCACTCACGAGAGGTTGCCATGAACCGGCTTGCCACTGCCACCAGCCCATACCTGCTGCAGCACGCCGGCAATCCGGTCGACTGGTGGCCCTGGTGCTCGGCAGCGTTCGAGGAGGCGGCCCAGCGGGATGTGCCGGTGTTGCTGTCCATCGGCTACGCCGCCTGCCACTGGTGTCATGTGATGGCGCATGAGTCGTTCGAGGACGAGCACATCGCCCGGGTGATGAACGCCAACTTCGTGAACGTCAAGGTGGATCGGGAGGAGCGGCCTGACGTCGACGCCATTTACATGGCGGCCACTCAGGCGATGACCGGTCACGGCGGGTGGCCGATGACCTGCTTCCTCACCCCGGACGGTGCGCCGTTCCACTGCGGCACCTACTACCCGCCCCGGCCGCGGCACGGTCTGCCCGGCTTTCCTGAGCTGCTCATCGCGGTGCACCGGGCTTGGACCGAGCGGGGTGACGAGGTGCGGCAGGCGGCCAAGCGGGTCGTTGGGACGCTCACCGAGCGGTCCGCGCCGCTGGCGGAGTCGGCGGTGGACGAGACGGTGCTGGCCGCGGCGGTCGACACCCTGGCCGGGGAGTTCGACCAACGGTATGCGGGGTTCGGTGGCGCCCCGAAGTTCCCGCCTTCGATGCTGCTGGAGTTCCTGCTGCGGCATCACGAGCGGACCGGCTCGCAGCCAGCCCTGGCCATGGTCCAGCAGACCTGCGAGGTGATGGCCCGCGGCGGGATCCACGACCAGCTCGCCGGAGGGTTCGCCCGCTACACGGTCGACGGCGCCTGGGTGGTGCCGCATTTCGAGAAGATGCTCTACGACAATGCGCTGCTGTTGCGGGTCTACACTCACCTGGCCCGGCGCACCGGGTCGGCGACCGCGCGGCGGGTGGCCGAGCAGACCGCGCGGTTCCTGCTCGACGGGCTGGGCACCGTGCAAGGCGGCTTCGCGGCCGCACTGGACGCCGACACCGCGGGCCGGGAGGGCGCCACCTACGTGTGGACGCCCGCGCAGCTCGTCGAGGTGCTCGGACCCGAGGACGGCCAGTGGGCGGCCGAACTGCTGCGGGTGACCCCCTCCGGGACGTTCGAGCAAGGCGCTTCGGTGCTGCAGTTGCCGGCTGATCCCGACGATCCCGGGCGCTGGGCGCGGGTGCGTGCCACGCTGCTCGCCGCGCGGGCCGCGCGCCCGCAGCCCGCCCGGGACGACAAGGTGATCACCGAGTGGAACGGGATGGCGATCACCGCGCTGACCGAGGCGGGCACCGTGCTGGACCGTCCGGAATGGGTAGCCGCCGCAGCCGCCGCGGCCGAGCTGTTGCTGGGCACGCACATCGTTGCCGGCCGGTTGCGGCGCAGCTCGCGCGACGGTGTGGTGGGCGAGGCGGCCGGGGTGCTGGCCGACCACGCCTGGCTGGCCGACGGGCTGCTCGCGCTGCACCAAGCCACCGGCGTGCAGCGCTGGCTGCAGGCGGCCACCGAACTGCTGGACCAGGCCACGGAACGCTTTGCGGACCCGGAGCACCCCGGGGCCTGGTTCGACACCGCGGCCGATGCCGAGGCGTTGTTCCGGCGCCCCGCCGATCCCACCGACGGAGCGACCCCGGCGGGTGCCTCGGCACTGGCCGGCGCAATGCTCACGGCCGCGGCGCTGACCGGCTCGGAGTCCTTTCGATCGCTCGCCGAGGCCGCGGTGACCCGGGCCGGGCTGCTGCCGGCCAGGGCGCCGCGGGCCGCCGGGCACTGGCTGACCGTGGCCGAGGCCCTGGCGCACGGCCCGGTGCAGGTCGCCGTGATCGGCCCGGCGGCCGATCCGGTGCGGTCGGCGTTGGAGGCGGCGGCCTGGTGGTCCGCCCCGGGAGGATCGGTCGTGCTGGCCGGGGAGCCCGGAGCGGACCCGCCGATGCTCGCCGGGCGCGGCCTGATCGAGGGCGCCTCGGCGGCCTATGTCTGCCGGGGGTTCGTCTGCGCGCGTCCGGTGACCACACCGGATGGCCTGCGCGCTCAGTTACGCGACGGCTAGGCCGGTCGGTGTTTCACGGTTAGCGAGCCGGATATGCCGGTACTCTGTAACTCTGTAATGGTGTAATTGCAGAAGCAGAGTGGAGGATCACGTTATGACAGGACGAGGCCGGCCGCACGGGCCCCGCTCCGGAGGTCGCTGGCATGGCCGGGGTGGCTGGCAGCAGGCGGACCTGCCGGCTGCCGACGACGCCAAGGCCTGGTTCGCCGGTCGGTTGCCGGCGAGCTGGTTCACCGGTGAGGTCGAGGTCCGGGTGGACCGGGAGGAGATCATCGTCGTGGGTGAGCTGCCTGCGCTGGACGAGGAGCTCACCGACGACGCGCAGCGGGCCGCCGCGCAGGCCGGGCGGATCAGCCGGTTTCGGGAGGAGACCCGCGACGAGCGGATCGAGATCGCCCGCCAGGCCGAGCACCGCTACCAGCGCAAGGTGGCCTGGGGGGTGCGGCTGGGCGGCACCGAGGAACTTTTCACCACGCTGTCCGCCCCGGTGATGACCCGGTTACGGCAGCCGGAACGCCTGGTACTCGACACCCTGGTCGACGCCGGGGTGGCACGGTCCCGGTCCGAGGCGCTGGCCTGGGCGGTGCGCCTGGTCGGCGAGCACGCCCAGGAGTGGCTGGCCGAGCTCAAGCAGGCCATGGCCACCGTCGACGACCTCCGGGCCCGCGGCCCCAAGCTGTAGGTGGGCGATTCCCAACAGTCGCGGACCCCCCGCGGATCAGCGCTCGGTCTTCGGCCAGTGCAGGCCCAGGTACGGACCGGGGTTGGCGGCTGCCCACTGATCCAGCACCCCGGCCAGATGCTGAGCCATGCCATCCTGCGGCAGGTGGGACTTCAAGACGCACACGACCACGACACCGTGCTCGGCGACGAAGTCCTTGACATTCTCGGTGACCAGCACTCGGCCAGCTCGGACCGCGGTCGCAGCGACCTCCTGGTCCGGGCGGGCGTCCACGCCGAGATCCCGGACATGGACGGCGTCGTGACCGCGCTCGGCCAGCGCTGCGCAGATCCGCGGGGGGAACATCGCGTCAATCAAGAAGCGCATACTTCACGACGCCATGAGGCGAGCACGCTGCTCGGCGAGCTGGCGTGCCTGCTCGGCCGCGACATCGTTGGCGGCCACCTGGGCGGTGATGTCCTCCCGGTGCTCGGCCGCGAAGTCGATAGCGGTCCGGATGTGCCGGGCGGGCAAGCCGAACTGCTCGGCCAGCGCTGCGACGCGCTGCTCGGCGCTGCCCTCGGTGTAGCGCAAGGCCGAGACGACCTCCCAGACGTCGGGTCCCACCGCCAGTGCCGCCCGCCGTCCCGTCGGTCCGTCGCGGTACACGATGCCGGGGTGCTGCAGGGTGTCCAGGCCCTCCCGCACCAGCCGTTCCAGTAATGCCCGCTCGGTGATCCCTTCAGCACGCGCGCGGTGCTCCATGCGCGCCTTGATATCGGCGTCGATGCGATAGGACGTCGCGCGGGACGCGGCCATCACAACACCTCCCAATGCCAGTGGTACCACACTGTACCGCAGATGTAGTTGGATGTTGGGCGCACGTCACCGGTCTGCGGGCGCAGCCAGGACCCGGCAGATTCCCAGCAGAGCACGGCGGAACCTGGGAGCCTGCGGTTCATGGACTTTGCGGTGCGCACGATCACCGAGGATGAGGTGCCGAGCTGGTGCGGCGCGATGAACACGGGCTTCCTCAACCCCGCGGGTGACGTGGACGCCGAGGCCCGCCGCCCGGGGCTGCACCTGGACCGGACCTGGGGTGGTTTCGACGGCGGCCGGATGGTGGCCACCCTGCGCAGCTTCCCGTGCCAGATGACGGTGCCTGGCGGCGGTGCGCTGGCGGCGTCGGCGGTGACTGCGGTGACCACCACCTCGACGCATCGCCGGCGCGGGCTGGCTTCCCGGCTGATAGCAGCGGAGCTGGCCGCATCGCGGGAGCGGGGAGAGCCGGTAAGCATCCTGATCGCGGCCGAGTGGCGGATCTACGGCCGGTTCGGATACGGCCCGGCGACCGAGCACCAGACCTGGACCGTGGACGCGGGGGCGGCCAGGCTGCGGCAGCCTCCCCGGGGGAGCGTGGAGTACGCCGACCGGGACACCGCCCGTGCGCTGGCTCCCGAGGTCTACCAGCGGCACCGGGTGGCGCGTCCCGGCGAGATCTCCCGGCCGGGTCGTTTCTGGGACATCGACTTCGGGATCCTGCGCTACCCGAGCTGGCCCGACCCCAGGCCCGCGCTGTCTGTCGTGGCCCGTGACTGTGCCGGCGCGGCGATCGGTGTAGCGCGCTATGCATTCGAGGAGAAGTGGGCGGGACGGCAGCCGAGAGGCCAGGTCAGCGTGCAACTGTTCGTGACCGGCGAGGCGGCCGCCGAGGCGCTGCTGTGGAACCACCTGCTGAGCCTGGACCTGGTGAGCAGCGTGCGCGTGGAGGACCGCCCGGCCGACGAGCTGCTGCCCTGGCTGCTGACCGATGCCCGGCACGCCCAGCCCAGCGACCGCTCGGACTTCCTGTGGCTGCGCCCGCTCGACGTTGCCGGGATGCTCGCGGCCCGGTCCTACCTGGTACCCGGGCGGGTCGTCCTCGACGTCGTCGACACCGGCGGCCTGACCGGGGGCCGCTTCGCGCTCGACGCCGGACCCGATGGCGCCTGCTGCGTGCCGACCACCGCCTCCGCTGACCTCATCCTCGACGTGGCGGCGCTCGGCTCCATCTACCTGGGCGGCTACCGGGTGCGGACCCTCGCTGCCGTGGGCCTGATCGACGAGCATTCCCCCGGCGCGGTGGCCCGCGCGGACGCCATGTTCCGCTGCCCGGTCACCCCCTGGTGCAGCACCTGGTTCTGAATCGGAGTTCTGAGTGGGCGGAGAAGCATTATAAACGGCATGTGTGGGGATGGGTACGATGCGCGTATGCGCACTACCGTCACCCTTGACGACGACGACGTCGTTGCCGCGTTGCGAAACGCGATGCGCGAGCGGGGCGTGTCCTTCAAGGAGGCGCTGAACTCCGCCATCCGTTCCGGGCTGTCCGCCGCTAACCCCTCGGCGCGCCCTTACCGAGTCGAACCCTCGCTGCCGAGATCCGACCCGGGATTGACCTCACAAAGATCAACCAATTGCTGGCGGGCTGTGAGGACAAGGAGATCCTCCGGAACTTGAGCTCGGCAAGTGAAGCTGCTCGATGTCAGCCTACTGATCTTCGCGACCAATGAGGCGACTGCCCAGCACGCCAGCGCCCGCCCTTGGTTCGACGAGATCATGTCTGGCGCGGAAACCATAGCGCTGCCGTGGCATACCTGATCGGTTTCGTACGGCTCACCACCCGCCGCGCTGTCATGGATCCGCCGCTCACCGTTGATCGCGCCATCGAATATGTTCAAGAGTGGCTCGCTCAGCCGTGCGTCACCACCGTGCATCCTACGTACCGGCACTCGGCGGTACTACGGGAGTTGCGCAACGCCGTCGGCACAGCAGGCTATCGCGTGCCGGATGCACACTTGGCCGCCTGGCCATCGAGCACGGCGCGACCCTGTGCTCGGCCGACGAGGACTTCGGCCGGTTTTCCGGCCTGGCCTGGATGGATCCGCTATGGACGTGACACCGGCCTTGCCCGAGACAAAGTCGATGATCAGGTGTGAATCGCTCGGGGTAGGTGGCCTCGGCAGGGTGTTCCTGGCCCCTGTAACAGAAGGCGACGGGATGCGAGAAGCTAGGTAGCTGTTGGTGGCCCACCGGCGGCAACACCGGTATCGGGAGGTCTGGGCGTGGCGGTTCGGGTCGTGCCGATGCAGGTCGGCGACGCGGCAGCGGCGGGTTGAGCTGTGCCGGCCGATTCGCGGGTGCTGGGGTATCTGGGCCGGGTGCTCGACGCTGACGGCGCCGCGGTCGGAACGTGTTTCCAGGTCGCGCCGGGGGTGCTGGTCACGGCCTGGCACGTGCTCAACGACCTGGACGCGGGCGACGAGGGCACCACGGTGGCGGTGGATTCGCTGGACGGGGCACGCGGATCCGCGGCCGCCGAGGTGATGCGGGTGGACCCGGTGCACGACCTGGCGGTGCTGCGCCGCTCGCAGCCGCTGCCCGCCAGCGCGCCGGGGCTGTCAGCGACCAATGTGGTGGAGTTGCGCACCGAGGTCGTGGTGACCGGGGTGTCGGTGGTGGATGACCCGGCGCACGAGTACCGGTCCTGGACGCGGTAGGGGTATGGACCGGCGGCACCACCAGGGACGATCAGGTGCCGTGGGGTCGGCTGTCGTCGACGTCGGTGGTCGCGGGCATGAGCGGCGCGCCGGTGCGGCGCGGCTCGGACGACGTCGTGGTCGGGGTGGTGGCCGGCCGGTACAACAGCGCCGATGGCTGGCTGCGGGACTTGGTGTGGGTGGCGCGGACTGAGGATCTGGAGCCGCTGCGGCTGGGCGCGCGTGGGTGGATTCCGCGTGGGTGGGTTCTGCGTGGGTGAAATTTTTCATCGCCGATTGTGGGCACGCTGACCTGCGCAGATAGTCGGAGGTGGGGGGAGAAGTTCCGGCTGATCCGGGCGCTGCGCGGACGCTTTGTCAGGGGTGGGGATACGGTGCCCGGCACATCGGGTACGGCAGGCGAGCGGGTGGGGGTGGGCGATGCCCAGGAATCCGGCGAACTCGGCGAAAGCCGAGCGGGACAAGCTGCGTGAGCGGATGCGCGGCTACGGGTGCACAGTGGCCCAGATCGCTGTCGAGATGGGGCGCCGATTCGGCTTACGGCCGCGGCTGGCGTGGCGGCATGCCCTGGGGTGGCAGCAGTGGAAGCTGGCGATGGAGTACAACACCCTGCACTCGGGGGCCGGGCTGTCCAGCGTCCGGGTCAGCGAGTATGAGGCCTGGCCGCATGGCGGTAGACCGCCCAGCCTGCACTACCTGGCGAACCTGGCCGCCACCTTCGGGCACGGCTGCACCCCGGCCCATCTGGTCGACGCCGACGACCTGCAGATGCTCACCCCCGCCGACCGTTGCCTGCTCACCGACGGGCATCCCGTCGAGTCGCCGGCTCTCCCCGCAGCACCGACCTCCCTCAGAACGGCACTGGTCATGGCCGGTGACCAGGCTGACCCAGGCCGTGCGCTCAGCCGCGGAAACGGTGACACTGGGATCGTCTGGCGCAGCCGACGCATCGTGCGTTGCGACGCGCGGGGCGTGCCGGTCCGTGAGGAGATCATCGTGGCAGCCGAGGAATCCGCCCAGTTCTGGCGCTGGAGCGCGACCACCAACGTCGATGATGATGTGCTCGAGCAGATGACCACCGACGTCGCCGAGTTCGCCGGGCGCTATCAGGTCGAGCCGCCAGCCACCTTGTTCTCCGCGCTGCTCGGTGCCCGCGATGACGTGTTCGCTCTGATCGCTGGGCGGCAGCACCCGCGCCACACCATGAGCCTGTACCGGATCGCCGGGCAGCTCTGCGGACTGCTGGCCCTCGCCACGTTCGACCTGGACCACCCGCACGCCGCCAACACCCACGCCCGGGCCGTGCTGCACTGCGCTGAGGTGTCCGGCCACACCCTGTTGCGGGTCTTCGTCCGCTGGGTACAGTCCAACGTCGCTTACTGGGATGGTCGCTACGACGAGGCCGCCCAGGTCATGGATGCCGCCCTGCCCGATGCCACCGACGGGACCACCCTGCTGCGGTTGGCCAGCCAGCAGGCCCGGATCAACGCCGCCCGCAACCGACCCGAGGAGGTCAGCCGGGCCTTGGCGCTGGTCGCGACCGCGCCCACTGACCCCACGTCTGACGAGCCCGGGATACTCGGCTTTGATCCTGGGACGGCCGCCTACTACGTCAGCGAGGCCCACCGCGCACTCGGCGGTGCCGAGCACCTGGAAGCCGCCGTGGACTGGGCGCACACCGCCCTGGAGGAGTTCACCGCCGAGTCCCAGCCCCGAACCCTGTATCTCGCTGCGGCCCGCTTCGACCTCGCGCTCGCCCACCTGGCACGCGGGGACCTGGAGGCGGTCGGCGAGCACCTCGCCCCGATCCTGCGCACCACCAGCGCCGAGTACCGCACCGTGCCGATCATCGGCCGGGCCCGCTCGCTGCACACCCTGCTGGGCCAGCGCCCGGACCTCGCCTCCGGCGCCCTGACCGCGCTGCGCGACGACCTCGCCGAGTTCGTCACCCACCCCCCCACCCCACCAGCCCTGAAGCCCGGCACCTCCACCTGATCGTGATCCGCTGGGCGGGCCAAGAGAAATCTGTAGGTGCAGGTCAGCGCTCTGTCTTCGGCCAGTGCAGCCCCACGTAGGGCGCCGGGTTGCTGGCCGCCCACTGATCCAGCACCGAGGCCAGGTGCTCGCCCATGCCCTGCTGGGGCAGGTGGGACTTGAGCACGTACACGATCACGATGTCGTGCTCGGCGGCGAAATCCTTGACGTTTTCGGTCACCAACGCTCGGTCCTCCCGAACGGCGGCTGCGGCGACCTCCCGGTCCGGCCGGGCATTCACCCCGAGGTCGCGGACATGCACCGCGTCGTGACCGCGTTCGATGAGCCGCGCAGGTACGCGGCGGGAACATCTCGTCAACGAGAAATCTCACGACGCCATGAGGCGGGCACGCTGCTCGGCGAGCTGACGCGCCCGCTCGGCTGCCGCGTCGTTGGCGGCCACCTGCGCGTCGATGTCCTCTCGGTGCGCGACCGCGAAATCGATGGCGGTGCGGATGTGCCGGGCGTGCAGGCCGAACTGCTCGGCCAGCACCGCCACACGTTCCTCGTCGCTTCCGCTGGTGTAGCGCAGCGCCGAGATGACCTCCCAGACATCGGGTCCCACCGCCAGCGCCGCGCGCCGTCCCGTCGGCCCATCGCGGTAAACGATGCCGGGGTGCTGCAGCATGTTCAAGCACTCCACCACGAGGCGCTCGAGCAGCGCTCGCTCAGCGATCCCCTCGGCGGCTGCTTGAGCTTCCAGCCGAGCTTTGACGCTCGGGTCCATGCGGTACGAGGTTGCGTGGGACGAAACCATCACGACACCTCCTCTACTACACTGTACCGCAGGTGTAGGTGTACCGTGTGCTCAACGCGCTCGAAGAGCCACGAGGACTTCGGCCGCTAGGGCGCATCCCTGGCGCGACTCCGCCGGTAGGGTGAGCGCTCATGAGCACGTCCGCCGTGGATCAGGTGCTCGCTGAAGCGGGCGTGCAGTTCGCCTACCTGTTCGGCTCCCGCGCGACCGGCCGGCACCGCCCGGCCAGCGACGCGGATATCGCGATCATGGCAGGAGAGCCACTCGATCTCCTTGCGGAAGCCGGCTTGGCTGACCGGTTGGCGCAAGCACTGGAGGTGCCGGCAGTCGACCTTCTCGACCTGCGGCGGGCCCCACTGGTGCTGCGTGGTCGGGTGCTGCAGGAGGGTCGGCTGCTGTACAGCGCAGACGAGCCCGGCCGGGTCGCCTTCGAGGTCCGCACCCGCAGCGAGTACTTCGACTTCCTCCCGACCCAGCGAGCCCTGCGCGACCAGTTCCTGCGCCGGGTGGCGGCGAGGGGGCTGGATGGTTGACCTCGACCGGATCCACCAGCGTCTGCAGCTGCTCGCCGGCTATCTGCACGAACTGCGACGGTTACGTGACCTGCCGATCGCCGAGTACCTGCAGCACGAGGTGTACGCCGGCCGATACCTCGTCTAGATGAATGATTCCTAATGTGGTCAGTGGTCGTAGGCGATCAGTGACCGCTTGACGGGTGCGTTGATCTTCCAGTTGTGCCAGATCGCGGTGGCCAGGGCGAGCAGGCGCTGGGCCACTCGCACGATGACCCCGGCGGG
>DASTLT010000135.1:0-5978 GCA_035714625.1 Pseudonocardiaceae bacterium | reverse complement strand
CTACTTCTACCAGGACGGCCGGGTCGTCGAGGAGCAGACCAGTTTCGGACTGGTCTTCGAAGACGGCATCTGGAAGATCGCCAGCTCCGACGTGCTCAGCAGCCGCACGCAAGGCTGAGCCCGGAAACGGTGCCGGGTTTCCGGGAGGAAGCACCGGCAACCGATGGCGAACCGGTAGGTCCGCTACCGTCGTAGTAACACCCGGGCCAGATCCGACAGTGCCTCGTTCACCTCGTCGCCTCGTTCACCTCGTCGCCTCGTTCACCTCGTCGAGGTCGAAGTACGCCGGGTCGAACTCGTCGGCCGAGTCCAGGCCAAGCCACTCCAGCTTGTCGGCATGCTGCGGGTGAGCGGGGTCGGCGAGGATCTCCAGCAGCTCCTGGTAGCCCCAGACCCCGCCGCAGTCCTCCGGGGGGCTGGCCCGGCGGCCAGCCACGCAGCGGGGGTAGGCCACGCCGGGCTCGGCGATGAGCACGTCCTCCACGAGGATGTCGTGCTCCCAGTCGTCACCGAAGTCGTAGGTGTATCGGATGCGGTCGCCGACCCGCGGCGCGACGTCGACGAGCTGCTGCGCGGCCGCGCTGTGGTGCCCGAGGTCCCGGTCGGGCACGCCGTATTCACCGGCCGGCGTGGAGAACACCCACAGGTGGTACCCCGCCCAGTCGAACGCCTGCTGGACGCTGTGGTGCAGGTCCAGCAGGGTGATCTCAGACGGTGCCTCGAGGCGCCGCCAGATCGGCGGCTTGGCTCCGCGCAACGTGACCTTCACCCGGTGCACCGTCTGCGTGGTCACCGCCACCGCCGGCCAGGTGCGGGCCGCAGCCCACCTGGCAGCCGTCGGCTGGGGAAGCAGTGCCACCCGCTGCCGCAGGAGGACCAGGTAGTCACCAACGTCGTCGACCTGGTCCGGCTCGACCGGGCAGGGCGGGTTGGTCAGGGCGCGTTCCAGCACCGCGCGGGCCTCGGCGGGCTGGTAGTCACGGAAATCCAGGTCGTGCCGCTGGGCGATTTTCTGATGCTCGGCGCGGATCCGGTCCGGCCGCTCGGTCAAGAAGCAGTCCTTCACCCCGCCCCCGAGACTGTGGTCGATCAACACGACCACCGCGTGCGGCTTGCGGCCATAGGCGAAGGTGATGGCGATCGACTCTTGAGCGGTCAGCTCGTCGGCGTACCCGAAGCAGACGCCGAGCTGCGGGGCACCCAGGTCAGCCACCCACGGCGGCTCGCTCAGCCCCTGGGCGGCCAGCCGGTCGGCGGCCGCTGTGGCCGCGGGCCGGAGCTGTTGCGGGCCGAGCAGGGCCAGCACCCGCAGCATGGCCAGCGCCTCGGGGGTACCGGAGCCCTCGGCCTGCCTGATCAAGCCCGTCAGCATCTCAGGCAGGTCCCCCTCATCGGGGAGGGTCCGCCGCACCATGCCGAGGAACTCGGTCCCGCACAGCTCGGCATTCAACGGATTGGTGCGCCGCTTCAGCAGGGGCTTCCACCCATCGAGCAGCCCGGCCAGGGCCTCCTCCGGCGAGGGCAGCATGCCGGCCTCGATCAGCCGGGGCAGGACCTCGTCGGGGTGCCCCGCCTCGTCCAGCGCGCTCAGTACTTCCGCCGGAGCGCCGGCGGCGGCAAGCTGCTCCCGCAACTCGCTCATCTGCTCCCGCAACTCGGCCGGCGCACCGGCACTGCACGTCGAGTTGCCATCGACGAGGGTGAGTGCTGCGCCGTTCTTCCGCTTCGCGCGCCCGTGCTTCGCCATGGGGCCATCCTGTCACGGCGTTCCACCCACGAGTGCCCGGCTGGCGATTCGGGTGCTGGTGTCGGCGCCGGGGTGATAGTCACGGGGCGGGCAGTGGTGACCGGGCCGCCGTCGTCTTGGTGAGCTTACCGAACAGGCTCGAGCCGGGCTGTGAAGTGGCGCAGCAGCGGGGAGTGGTAGACGATCCGGTAGCCGGGGACCTGCTCGGGGTGCTTGGCCACGTCGGCCAGGACGTCGGCAACGTATTCGAGGTGGCTTTGGGTGTATACCCGGCGGGGCAGCGCGAGGCGGACCAGTTCGTAGGGCGCTGGTTTGACTAGATTGCCGTGTTCGTCCTCCTGACCGAGGTAGAGTGAACCCAGTTCGACGGAACGGATACCACCTTCCAGATAGAGCTGGCAGGCGAGGGCGTGTCCGGGGAAGCGGTGCGGCGGAATATGCGGCAACAGGCGTCCGGCATTCAGGTAGATCGCGTGCAGGCCGGCTGGCTGGATGATGGAGACGCCGGCGGCCTCGACCCGGCCCGCCAGGTGGAGGGCGGCTGATTGGCGGGCCTGCAGGTGGCGGGGGTCGACGACTTCGCGCAATCCTTGGGCGAGGGTGTCGAGGCTGTGACCGGCCAGGCCGCCGTAGGTGCGGAATCCCTCGGTGGCGATCAAGAGTAGCTCACAGCGCTGCGCCAGCTCGTCATCACGTAGTCCCAGAAACCCGCCGATAGGCGAGATGCCGTCCTTTTTCAGGCTGGCCACCGCCCCGTCGGCGAGTTGGAAGGCGGCGCGGGCGACCTCTCGCGGGGTGCGGCCGGCGAAGCCGGGCTCGCGTTGGATGACGAGCCAGGCGTTCTCGGCGAAACGTGCCGCGTCAAGGAAGAACGGGACACCGCGGGCTCGGCAGATCCGGGCGGCGGTTTCCAGATTCGCCATGGAGACCGGTTGACCGCCGCCGCCATTGTTGGTGATCGTCATGATGACCAGGCCGACGTCGGGGGCGGACGGTCCGGTCAACGTTGCTTCCAGCCGCTCAATGTCGATGTTGCCCTTGAAAGGGTCCGGGCTGTCCAGGTCTTGTGCTTGTGGGCAGGGCAAGTCGACCGCCCGGCAACCGAGCAGCTCTATGTTGGTGCGGGTGGTATCGAAGTGCGTGTTGCTCAGTGTGGTCTGGCCAGCGGTCAGCAGTGCGGTGAAGGCGATCCGCTCGGCGGCCCGCCCCTGATGAACAGGGAGAATATGCGGATAGCCGGTCAGGTCGGCGACCACCTCGTGGAAGCGGAAGAACGAGCGTGCCCCCGCGTAGGACTCGTCGCCGAGTGCGGCGGCGGCCTGCTGAGCCGCCGAGACGGCTCCGGTACCGGAGTCGGTGAGCAGGTCGATGGTGACCTCGTCCGCGCGTAGATCGAACAGGTTGTATCCGACGCGGGCCAGCGCCTGCTCACGCTCAGCCCGGGTGGTGACCGGGATCGGCTCGACCACCTTGATCCGGTACGGCTCCATCATGGTGCTGCTCCCGCCGACGTCGCTGTCGGGCGGTATGCCTCGCTGGAGAGGTAAACCGTCACCCCGGGCCGCAGCCGCCCCATGCGCAAGGACGCGTAGGAGATCAGCCCGGCACCCGCCTCGAGCGGGCGTCCAGCGACGGCCTTCAGTGCCCGGTCGAGCAGCGCCGGGTCACTACCCTGTCGGGCCAGCAGGGTCGCAACGCGACTGCGGGCCGCCTCGTCGTCGGCGACGTAATGCCGGATCGGCAGATGCAGGGTGTAGCCGCTCGGTGCCCCGCCGTCACCGTCGACGAAGGCATAGCACGAGGTGAGCGGCCACCGGGTGAACGGGTCTAGGGAGCCCCCCACCAGCCGGCAGAAGTCCCGAACCGCGGCTGGCACCGCGGCCCGGGCGGCACCGGCGGCCCGCTCCAGATCCGCCGCGCTCGCCTGCTGGTGTGCGACATACACCTTCACTCGCGACTGCGGTCCTGGGTGGAGGTCGAGGGCGAGGAAAACGAACCTGTCGGCCTGCATACCCGGCCGGAAGGCATGCGTGACTACCGTGTCGTAGGCGCGGTCGAACCCCAGGCGTTCGAGGGCCTGCGCAACAAGGGCCGGTGCCTGGGACACGCCGCGCACGGCAGGGTTGAGGTACACCTTGAACTCATGCCGGCCGTCCGGCCGCAGAGTCACCGCGTGCCACAGCGAAAAGCGCCCCTGCGGTTCATCCGGAAGCAAGAGGTCGGCAAGGACCTCGAACCGGTCCAGCGACAGCCGGTACTGCTGGGCCAGTCGATCAGTGAGCCGCTGGGCGGCGCGCAGGTTCTCGCGAGCGGTGGCTGCCGGGGCGAGGTGCTCCACGAGAACCCGCAGGGCCGGTGCGTGGTCCCGCTCGAAGGCGAGCGAGAACTCGACCGGGGTGTGGTCGTCGACGACGAACGACGGCCAGGGCGCGGGCTCGGCCACCGGCCGAGCACCCGCTGGCCCCAACAGATCGTGCAGCAGCCGTACACACCCCTCGGCGGAAGCCGCCATGCCTAGCTCCTCGCACAGCAAGCTGAGCTGTCGGCTGACGTGGTCCCGCAGCGTACGGCTGGTCACGTTGAGCATTGAGTTTCAATCAGGCGGGCGGGTGCATCCTCTCGGCGCTGATAATGCGTGCAGGTACCGGGAGGGTGCGTCACGGCCGTCCCCACTGCGGCCCCCAACGTTTGCCGCCCGACCCCAACCGTGCCGCCCGCACGGGAGTACGGGGTGTTGCGTAGCGCAGGCGGCTGCTCGCCGGCAGGGAACCGCCGGAAGGAAGGTCGGTGCAGGGTGCAGGATTTGGAGCTCTTGGAGCGCGAGCGCGAGCTACATGCGCTCAACGCGCTGATCGACGCCACGAGCCGGGGGATGGGCCGGCTGGTCATCGTGGAGGGCTCCGCCGGTATCGGGAAGACCCGGCTGCTGGCCGCCGCCCGCGCCCAGGCCCAGCGGGCCGGCATGCGAGTGCTGGTCGCCCGTGGCTGCGAGCTCGAGCAGGAGTTCGCCTACGGTGTGGTGCGTCAGTTGTTCGAGCCGGTGCTCGCCAGCGGGGACAAAGCCGAGCGGGACGAGCTGCTCTCCGGCGCTGCCGCGCAGGCCGGAGTGCTCTTCGATGCGGCTGAGGCGGTCGGGGACATCTCGTTCGCGCTGCTGCACGGGTTGTTCTGGTTGACGGCGAATCTGGCCCAGCGCCCGTTGCTGCTCGTGGTTGACGATCTGCACTGGGCGGATGCGCCGTCGCTGCGGTTCTTGGCCTACCTCATGCCGCGGCTGGAAGGGTTGCCGCTGCTGGTGGCGGTGGGGTTGCGGCCCGCCGAACCCGCTGCCGACCCGCACCTGCTGGCCCAGCTCACCACCGACCCACTGGCCACCACCCTGCGACCGGCGCCGCTGAGTGGGGCGGCTTCCGCGCATCTGGTGCGCACGGTGCTGGGTGGCCGAGCCGCGGATGCCTTCTGCGTCGCCTGCCACACGGCGACCGGCGGCAACCCGCTGTTGTTGCGTGAGCTGGCCGACATGGCCGCAGCCGAGGGGCTGGAGGCGACCAGCGCTGGACTGGTGCGCCTGCATGAGATCGGCTCCCAGGCGGTCAAGCGACGGGTGGCGTTGCGGCTGGCGCGGTTAGGGCCACCGGCCACTGCGCTCTGCGGTGCGCTGGCTATTCTGGGTGACGGCACCGACTGCGCACACGTGGCGGTCCTGGCTGGGTTGACCCCGGCGGATGCGATGCAGACCGTTCGGCGGCTCATCGACATCGAGATCCTGCAGCAGAACCCACCCGCCACTGTTGAGGTGTCGAGCAACGGAACGATCAGCTTCGTTCACCCGCTGGTGCGTGCCGCGGTGTATGAGGGATTGCTCGCGCCTGCGCGGCTGGACGGCCACGCCCGCGCGGCCCGGCTGCTCGCCGACAGCGGGGAAGCCCCGGAACGGGCGGCCGCTCATCTGTTGCTCGTCCCGCCAGCCGAGGACAGCTTCGTGGTGACCACCTTGCGGCGGGCGGCCGACCAGGCCTTCGCCCGTGGGTCACCCGACAATGCCGTGTCCTATCTCGAACGCTGCCTGCACGAACCGCCACCCGAGACCGAAAGGGCGGACGTGCTCTTTCAGCTCGGCGCCGCCGCGCAGCTCCTCGACGCGGCCAAGAGCGCCGACTACCTTGCCGCCGCGCTGGGCGCTGCCGCAGACCCGGAACACCGGGCGGTCATCGGGGAACTACTCGGCCTC
>DASTLT010000134.1:0-3135 GCA_035714625.1 Pseudonocardiaceae bacterium | reverse complement strand
GCCAGACTCGCCGCACAACTCACACCGACCTGAACACAGATCAACCGAAAGGAGGTGACGGAATGTAACCATATCTGATCGGCGCCTCAGGGCACTCACTGTAACCCGAACAACGCTCATCGTGAAATCGGGACTGTAGTGCGAAAGGCCGCAACTCTCCTGATAGTCCCACCACCGGAGGGCTACTCCAGGTGGTCGCGGTTGGCCCCAGTGGTTACCGTGGTTGACAAGGCACCAGAACGACGTCCAGCCGTGGTACCTGACGATCAGGCCCGCCGCCCTATCGGAGATCATGACTGCGCCGCACTCGACCACTGGCCCAGACGACACCATCCGCAAGATCGACCTCAACCTGACCCAGGTCGCCGCAGCCGCCCTCGCTGCAGTGACCGCCGCCGTGCTCGGCTCCGGACTCGGCGCTGCTGGCACCCTCATTGGGGCCGCCGGGGCCAGCGTGATTACCACCGTGGGCACCGCCGTGTACCGGGCCTCCCTAGAGCGCAGCCAGCAGCGGGTTCGCGCGCTCGCCCGGCGCACGCGGCCGTTGCCCACCTCCCGAGAGGGAGTTGGTAACGAACTCTCCCATCCCGCCGCAGCGCACGCCTCGTTCGGCGACGAGCTGCGCACCGCAGGCAGCGACCGCGAACCGCGGCCTGGGGGCCGCTCCCGACAGCTCGCCACGCTGCGCTGGGGGGCGGCGATCGTCGGAGCGATCGGCGGCTTCGTGCTGGCCATGATGGTCATCACCGGTTTCGAGTGGGCCAGTGGCGAGACCCTGAGCGGTAAGAGCGAGGGAACCACCATCGGTCAGGTGGTCCAGGCTCCGCCCGGCCCGCCGAGCCCGCGTCACCGTGCGCCGTCCAGTTCGGAGACGCCGACGTCCGAGCCCCCCACCGAGACCTCCACCGCCACCACGACCACGACCACGACCCCGGATGGTGGCACCAGTGTGGAGCTGAGCCCATCCCCCACCTCCGGCACGCCGGCGCCGAGCGGGCCGACCTCGTCGCTGATACCGACCCGACTCCCTGGCGTTGGAGAATGATCGACTACCCGGATGGCCGCCCAGGCTTCCAGCGCCTGGGCGGATGCGGGTGCCCGTAGACCGGTGCCGTCCCAGGCGGGCAACTCGGCTATCAGGGCTGCGACATGGGCGAAGCTGGCCGGGTTACTGCACGCCGACAAAGTCGGCCAGGTCGCGTCGCCTACGGCGGTTGCGCCGGTCGCGGCGCAGCATGTCGTGGACGCGATGCGTGCACATTAACTGCTCGGGTGCGGCTGATCTGGCGGCGGTCAGGGCGGTGAGTGCGTCGTCGTGCCGGCGCAGGTAGTGCGACCAGGCCACGGTGATCAGGTGTGCGGTGCGGCGTTCGGCCAGCTCCGGGGGCAGGGCGGTGTCGTCGACGTGCGTGGCTTGATGGAGGGCGGCTATCGGGTCGCCCAACTCCACGGCCAGCCACACCCGGTGAATGACGACGTTGGTAGGCCCGAATGCGAGCCAGAAGTCATTGCGGTCACCGGTGAGCTCGACGGCCCGGTCACACTCCCGCAGGTAATCGCGGACCGACACCTGGTCTCCCAGGGTCGCTGAACCGACCGCACCCTTGAGCATCAGTGCCCCGTACAACGATGCGTGCTGAGGGGACTTGGCCAGGTTCGGGCCGCAGTGCGTCGGCGGCGGCGACAATGGTTGTGACGGTGTTGGTGTTGCAGTATCCGGCGCAGGGCGGTGTACTGCGATGACCGCGAAGGACCCCGAGCCGGTGATCATGCAGCGGGAGAACGAGCGCAGCCGGATAGCTGTTGAGGGATGGCTGATCGAGGGCGGTGAGCGGTGCAAGTTCCTTGCCATTCATGAGTGCACTGGCGACTGGGCGGTCTTCCCGCACGGGGCGGGCAAGCTTGGTGTTCGGTTGTCCAGAGCTGCAGCGGTCAAGGTGGCGCGGGAGATCTTGGCGGTTGAGATGGGAGCCAGCAGGCGCTAACAGTGATACCCCGAACCGCACAACCGGAACTGGCATGATCAAACTGCGACACGGGTGACGCTACGGTATCATCATTGATCAACTAGTGATCAGTGGAGTCGGGCCGAGCACCTCCCTCCGGGTCTCAGCGTGGGTCTCACATGGACCCCATGAGTATCAGGAGTGGTGGAGGAGGGGGGTGGGCCATGCACCGCGGCATGAGCTTTGCCGTCCTGGTTGGGCTCAACCTTCTGGTCCTGCTGGTAGGGCTCGGCTTTGTGAGCTTTTTGATCATATCGATTGTCCCGCACGGCGACAGGCATAATGCCACGCCGCCGCTGGCGGAGCCGCCAGCACCGATCTCGAGCTCCGCCGAGCCAGCGCCATCGGCGAGTTCGCTGCCTGCGACCCCGGATGCGCCGAGTCCGGCGCCGTCGACAGATCTACCCGAGCCGACTCCGTCGCTGACCCCGTTGCCCCCGCCGCCATGGAGTCCCCGGTCTCCGTACCCGCCAGAGCTGGTGTCCTCGGAGCCGCCGCTGTCGCCGATTCCCTTGTCCCCGACCCTGCCGTCCCCGATTCCCCCAGAGCCAGGTCCCCCAGAGCCAGGTCCCCCAGAGTCAGGTCCTCCGGAGCCGACTTCCTCACCGCCCGCAAGCCCCCCGGAGCCGAGTCCGCTGGAGCCGAGTCCGCCGGAGTCAACCCCGTTGCCGAGTCCGCCGGAACCAATCATCCCGTCGCCGAGCTCCTCGGAGCCGGCACCGTCTCCGACCTCACTGTTTCCGAGGCCGCCGGAGCCGACTCCAGCGCATACCGGGGAGGCGTGGAGTGGCCAACCGGGGCACTAACCGTTCTTACTGGGTCCTTGACGATTCCGAGCCACCCGCCATAGTAAGAAGCCATAATGGAATAACTAAAGCACACTCATCGGTATCTTCCCGGGTCACGGACCTGGGGACCGCCGCAAGAAGTAATTTATTTCATTACGGCTACTAACGTACTCGGTGTTGTCCTCCAGACATCCGGCCAACGTTTGTCTGTACTAAGAGCGTCCGCAATAGAGCTCCTGTCAAGATCCGGGGATTGCGATTCTCCGACGCGAATACCACTGTGGTTACGTTCGGTAACGCTCAGGGAGTCAGTGTGTCGAGCGCACTGAGGTGCCCCCCGT
>DASTLT010000133.1:0-16902 GCA_035714625.1 Pseudonocardiaceae bacterium | reverse complement strand
TGGGCAGCGTCCGCATCCTCGGCACACCACCCCTGCCCTACCTGTCGGGCTTCCCCGAGACCAACGTGCGCCTGTACGCCGTCGACCCGGACAGCGGCCGGCGGGGCGTGGTGTTCCGCTCGCTCGAGGCCGCCCGGCTGCTGCCGGTGCTGGCGGCGCGGGAGCGCGCGGTGAACGAGCTGTTCGCGGCGATGTTCCCGGAAGCGGCGTCCCGCTCGTTCAGCGTCGGTAACGCCGCCGGCTGGCACGCCGGCCGGGCCGCCGCGGACCTCGCCGTGCTCGACACCCGCCGCGCCGTAGACGCCGGCAACCGCTGACCCCTACAGCAGGGTAATGGCAGCAGAACTCGCCACTCGTGCGGGCGCCGGGATACGGCGCATCGCTCGCCTGCTCAGCGACGCTAACGGCACCAGCCTGGGCATCGCCATCAGTGACGCGGAGGTTGCCCTGACGCTGCCTCGAGGACTCATCGACCACCCCCAAGCGTGATCAGGGGGGAACCGGAGTGGGCGCGCCCACGTCATATGACCGCCGGACGACGGGTAGACACGGGTAGGCGGGGAGTGAGGTGGCACATGGCAAGGCCGGGCTTCACCGCGACCGCGGACCGGATCCGGGCTGCTGCGGGCCAGGCCGCCGCGGCCGCGGAAGGTGCGGGCGGCCTGGGGCTGGGCGCGGTGGCCACCACGATCAGCCAGTCGCTGCGCGGGACGCGCTCGGCCGCCGCGGCGGCCGAGCTGGCAGCGGCCTGGGACACCGCGGTCTCGACGTGGAGCGCTGACGTGGCTGCCCACGCGCAGCGGCTCACCGACAGCGCCGGCACCTACCAGACGAACGACACCGAGGCCGCGAACCGGTTCCGGACCGGCCTGCACCGGGCGCGGTAATGGTCAGCGTTGCCGACATCCGGGCCTGGCGTCCTGACGAGCTGGACGGTGCCTTCGACGCCCTGGCGGCGCGGCGGGACCGGTTGATCGGGCTGGACGACGAGCTCGCGGCGGCCAGGGCGCCGCACGGCTGGACCGGCGCGGCGGCCACCGCGGCCATCGCCGCCCACGACGCGCTGGCCGAACGGGCGCGCCGCCTGGTCGCGGGCATCTCCGCGGTCCGCCGCGCCACCGGTGAGATCTCGGACGCGGTGCTCGCCCTCCAGCGCGCCCTCGGCGAGGCGGAGCATCTGGCCCGGGCCTACGGATTTGCGGTGTCCGGCAGCGGCACGGTCAGCGACGTGCACCCACCCAGCTCGGCCGATGAGGCTGTGCAGCGGGAGCGGGCCAGGGTGCGGGCCGAGGTGGTGGACCGGCTGGAGCAGATCCTGCGCCGGGCAAGCGACGTCGACGCCGACTTCGCGGCAGTCCTGGGCCGGGCGGCCCGGGGCGAGATCGACGACGGCACCGGGCCGTCCCTGGCCGGGGCTTCGGCGACGGGCGAGGGAGCCGGGGACCTGTCCACGATCGGGCCGCCCCCGGACGGCACGGCCGCGGACAACGCGGGCTGGTGGGCCGTGCTGTCCGACGAGGAACGCCGCGCGCTGATCGACCGGGACCCCACGGTGCTGGGCCACCTGGACGGGCTGCCGGCTGCGGTGCGCGACGAGGCCAACCGGGCCAGGCTCGCCGGTGAGCGCGCCGCGCTACTGGCCGAGCGCAACCGGTTGCAGGCCGACCTGGACGACAACTGGTTCGGCGGCACCTTCACCAACGCCGACGCCGCACTCGACCAGGTCAACGCCAAACTGGCCGCCCTGGACCGGATCGAGACCACCCTGAGCCAACCAGGTGAACGGCAGTTGCTGCTACTCGACTTAGCCGGCGAGCGGGCCGAAGCCGCCGTCGCGGTGGGCAACGTCGACACCGCCGACCACGTCGCCGTGTTCACCCCCGGACTCGGCAGCACCGTGGACGGCAGCCTCAAGGACTACGACCGTGACATGGAACAGTTGCAGAGACAGGCACAGTACGAGTCGAAACGATACGGCGACGGCGGATCAGTGGCGACCGTGACCTGGATCGGCTACCAGGCCCCGCAGCCCGCCCTGGGCGGCTGGAACCCGTTCGGGAACCCTCTTTCCTCGGACTCGGTGGTGCACGACGACTTGGCGCGGGCTGGTGGGTCCGACCTGGCGGAGTTCTACCGAGGCATCGACGCATCCCGGACCACCGACCCCCATCTCACCGCGCTGGGCCACTCTTACGGCTCCACCACCACCGGATTCGCGCTGCAGGAACAGACCGGGGTGGACGACGCGGTGTTCTTCGGCTCCCCGGGACTCGGCACCTCGCACGTCGAGGACATCCAGGTTCCCCAGGGGCACACTTACCGGATCGAGGCGCGCAACGACGTCGTAGCCGATGCGGGCCAGTTCGGCATCGACCCGACCTACGTTGACGGCGTGACGGGGCTGTCCGCGCGGGAGGAGACGCTGCCTGACGGCCGTCGGCTCGCCGAGTCAACCGGGCACAGCGCCTACCTGGCTCAGGACTCCACCAGCCAGTACAACATCAGCGTAGTGGCCGTCGGCCTACCTGATCGCCGGGTCGAGGACGACGGCCGCGGGCTGGGTGACGTCACATCGTGGCCGGTTCCGGGGACCTACTGATGAGGTGGCTCGCGGTCGCCCTGACGGTTGCCGTCCTGGCTGCGGGCTGCACTTTCGGTGAATCGGAGCGAGAAGGCATGGACGAGAAGATGGCGACACTTGCGCAGCGCCCCCCTATCGAGGACATCAGGGCGACTTACGAGCAGATGCAGGCTCGGCTTCGGGATCGGCTCTCGGCAGAGGTCGGGCCGATGCAGTGGGTCAACGACCGGAACCTCAGCGGGGCAGGCTGCGGCGACGGGGTCGAGGGGCAGGCCCTGACTTTGGACTCGTGGACTTCGAAAGGGAACCTTCCTGATCACCGGTGGGGCGATGCGGTACGGATCGTTACTGAGGTCACTGGCGAGTACGGCTTCGGGCCGCCGCAGGGGGTCGTGGATCGGCCGGGCGACCACGAGATCACCGGGTTCGATCCCTATGGTGCGAAGTATCTGTTTGGCACTGCCGCCAACACAGTGTTGATGGTGAGCACCGGCTGCCACCTGCCCGCCGCCGCGCACCCGGGCAGCCCGGCGTCGACGAACAAAAAGACGCGGTGACAAGACAGTCGATGAAGAGCGTCACTGCGGTTCGGATTTCTCACCGTCGTGGTCACTCTGTGTCGTGGTCACTCTGTTCAGCGCGAGCACAAGGCAGCACACGCGGACCCCTGGACTATGTCCGCACAGTCGGTAGGCCTGCGGCCGGTACCGCTGCGATCTTGCGCGCCATGCTAACCAGCTCATGTGCGTCGGAGCTGGGGTAAGCCTCCAGTGCCGCAATGAGCGGTTGTAGCCGCTCCCGGGTACGTATTGACCCTGGAATCGCGGCCACGGCGGCGATTGCTTCCCGGGCTAGCGCGAGTCCACGTGGCTCCCGAGCCTGCACATGGATGGTAGCTAGCAGACAAGCCTCGATTGCTGCCGAACGAGCCGTGGATGCAGTCCGATTCGCGGATGCGGCGGTCAGATCAGCATGGGCGCCGTTGAGGTCACCAAGCAATGCCCGCGTCTCACCGGTCACCCCACGCAAGTCGGCCTCAGCACCTTCACACGCTCGTAGTGCCTCGCGGGCGAATCGGTGTTCGCCAAGTTGTGCGTACAGCTTAGCCTGATCCGCCTTGATCGTGGCACGTAAGGCTGCCGGTGGTTCACTCATTTCCCCGAGCTGTAAGAACTTGAGTGCGTAGTTCGGGTCACCTCGGTGCGCTTCAATTCTGCCGGTGTGGCGCAGCGTGGCCGCCATCACCGTGCGGTCACCCGAGAAGCCGGCGAAGTCCATCGCACGATACATATGGACGCGGGCAGCGGCACCGAGTCCTACATCGTTGGCGACCCATCCGGTGAGGTTGCCATGATCGGCGAGTGCGGCAGCCATCCGTTTCCGCACATCGTCGTTACTTGCCGCCTTCATGAGATGATTGCCCTGCTGGTACTGCGCGTTCACCGCTGTCAGAATACCCATGCCACCGTACTGGCGATCCAGTGCTCGCAGTTTAGCCGTTACGGCTTCCACCCGTGCTACGTCGGCCATGCCCAGTTGCGAGGATTGCGGAGTGGGCTCAATCACCACCTCGATCGACTCGACCTGACCGAACACGGCAGCTCCGAATACCATCATACCGCCATGCCTGAGAAGATTTCGCCGCTTCATTTCCTCGTCGTCCTGCTCGCTGGCTGGTCCCCGCTCCACCATAGGTGCGGGTTCGCAGCCTGGCGAGTAGGCCAGGCCCATCCAGCCGCGCGGTAGGGCGAAGCCTTCAGCGACACGCACCAGGACGTCGTAGGAGAGCACCCGGCGGCCGGCCAGGATCTCTGACACCTCGGACTGACTCTGCCCAGTGGCCTCCGCGATCACGCACTGCGGTACGCCTGCCGCCACGAGGTGACGGTACACACTGGTCACGTCGCGCGCTGCCAGCGTGCGACGCATCGCGGGGTCGTCCCAGACCGCGGGGTCGATGTGACTCACGTCGCGATCTTAGGATGATTAACAGATGCGGTTCAGCACGGCTGCTGCGGCGGTCACTGCGCGGTGCATGTCCGCGGTGCTCACGTCGTGATGGGTCACCGCGCGGACCAGGCCGGGTTGTAGCGCGCCCATCCGGACTCCGTGCTCGGCCTCCAGTTGGGCGCAGAACAGCGGGGCGTCGGCCAGCTCGAACACCACGATGTTGGTCTCGACGGTGGCCGGGTCGAGGGTGACGCCGGGCAGCCCGGCGAGGCCTTGGGCGAGGATCCGGGCGTTGGCGTGGTCCTCGGCGAGCCGGTCGACGTGGTGCTCCAGGGCCCACCGGCAGCCGGCGGCGACGATGCCGGCCTGGCGCAGTGACCCGCCCATCATCTGCTTGTAGCGCCACGCCTCCTCGATCAGCTCGGCCGAGCCGGCCAGCACGGCGCCGAGCGGCGCGCCCAGGCCCTTGGTGAAGTCGATCCATGCGGTGTCGAACCCGCGCGCCCATTCCGCGGCCGGTATCCCCGAGGCGGCCACGGCGTTCATCAGCCGGGCCCCGTCCAGGTGGGTGCGCAGCCGGTGCCGGGCGGCGACCGCGAGCACCCCGCGCCACTGCTCCGGTGGCCAGACCCGCCCACCGCCCTGGTTGGTGGTCTGCTCCACCGATACCAGCCGGGAACGCGGTTGGTATCGGTTCCCGGCCTGGAACAGCGACGCCTCCAAGGCGTCCGGGGTGAACATGCCGCCGGCTCCGGGGACCGGGGTGAGCACCGCACCGGACAGCGCCGCCGGGCCTCCCGCCTCGGCGATGATCGGATGCGAGGTCGGGTGCAGGTGCACCGCGTCGCCGGGCCGGGTGTGCAGCCGGAAGCCGATCGCATTGCACATCGTGCCGGAGGGCAGGAACATCGCGGCCGGCTTGCCGAGCAGCTCGGCGACCTGCGCACACAGCGCCGTGACCGTGGGATCGTCGCCGCGCTGCTCGTCGCCTACCGCAGCGGCTGCCATCGCCGCGCGCATGGCCTGGACCGGGCGGGTCTGGGTGTCCGAGTACAGGTTGACCAGCATCCCGTCGAGTTAACCAGTCGTGAGTGAGTTTGAGTGCTATAGCCCACAACGCCCCTCACGACCTTCGTGACAGTACTACTGTCACGAAGGAGTCCACTGCCAGGTCTGGGAGGAGCACCGTGGGGGACCAGCTCACCATCGCGGAGCTCGCCACCCGCACCGGGATCAGCGTGCGCACCATCCGCTTCTACACCGGGATGGATCTGATCCCGCCGCCCCAGGTGCGGGGCCGGGTGGGGCGCTACGACGAGCGGCACGTGGCCCGCCTGGAGCTGGTCCGTGACCTGCAGGGACTGGGCTTCACGCTGGCCGCGATCGAGGGCTACCTCGCCCGGATCCCGCTGGACCGCTCCCCGGAGGACCTGGCCTTACACCGCGCGCTGCTGACCCCGTGGCTGCCGGAGGCACCCGAGACGGTGGGCCGGGCCGAGCTGACCGCCCGCGCGGGGCGCGCCCTGGACGACGACCAGCTCCACCGGCTGGTGCAGCTCGGCGTGCTCCGCCGCGGCAGTGCGGCCAGTGACACCAGGGACGGCCGTGCCGGCCAGGACGGGCGCGACGCCAGGGACGGCAGTGACGGGCGCGACGGTGCCGAGGCGTGGACGCTGACCAGCCCCGAGATGCTCAGCCACGGGCTGAGCCTGCTCGACGCCGACCTGGATTTCGCCGTGCAGTTGGCGTCCCAGCGGATCATCGAGCGGCACACCACCATGCTGGCCACCGAGTTGGTGGCCCTGTTCCACGACACCGTGTTGCGCGAGTACCGCGAGCGGGGCCGCCCGCCCGAGCTGCGCGCCCGCCTGATCGCGCTGCTCGAGCGGATCAAGCCGATCACCGTGGACGGGGTGGTGACCAGCTTCCAGCTCGCCGTCAACCGGGCGATCCGCGAGTCCGTGCCCGACGACATCCCCCCCGACGGATCCACCGATACCACCGCAGTTTCGAACACAGGGAGCCCCAGATGACCGTGTCCAGCCGCGAGGCTTATCTCTACGAAGCGCTGCGCACCCCCCGGGGCAAGGGCAAGCCGACCGGCGCGCTGCACGGCGTCAAGCCGATCTCGCTGGTCACCGGCCTGATCGACGAGCTGCGCAACCGCCACCCCAACCTCGACCCGGCCCGGATCGACGACATCGTGCTCGGCGTGGTCAGCCCGCTGGGCGATCAGGGCGCGGTCCTCCCGCGGGCCGCGGCACTGCTGGCCGGGCTGCCGGACACCGTGCCGGGACTGCAGGTCAACCGGTTCTGCGCCTCGGGGCTGGAGGCGGTCAACCTGGGCGCCATGAAGGTCCGCTCCGGGTGGGAGGACCTGGTGCTGACCGGGGGTGTCGAGTCAATGTCCCGGGTACCGATGGGCTCCGACGGCGGCGCCTTGGCGATGGACCCGGAGACCGCCTACGCGGCCCGCTTCGTTCCGCAGGGCATCAGCGCCGACCTGATCGCCACCCTGGAGGGCTTCACCCGCGAGGACGTCGACTCTTACGCCTTGGAGTCGCAGCACCGCGCCGCGAAGGCGTGGAGCAACGGCTACTTCCAGCGCTCGGTGGTTCCGGTGCGGGACCGCAACGGCGTCGTCATCCTGGACCGGGACGAGCACATGCGCCCGGACGCCACCATGGAGGGCCTGGCCGCGCTCAAGCCGTCCTTCGCCGGCATCGGCGAGCAGGCCGGCTTCGACGCTGTCGCGCTGCAGCGCTACCACTGGCTGGAACGCATCGAGCACCTGCACCACGCGGGCAACTCCTCGGGCATCGTGGACGGCGCCGCGCTGGTCGCGGTCGGCTCCGAGCAGCTCGGCCGCGACCTCGGGCTGACCCCGCGGGCCCGGATCGTCGCCGGCGCGGTCACCGGCCAGGAGCCCACCATCATGCTCACCGGCCCGGCCCCGGCCAGCCGCAAGGCGCTGGCGCGGGCGGGCATGACGATGGACCAGATCGACCTGGTCGAGCTGAACGAGGCGTTCGCCGCGGTGGTGCTGCGCTTCATGCGGGAGCTGGACGTGCCGCACGAGAAGATCAACGTTAACGGCGGCGCGATCGCCATGGGACACCCGCTGGGCGCCACCGGGGCCATGATCCTGGGCACCCTGATCGACGAGCTGGAGCGCCGCGACCTGCGCTACGGCCTTGCCACGTTGTGTGTCGGTGGCGGCATGGGCATCGCCACCATCATCGAGCGGCTCTAACGGCGCCAGGGCTCTAACAGGCTTCAGGGCTCTAACAGGCTTCACGAGAGGGAACGATGGCTGAGCAGAGCACCATCCGGTGGGCGCAGGACGCCGACGGCATCGTCACGCTGACCCTGGACGATCCGGGGCAGTCGGCGAACATCATGAATGACCGCTATGTCCGGGCGATGGGTGAGACGGTGGACCGCCTGGAAGCCGAGCGGGACTCGATCACCGGGGTCATCCTCACCTCGGCGAAGAAGACCTTCTTCGCCGGGGCGGACCTCAACAGTCTCCGCTCCGTCACCCCGCACGACGCGGTGGCCCTCGGCGGGCACGTGGCGCTGGTGAAAAGCCAGCTTCGCCGGCTGGAGCGGCTCGGCCGCCCGGTGGTCGCCGCGATCAACGGCTCCGCACTGGGCGGCGGGCTGGAGATCACGCTGGGCTGCCACCACCGGATCGCGTTGGACGCACCCGGCGCCAAGCTCGGTTTCCCGGAGGTCACCCTCGGGCTGCTGCCCGGCGCCGGCGGGACGGTGCGCAGTGTCCGGCTGCTGGGCATCGCCGACGCGCTGATGAAGCTGCTGCTGCAGGGCCAGCAGGTGGCCCCGGCGGAGGCCAAGGAGATCGGCATCGTGGACGAGGTGGTGGCCTCGCCGGACGAGCTGCTGGCCCGGGCCCGCGAGTGGATCACGGCGCACCCGGACGCGATGCAGCCCTGGGACGTGAAGGGGTACCGGATTCCCGGCGGGGTCCCGTCGAACCGCCACCTGGCGGAGATCCTGCCCGCGTTCCCCGCCACGCTGCGCAAGCAGCTCAAGGGAGCGCCGATGCCCGCGCCGCACCACATCCTGTGCGTCGCAGTGGAAAGCGCCCAGGTCGACTTCGACACCGCGCTGCAGATCGAGGGCCGCTACTTCGTGGACCTGGCCACCGGCCAGGTCGCCAAGAACATGATCCAGGCGTTCTTCTTCGACCTGCAGCACATCAACAAGGGCGGCAGCCGCCCAGCCGGCTATCCGCCGCGCCGCTTCCGCAAGGTGGGGGTGCTCGGCGCCGGGATGATGGGCGCGGGCATCGCCTACTCCTGCGCCCGTGCCGGGATGGCGGTGGTGCTCAAGGACGTCAGCACCGAAGCCGCCGAGAAGGGCAAGAACTACTCAGTGGGCCTGCTGGACAAGGCGGTGTCCCGGGGCAGGTCGACCCCGGAACAGCGGGACGCCCTGCTCGCCCGGATCACCCCCACCGCCGACCCGGTGGACCTGGCGGGCTGCGATCTGGTGATCGAGGCGGTGTTCGAGGACCCGGCACTGAAGAAGCAGGTCTTCGCCGAGATCGAGGGCATCGTCGACGCCGACGCGTTGCTCTGCTCGAACACCTCCACGCTGCCGATCACCGATCTCGCCTCGGCGGTCTCCCGCCCGGCCGACTTCATCGGCCTGCACTTCTTCTCCCCGGTGGACAAGATGCCGCTGGTGGAGATCATCCGCGGGCAGCAGACCTCGGACACCGCCCTGGCCGCCGCGGTGGACGTGGTGCAGCAGATCCGCAAGACCCCGATCGTGGTCAACGACAGCCGCGGCTTCTTCACCAGCCGGGTGATCAGCACCTTCATCAACGAGGGCCTGGCGATGCTCGCCGAGGGTGCCGCGCCGCCGTCGATCGAGCAGGCCAGCTCGCAGGCCGGCTACCCGGCCCCGGTGCTGCAGTTGATGGACGAGCTGTCCCTCAAGCTGATGCGCAAGATCCGTGAGGAGACTCGCCTCGGGGTCGAGGCCGCCGGGGGGACCTGGATCCCGCACCCCGCCGACGCCATCGTCGACCGGATGGTGCGCGAGCTCTCCCGGACCGGGCGTGCCGGTGGGGCCGGCTTCTACGAGTACGTCGACGGCAAGCGCACCCGGCTGTGGCCCGGCCTGGCCGAGCACTTCGGGCCATTCCGCCCGGACGCCATCCCGTTCCAGGACATGATCGAGCGGATGCTGTTCGTCGAGGCGCTGGAGACGGTGCGCTGCTTCGACGAGGGCGTCATCACCTCGGTGCCGGACGCCAACATCGGCTCGATCATGGGCATCGGCTTCCCGCCCTGGACCGGGGGTGTCGTGCAGTACATGCACGGCTACCCCGGTGGGCTGGCCGGGTTCGTGGCCCGCGCCAAGGAACTGACCGACCGCTACGGCGACCGCTTCACCCCACCCGCCTCGCTCATTGCCCAAGCTGAATCCGGGCACTGACGGAATCCGGGCACTGACGGATCCGGGGACGGGCACCTTGGCCGCACCTGGTGAGTGATGGAGCACGCTCCCACTCCCCAGGTGCGGCCTATCAGCGGCGCAGCGGGTTGGTCAAGGGCCGCCGATCTGGGTCGATGATCGCCGGGGGGCGGAACTCGACCCGCCCGCCCTGAATGGTGATGTCCCAGCCCTGCAGGTGCACTTGCTGATGGTGCATCGGGCAGAGCAGGCAGCAGTTGTGCACCGCGGTGGGGCCGCCGTCGGCCCAGTGCTGCACGTGGTGGACCGCACAGATGCCAACTGGCCGGTGACAGCCAGGGAAGCTGCAGCCTTGGTCGCGGGCGACGAGAGCGCGGCGGAGCCCGAGGGGCACGGTGCGGCTGGCGCGGCCGACGTCGAGGGGCTCGGAGTCGGCCCCGAGCACCACCGGGATCAGCTTGCAGTCGCAGGCCAGCCGGCGGGCGTCGGCGGCGCTGAGCTGGTGTCCGTGGTCGAGGGTGGCGTTGCCGAGCGCGGTGCGCAGCGCGTCCCAGTCGATCAGGACGGTGAGGTGCGGGGGCTCGCCGCCGGTGGTGGGGAAGCTCTCGCCGCCCCGGGCCCGCTCGCACAGCTCGATGAGCGCGTCGGCCTGGCGCTGCGGCACGGTGCGGTCCTCGGGCCCGCCGTCGGCGGCGGGACGGGGCGCGGCGAGTTGCTCGATCAGCGAGCGGACCATCGTGCCGTGCTCGGGGTCCAGCCAGCCATCCAGTGCGAGGCGCCCGTCGCGGCGGTTCCGCAGCCACAGCTCGCCCCGGGCCGGGGCGGCGGGCGCCGGGCCGGTGGGCGGTGCGGGCCCGTCGGGGTCGAGGGTGGCGAGGATGCGGTGGGCGATGCTGCGCAGCCGGCGGGGGTCGAAGTCGGCGGCGTAGCCGGCCAGGTCCGCCTCGACCCGCTCCCGGACCGGTTCCGGGACCGCAGCGGGCAGCGTGGCCATCGTCTCGGCGATCACCCGGAGCTGACCGGCCCCGATCTTGCCCGCGGCCAGCGCTGCTGCGGTCGCGGGCAGTTGGGGCGGCAGGGTCTCCCCGGTCAGGGTGCGCCGAGCGCCCACCAGGCCAGCGTGTTCCACCCGGGTGCGCGCCTCGGCCGCGGAGAGCCGCAGCATCACCGCCAGCAGCCGTGCGGTGTTGCCGAACCCCTCCCGCGCGGCGATCCCCCGGGCGTCGGCCTCCGCGACCAGGTCCAGCATGACCGACTGGGTCTTCCGGGAGAGCACCTCAATCTCCCGGAGCGCCTGCGCAACCCCTTTGTCGTCCAGCCCGCTCAGCGTGGCGCGCAGGCTGTCGAGACAACTCGACATCTCCTGCCCGGGCTCGCGGACTGCAACGGTCATGCCGGTGATTCTCGCGGACCGCACCGACAAAACCCGGCTCCCCAAGACCAGCCCCAGATCACTCGATAGAGTGAACGGGGCAGGGTACCCCATATCAGTGCGCCAGAAAGTGCAATTCGGCTCCGCATAGCTGCGCTGGGCGCTCCGGAAGTGCAATTCGGATCCGAATGGCGGGTTTCGCCGGCCCACCGACGACCTGCGCGAGCTGCACCACCGCGCCGAGCCGTACGCCCCTCCCGACGTCGCCGACCTCCGCGAGGTAGTCAGCGACACCTCGGTGGTACTGAGGTACCCCCCGGGCTGAGCCCTGACCCGTCATTCTGTGCGCTATTGTCCCCCGGTGACGTTGAGCACATGGACGAAGACGCAGGATGTCTCGTACCGCACGGCTCTGAGCGCGGGCCGCCCCGGCACGCTGCCCGCAGTGGCCCGCCAGCTCCCGACAGGGACGATTCTGGTGGATCCCCGCGCCGCCGAGGCGGGAGCCGTTCCCGCGCTGCGGTTGGAAGGAGCCACCCGTTGAGCACTGACTCCGAGGTTGAAGAGCGCCTCATCCAGGAGGTGCGGCAGGCGATGGAGCTGGCCAAGGAACACGGCTTCAGGAAACTACCCGAACTGTGCGTCGGCCCACTGTTCGTGGTCGGCCGCACGCGTCCCGGCGAATGCTTCGAGTTGATCGCCTTCCGGGGGTTGCAGGCGCAGGCGGTACGTGCCGAAGAGAGCCGGCTGATCATGCTGAACGAGACCGACGCGGGGACCGCCAAGTGGACCGGCTACGCCCTTAAGGTCGTCAGGGATATTCTGGGCATCAAGGAGGACGGATGACCGCCGTGGTGGCAGATGACAGGTCGTTCGCTGGTGGACGACCAGATGTTTGATCGGCTGGTCCGGTGTTGGCGTAATGAGTGCTGCTAGGGGTGTTGACCAGGCTGGCGTGCGTCTCGCCACTGGGGTGGATACGGTGGGCCGCAAGGCCCGAGTTGCAGCGCGGTGCGCAACTCGGTGTCCCGGCCAACTCGGTTTGGGCGACCCACCTGCCCGGGCGGTCGCGACAAGCTGACGGGTAGTCGCGAGACGCGGCCGATCTTCCGCGCTGGTACGTGCCCGCGTGCGGGCTCACCTTCACCCCCGACCCGGACCGTAGGTAACGGTCGAGATCAGGTCAGTGGGGGCAGGTATCCTGGTACGGCAATTCCGGGAGGTAGCGGGCCCACTCATCCCGATCGAGGCCGCCTCCGGTAATGGCGCAGGCCCGCTGCGGCGCGTGGTCGCGCAGCGTGTTGAGGCTGGTGAGATCCCACAGGATGGTGCTGCGGTCATCACTTCCGGTGGCCAGCGTGTTGCCGTCGGGGAAGAACAGCACCGAGTTCACGGGCCCGGAATGCGCGGTGAGGGCTGAGCCGAGGCGGCGGGGCCGGGCCGGGTCGCTCACATCCCACAGGATGACGGTGCCGTCGCCGCTGCCGGTGGCCAGGGTGTTCCCGGCGGAATCGAAGGTTACCGTTCGCACCCCTCGGGTCTGGCCGACCAGCGGTAATCCGAGACGACGAGGTCGGGTGGGATTGGTGACGTCCCACAGGATGACGGTGCGGTCCAGGCTGCCGGTGGCCAGGATGTTCCCGTTGGGGGCGAATGCCACCGCACCCACCTCATAGGTATGACCGGCCAGGGGTGGGCCGAGTTGATGGGCTCGGGCCGGGTCGGTGACGTCCCAGAGGATCGCGGTTTGATCGAAGCTGCCGGTGGCCATGAGGGTGCCCGCAGGGTGGAAGGCCACCGCGAGGACACCCAGCGTGTGACCGGTGAGGGGCTGGCCGAGACGGCGCGGCTGCGCCGGATCAGCGAGATCCCACAGGGTCGTCTTCCCGTCCTCGCTGGCAGTGGCCAAGAGCTGCCCGTCGGGGCTGAATCCCACCACCAGACTGATACCTGCGAGGAAGGGATGGCCGAGCTGGTGGGGTCGGGCCGGGTCGGTGACGTCCCAGAGCAGCACGGTGCCGTCGGCGCTGCCGGTGGCCAGGACGCGGCCGTCCGAAGCGACCGCCACCGAGCTCACCGAGCCTGCGTGACCGGTGAGGGGCCGGCCGATCGGGCGCGGCTGCGCCCGATCGGTGAGGTCCCACAGGATCGTGTTTCCGTCCTGACTGCCGGTGGCCAGGGTGCGCCCGTCCGGCGCGACCGCTATCGCTTGCACGGCATCGGTGTGGCCGGCCAGTGGCAGGCCGCGTTGCCGGGGCCGGGCCGGGTCGGTGACGTCCCAGAGCAGCACGGTGCCGTCGGCGCTGCTGGTGGCCAGGGTGCTTCCGCCAGGGGCGAGCGTGCCCTCGTCACCGGGGATGGGGCGCCCGCGCTGCCGAGGTGCAGCGGGATTGCTCAGGTCCCACAGGGTGGTGCCGTCGGAACTGGAAATGACCAGGGTGTGGCCCTCGAACGCCACGGAGCTCACCCATTCGGTGTCGCCCGCCAAGGGTAATCGGCGCTGCTGCGGCCGGGCTGGGTCGGTGCGGTCCCAGAGCAGCACCATGCCGTCGAAGCCGCCGGAGGCCAGCGTCTTTCCGTCAGGAGCGAACGCCACCGAGTCCAGCGGGCCGGTGTGGCCGGTGAGGGGCTGGCCGAGGGGCTGGGGTGCGGCCGGGTCGGTGAGGTCCCACAACCTCACCCTGCTGTCGAAACTGGCGGTGGCCAGGGTGCGGCCGTCCGGGGCGAACGCCACCGAGGACACCAATTCGGTATGCCCGGCGAGTGGCCGGCCGAGGCGGCGGGGACGGGTCGGGTCGGTCACGTCCCAGAGCAGCACGGTGCCGGTGTCGGTGCCGGTGGCCAGGATGTTGCCGCCGGGGGCGAACGCCACCGCGGGCATCCCGCCGGCATCACCGGTCACCGCCAGCTCATACGGCCGCGGACCGGCCGGATCGGTCAGATTCCATAACGTCGCGGCTCCCTCGCTGCCGGTGGCCAGCGTGCGCCCGTTGGGGGCGAAAGCAACGGAGAGCACATAGCCGTTGTCTCCCGGGAGAGTTCCCGCATAGCGGGTGGTGGTGAGGGTCTGCGCCAGACTGGCCCGGGTCTCCCCGCCGGGATGGAGGTACTCGGCTGCGCTGCCCAGTCGCAGCGCGGTGCGCGGGTCGCTGTCCCGGGTGGCGTCAGCTTGGGCGATGAGCTGGCGCGCGATGGCGACCCGTTGCCCCTCCTCGGCGCGGCGTTGCGCGACGACCGCGACACCCGCGGCCACCAGGGCGAGGATGAGCAGCACCGACAGCACGGCGCTGGCGCGGCGGCGGCGGAAGCGGTCGCGGCGGATGCTGGCGTGCAGGAAGTCCCGGGCTTTCGGGCTGATGTCGACCCGGCCGGTGTCGGTGACGGCGGCGGCGAGCTGGCCACCGCTCCACAACCGGTTGCGCGGGCGCCCGCTCTGGTGCCATTCGGTGGCGGCGTGCTCGACCGCGCGGCGAGCCCGCAGCGCCGCCACATTGGCCGCGATTGCCTCGGCGAGTGGCGGCCAGACCGACAGGAATGCCTCGTGGGCGACGCCGAGCACCACGGTGCCGTGGTCGGTGTCGGTGGTCAGCAACCGCCGTGCGACAAAGCAGTCCAGTTCACTGCGTACCGGAGCGGACAGCTCGTCGCGGGCAGTGCGCCAGCGGGTGGGGCGGCCCTGCTCGTCCACCGTGACCACCCGCAGCAGCCCGGCGATGACCTGGGCGCGATCCCGGCCCCCGACGGCCACCGCAGCCGCGAGCGCGGCGTCGGCCTGGTGGGTCAGCGCCCCCTGCACGCCACCGAGCTGGTGGTAGCGGACCGCGGACAGCTTGCCGCCGCGGCTCACCCCTTCGGCGAGCTGGGCCAGGGTGAACGCCAGCAACGGCAGGGCCTCCCCGTCCGCGGTGTCGTCAACCAGCCGGGCCACCAGATGCTCGTCCACGTCGATCCCGGCCAGCCTGGCCGGCTTCTCGATCACTGCGCGCAGCGTTTCGCGGCGCAGCGGACGAAGCGGGTACACCTGGGTGGACAGCCGGGCCAGATCCGGGTCGGTCAGTAGCTGGTCGAGGAACTCCGGGCGCAGTGGGGCCACCATCTGGATCGGACCCTCAAGCGCCGGGCGCAGCAGCTCGGCGAACCGGGCCCGAGCGGCGGGGGTGGCCTGGGTGAGCACCTCCTCGAACTGGTCCACCACGACCAGCAGCCGCTGCCGCGGACCACCCGGGGCAGCCAGCAGCAGGTCGTCCACGATCTCTCTCAGGTGGTCGTGGTCGAGCTGATGGCGTACCTGGGCCACCGTCCAGTCCAGGCCGACCTGCTGGGCGGCGGCGGCCAGTTCCCGGGTCAGTGCCGCCACCGGATCGGTGCCCGGCACGATCGGCGGCAGCGTCCACCAGCCCGGTTCGCCGGCCAGCAACGGCACCAGCCCCGCGCGGACCAGGGAGGACTTGCCACACCCGGACGGGCCCACCACGAGCAGTGCCGCGCCCTTGGCGTGCTCGGCCGGGGAGCGCAGTAGCTCGGCGAGTTCTTTCGCCTCCTCGGCGCGCCCGAAGAACACCCGATGCTGGTCGACCTCGAACGGCCGCAGCCCGGGAAAGGGAGCACGATCGTCCGGCCAGCCCGCGTCAACCAGGTGCAACGCTTCGACCAGAAAGGGACGGACCGCGTCCGGAGTGCGGATCAGGTCCACGTGCTGAACGGATGCCAGCAGCGGGTCAGCCACCCCTGGCTCGGCCTGTACGGGCAGTAGCCGGCTGCCCCGGGACCGGGCGATCGCGACCTCGGCCGTGCACCACCGCGACGCCAGGTAGGCTGACGTGACCACGCAGACCACCGCATCGGCCAGGCGCAGCTCGTCGTGCAGCCGCTGCTCCCACTCCTCGCCGACGGCGATGCCGGCCCGCAGGTCCTGCGCCAGGAACACCTCGTGGCCTGCGTCGACCAGCCACTGGTGCACCTCGCCGGCCAGGGCGAAGTCCTCGCTGGCATGGCTGACGAATACCCTGGCCACCGCACCTCCCTCTGCTGTGCCTGGAACCCCCGCCCTGGCGGGCCGTGCTGGCCATGGCCCGCACCGCTGAAGCAGCTTGCTGCCTCGGCCGGAGGAGGGGCGGGCTGAACTAGGCTCCGAGCATGGCACGCCCGTGTTATTACCTGGTCGGAGCCACCGGATACCCGAACTATGGCGACGAGCTGATCGCCCGGGGCTGGTTGCGCTATCTGGCCCGGCACGCGCCGGACGCCGACGTGTGGCTGGACTGCCACTCCCCGGGGCCGGCCCGGACGTTGCTGGACGGGGTGCACCCGCGGGTGCGATTCGTCGACACCTTGTGGCGGCTGTGCTGGGAGGCCCCCGCCGGGGACCCCGCCGACCCGTGGGAGGTGTCGGCGTGGGTGCAGCGGGCGGTGCACGATCCCGGGCTCGCCCCGCGGTGGGTGGCCGGGATCGAGCTGCTCGCCCGGGCGGACGTGGTGCACGTGATCGGTGGCGGGTATGTGAACGCGCTGTGGCCGCGGCACGTCGGGCTGCTCGCGGGGGCCGTGGCCG
>DASTLT010000132.1:0-2770 GCA_035714625.1 Pseudonocardiaceae bacterium | reverse complement strand
GGAGGCGATCCCTTGCTGGCCAAGGGCCGTGGTGCCGGCGCCGTACCAGCGGCCTGGTGACTCACCGTGGCCAGATAGGTACTCTTCGCGGTTGTGGGCGACCTCGCGGACGTAGTAGTCCTCGCGGCCCACCGACAGCTTCGCCAGATCCGCGACCACCCCTGTCACCCCGCTCCACCGCCACCCTGCTCAGCAAACGCACCCGTGGTGCATTGCTGTCGTGTGTTGGAGTTGGATGGTACGAGTGGAGGGCAATGGGACAACGGAAAGGTAAGGGTGTGCGGGGTCGGGCTGGTGGGGAGGGCTGATGGAGGTGCTACTAGGAGGTGGTGGGCCAGATGTGCAGGTAGATGGTGGTATAGGGCAAGGCATGAGGTGAGGCTGGGGGATTGACTGGTGTGGTGTTAGTAGTTGCAAGGTCTATCAGGAGAGCGCAGCTGCACCGTGGAAGAGCATTTAACTTCGTATCTACGGTCAGGCGCGAGCTGCAAAGACCGATCGCCTCTGTGCAGCGGTTTCTTATTGATTCAGCGGGGATGAGGTTTGATTGTTGGGCCGCGTTGGTCTTTTGACCAGCGGGTTTGCGAGGCGGTCGCTCCGCCCAGCTCGGTGGCTGCACAGCGGTCCGAGAGCGCATAACTGGACAGATTCCTCGAGGGCGCCGCCGGCCGATGCGTCCCTGGTGCATCCTCCTGTCGGCCGCCGAGTCGGCCTTGGATTCTGTGCGGGCTCGCGGCTGACGAGGACCCGGCCTCGGCGAGGAGGAGACGACCAGGAGCTGGCCCGGCGTCGGTCCCATGCCGACGGCTAGCGACAATCTGTCATTGGGCTGTGGACTGCCTCCTGATGCAGACAAGATCGGTGTCCCCCTTGACGACAGGGGGGCGTCGGCATAGAACCATCTTCCGGCCCCGACACCTCCGACCGTCGCACCCTGGAGGACCGAGTGGCCACCTACGAGTATCGCTGCAGCGCCTGCGGTCGCTTCGAACAGCGCATGCCAATGGGCACGGCCGCGGCGTCCCCGGTATGCCCAAGCTGCGGTGAGGATGCCAAGCGGCTCTTCTCGGTCCCGATGACCTACCGGACACCCAAGCCCGTTGCCACGCTGCTGGCGCGTGAGGAGGCAAGCCGGGACCACCCAGAGGTGGTCGACCGGGTGCCGCCGCGCCGGCGACCACGCCCCCTGACTCCGCCCAATCCCACCCTGGCACGCCTTCCCAGACCCTAGCGCGCTGCCGAGGCGTCGCGTCGAGCGTCCGATCACCCGGCGTCGCGCCGGGCGCGCTTCCCGGTAAGCGCCTGGCCAGAAACTCACACGATCCCGACCACCCGCTCGGACTGCGATCAGAGGAGCGTCCTGAGCGCATGTCGGTCTTTTCAATGAGCGAGCCCCTCGCCCACCGCGCCCGAGCGGCCGGTGTGGCCTTGGGCGGGCTTGCTGCTCGTGCCCGCTCCCCGCCGCCTGCTATGTGCAGCCGAGAGCAGGAGGACCAGACAATCGGCCACGCAGCACGGAAGGGCCGCTTATGCCTGACGTGGTGTTTCACGTCGACCAGTCCAAGTCCATGCGCGACCAGGACCCCCCCGGGCACAACCGCTGGCATCCCGACATCCCCTCCGTGGCGTTCGTGCAGCCGGGTAGCGAGTTCCGGGTCGAGTGCCGGGAGTGGACCGACGCCCAGCTCGGCAACAACGACTCCGCCAACGACGTCCGCGACGTGGATCTGACCCGCGCCCACATGCTCAGCGGCCCCATCGAGATCCAGGGCGCCGAGCCCGGCGACCTGCTGGTGGTCGACATCCTCGACCTCGGCCCGGTCCCCCAGGAGGTCGGCCCGGCCCCCGGCCAGGGCTGGGGCTACACCGGTATCTTCGCCAAGACCAACGCCGGCGGGTTCCTCACCGACTACTTCCCCGATGCCTACAAGGCCATCTGGGACTTCCACGGCCAGGACGCCACCTCCCGGCACCTACCAGGCATCCGCTACACCGGCATCACCCACCCCGGGCTGTTTGGCACCGCCCCCTCGGCGGAGCTGCTGGCCCGCTGGAACGAGCGGGAGCGGGCGCTGATCGCCACCGATCCCGACCGGGTCCCGCCGCTGGCGCTGCCGCCGCTGGAGCAGGGCACCCTGGCCGGCACGCTGTCGGGCGCCGAGCTCGACAAGGTCGCTCGCGAGGGTGCCCGGACGGTGCCGGCACGGGAGAACGGCGGCAACCACGACATCAAGAACTGGACCCGCGGCTCGCGGGTGTTCTTCCCGGTGCATGTCCCCGGGGCCAAGCTGTCCGGCGGCGACCTGCACTTCAGCCAGGGCGACGGCGAGATCACCTTCTGCGGCGCGATCGAGATGGGCGGCTTCATCGACTTCGGCGTTGACCTGATCAAGGGCGGCATGGAGACCTACGGGGTCAGCACCAACCCGATCTTCCTGCCGGGTAGGGTCGAGCCGCGCTACAGCGAGTTCATCTCGTTCGTCGGGATCTCGGTGGATCATGACACCAATACCAACTACTACATGAACGCCACGTTGGCCTATAAGCGGGCCTGCCTGAACGCTATTGAGTACCTGAAGACGTTTGGGTACTCCGGTGAGCAGGCCTACTTGCTGCTGGGCTCGGCGCCGATCGAGGGCCGCATCAGCGGCATCGTCGACATCCCCAACGCCTGCTGCTCGCTGTACGTGCCGACGGCGATCTTCGACTTCGACATCCGCCCCACCGCGGAGGGTCCCAGGCGGGCCGACCGGGGGCAGTGCGCCGTGAC
>DASTLT010000131.1:0-8223 GCA_035714625.1 Pseudonocardiaceae bacterium | reverse complement strand
CCCGTCCCGTAGGTCGCGGTGAACGCGGTCTCCAGACCAGCCACGCCGCGCTCGACCTGGAAGCCCTCGGCCGCCACCAGGTCGGCGATCTTGGCTGCGCTGCGGTGCTCGGCAAAGGCCAGCTCAGGCTCGGCGTGAAGGCTGCGCGAGAGCGCGCAAAGGTCCGCCGCCCAGTGCTCGACGGCGGCGGTGAGCGCGGCTGCTCTGGTACCCATTCTCTGATTCTGCTCGCTCGGCGGTACCGGTGGCACTGTGGGTGAACAACTCACTCGTCTGTTGCACAGCGTCACCCCGATTCCAACGACGGGTGACAAGAGTTAGAAGAACTCCACCGGGACGTACGTACCCCAGACGTCACGCAATGCGTGGCACACCTCGCCCACGGTGGCCCGCGCGGCGAGGGCGGTCTTCATCGGGTACAGCACGTTGTGCGCCGGTCCGCTGCCGTCGGCGGTCTTGCGCAGCTCGTCGAGTGCCGCAGTGACCTGCGAAGACGAGCGCGACGAGCGCAGCGCGGCGAGCCGGCGCCGGGCGCTGTCCTCGATCGCCGGGTCCACCCGCAGCGGCTGGTACGGCTCCTCGACGTCGAGCCGGTACCGGTTGAGCCCGACCACCACCCGCTCGCCGGAGTCGATCTCTTGAGCGGTGCGGTAGGCGGTCTGCTCGATCTCCGACTTCTGGAAGCCCTGCTCGATCGCGGGCACCGCACCGCCGAAGGCGTCCACCTGCTCGATCAGCGCCACCGCGGCCGCCTCCACCTCGTCGGTCATCGCCTCGACGGCGTACGACCCGGCGAAGGGGTCCACGGTGGAGGTCAGGTCCGTCTCGTAGGCCAGCACCTGCTGGGTGCGCAGCGCCAGCCGGGCGGCCTTCTCGGTGGGCAGCGCGATCGCCTCGTCATACGCGTTGGTGTGCAGCGACTGGGTGCCGCCGAAGATCGCGGCGAGCGCCTGGGCGGTGACCCGAATCAGGTTGACCTCGGGCTGCTGCGCGGTGAGCTGCACCCCGGCGGTCTGGGTGTGGAACCGCAGCATCAGCGACTTGGGATGCCGGGCACCGAAGCGCTCCTGCATCAGCCGGGCCCAGATCCGCCGGGCGGCCCGGAACTTGGCGACCTCCTCCAGCAGCGTGGTGCGGGCGACGAAGAAGAACGACAACCGGGGGGCGAACTCGTCGACGGCCATCCCGGCGTCCAGCGCGGCCTGCACGTACTGCACCCCGTTGGCCAGCGTGAAGCCGATCTCCTGCGCGGGGTTGGCGCCGGCCTCGGCCATGTGGTAGCCGGAGATGGAGATGGTGTTCCAGCGCGGGATCTCGGCCCGGCAGTAGGCGAAGATGTCCGAGGTCAGCCGCAGCGAGTGGGCGGGCGGGTAGATATAGGTGCCGCGGGCGATGTACTCCTTGAGCACGTCGTTCTGGATCGTCCCGGTCAACTGCTGCCCCGCCGCGCCCTGCTCCTCACCCACCAGTTGGTAGAGCAGCAGCAGCAGGGCCGCGGGAGCGTTGATGGTCATCGAAGTGGACACCTCATCGAGCGGGATGCCGCGCAGCAGCGTCCGCATGTCCTCGATCGAGTCGATCGCCACCCCGACCTTGCCGACCTCCCCGTGCGCGAGGGGCTCGTCGGAGTCGTACCCCATCTGGGTGGGCAGGTCGAATGCCACCGACAGACCGGTCTGCCCCGCTTGGAGCAGTTGGTGATAGCGCGCATTGGACTCGGTGGCGGTGCCGAACCCGGCGTACTGGCGCATCGTCCAGGGACGCTGGGTGTACATGGTGGGGTACACCCCGCGGGTGAACGGGAACTCACCAGGCTCGCCAAGGCGCTCCGCCAGCCCGTCGGCGACATCGCCGGGGTGGTACACGGGCTTGACCACGAAGCCCGACTCGGACCTCCACGGCTGCCGGCCACTCGGCTGGGTCCCCGGCTCCTGGGCCATCGCACGTCCTCCTTCACCGCGCCCGCCCGTCTGTATGACATACCCCAGCACCGGCCACAACGCGGGCATCATGTGGCGGTGACCACCCAACCCGGCGGCGCACCCCGCCTGGTCGCGGGGCGCTACCGGCTGGGCGCCGTGCTGGGCCGGGGTGCCATGGGCACGGTGTGGTCGGCGCACGACGAGGTGCTCGGGCGGGCCGTCGCGGTCAAGGAGGTGCTGCTGCCGCCGGGCATTCCGGACGCCGAGGCCGACCTGCTGCGGGAGCGTTCATTGCGCGAGGCACGAGCCATCGCGGCCCTGTCGCACCCCAACGTGGTCACCCTCTACGACGTGGCCCGGGACGGGGGGGTGCCGTTCGTGGTGATGGAACTGGTGGCCTCGGACAGCCTGGCCGAGCTACTGCGCACCGGTCCGCTGCCAGCCGACCAGGTGACGGCCATCGGGGCCGCGGTGGCCGCCGCGCTGCAGGCCGCGCACGCCGCGAGCATCACCCATCGGGACGTCAAGCCGGGCAACGTGCTGGTGGCACACGACGGCCGGATCAAGCTCACCGACTTCGGGATCGCCCGCAACCCGGCCGATCAGACCATGACGGCGACCGGTCTGATGCTGGGCTCCCCCGCCTACATCGCGCCCGAGGTCGCCTCGGGTGCGCCGGTCAGCCCGGCGGCCGACCTCTGGGGCCTCGGCGCGACCCTGTTCGCCGCCGTCGAGGGCCGGCCACCGTATGACGCGGGGGACCCGCTGGCCACGGTGTCCTCGGTGGTGCTGGACGAGGTGCCTACGCCGTCCTGTTCCGGGCCGCTGGCCGAGGTGATCGGCGGCCTGATGGTGAAGGACCCGGCGCAGCGGATGCCGCTGCCCGAGGTGCGCCGACGGCTCGGCTCACCGCGGGTGACCGAGCCGGTGCTGTTGTCTGGGCAGACCGGCAGCTCCGCTGCCGGGCACCCGCCCTCGCCATCCGCACCCTCGCCATCCGCACCCTCGCCAGCACCACGGCCGGCGGCCCCACTGTCGGTATTCCCGCCACCGGCATCCCCGGCCGGGCAACTGGCGGCCCAGCCGGGCCCGCTGCCCTTCGCCGTCCGAGCAGATCGCGAGGGGCATGGGGGGATCCCGAGCGACAGTCCGGGCCGCACCACCCGACGCCGGATCAGCCACCACCAGCGCGGAACACTGGCTGTGGCGGTGCTGTGGACGCTGGCCGGGCTGCTCTTTCTTGGTGCCGCCACCGCCGGTTTCGCCGCCGCCCGGATCCTCAGCGGCGCCCCGGCGCTGCCCGCGCTCAGGGTTCGGGTCGACACCCACGACGGTGCGGTGCTGACCACCCGGGTGCTGACAGTGACCGAGGCGGACGGCTCCCAGCCGGGCCGGCTCACCGTCGCGGTTCCCGAGGGCTGGCTGGAGTTCCGAGACCAGGCGGGAGTCGGGGACGCGCGGGGTCCTGTGCTCCGGTTCGTCTCGCCGGACGGCGTCGAGCTGATCGCCGTGCAGCGCAGCACCGGCTTCCTGTCCCGCCACCGGGCCGAGGACTACCTGGCCGGCTACCGCCACGAGCTGGCTGCCGTGCTGCCCGGGCTGGCCCAGGTCCGGCCGGAGCAGCGGTCCGGTGACGGGCTGGTGGCCACGTTCCGGCTCGACGAGGGCAGGGGCGCGGACGGCGAGCGGCACCGCATCAGCTACCTGCGGCTGGTGCCCGCCGGGGCCGACCTGTGGGTGATCCAGGTCACCGTGCCGACCAAGCGGGAGGGAATCGGCCGGACCGAGCTGTTCGAGCCGGTGGTGCGCGGATTCGAGCCGGAAAGCTGAAGACTTGCTGTGACCGACCCTGTGACTGAGCCTCTGGGCGACCCGGTACCGAGCGAGCCTGCCCGGCTCGCTCAGGATGCCGCAGCCGTACTGGCCTGGCGCACCGGAGTGCCGGCGCACGACGTCGCCGTGGTGTTGGGCTCCGGCTGGCGCTCGGCAGCCGACGTGCTGGCTGCCCCCACCGTCGAGATCCCGGTCACCGACCTGCCCGGTTTCGTCGCGCCGCAGGTCGTCGGGCATCCCGGTACGGTCCGCTCGGTGCAGGTCGCCGGGCGCCGGGTGCTGGTGCTGCTCGGCCGCACGCACGGCTATGAGGGGCACGGGGTGGCGCAGGTGGTGCACGGGGTGCGCACCGCTTGGGCGGCCGGGGTGCGGGTCGTGGTGCTCACCAACGCCGCCGGGGGCATCGCGGCCGGGCTGCAGGTGGGCCAGCCGGTGCTGATCGCCGACCACCTCAACCTCACCGCAACCTCCCCGCTGGTGGGGCCACGGTTCGTGGATCTCACCGACACCTACTCCCCCCGGCTGCGCACATTGGCCCGGGAGATCGACCCGACCCTGGTCGAGGGGGTGTACGCGGCGCTGCCCGGCCCGCACTTCGAGACCCCCGCCGAGATCCGGATGCTGCGCGCCCTGGGCGCCGATCTGGTCGGGATGTCCACCGTGCACGAGGCCATCGCCGCCCGGGCCGAGGGTGTCGAGGTACTGGGCGTCTCCCTGGTCACCAACCTCGCAGCGGGTCTGGCCGGGGCCCCGCTGGACCACCTGGAGGTGCTCGCCGCCGGGCAGGCAGCCGCCGAGCGGATGGGCGGGCTGCTGCGCATGCTGCTGAGCCGGCTATGACCGCCGACGTAGTTCTCTTTCCCCGCAAGGCGACATCGACGGTGTCACCGCTACGACCGCGATCGCGCACCTCCGCTTTCCCAATACCCAGGAAAAGCCGTTGTCGGGCCGCGAGGCCGGGACGATCATCTCCATGTTCACCCCGGGCGAGGTCACTGTGTGCCCGCACGCTGTGAGGCCAAGATCGTTATCTGGGATCGCCTCTGGGGGCCGTCCCCGGTGCAGCGACTGCAACACCATGTCGTACAGCAGAAACACGCTCAGGTCGGTCCCGCCGGCAGCTTGGCCCGCGGATCGGGTCCCACCTTCAGGCACGGATCGCAGAACTGGCCGGGTTGGCGACCCCGGCGCAGCCGGGCCCCGCACTGCGGGCAGCGGGGTCGTTCGATCGCCCCGGGATCCCCCCTGTCTGGTGTGCGTGGAGATAGCGGTGCTGTCACGCACCGTGCGCATCTCACGATCTGGCGGCTGCGGCGGCCTGCCCGATGAGCGGACGGGTGTCGCCTCGCTGGCAAAAAGTCTGTTTCTCTCACGCTGGATCGAAAGTAACGTCGTCGCGGTGGACCTCACGCGGACGGCACCGATGGATGATGGCGCTGGGACGGTGCGGGATTGCCTGCGTGCCGCGCTTGCCGATGCGATGAAGGCACGGGACACCGTGGCCATCGCGGCCCTCCGGTCAGCGTTAGGGGCGATCGATAACGCCGAGGCCGTCGATGCGGGGCGGGCATCGCAACCTGGTGTCGGGCATGCCCGGCTCGCGGGGACCGTGAGCGGCCTGCGCGCCACTGAGGTCGAACGACGGCGCCTCGGCGCGGCAGAGATGGCAGACATCCTCCGAGCGGAGGTGGCCGAGCGGCACGCGGCTGCCGGCGGCTACGAGCGGGCTGGTCAGCGGGTACGCGCCGAGCGGCTGCGCGGCGAGGCCGCCGTCCTCAGCTCCTGCCTCACCGGGAGCGACGAGGCGAGCAGGATGCGCAGATGACCGCGGACCGGCTTACCGGCGCGATCGTCCTGCCCGACGGAACCGCGGTCCGCGGCCGTGGACGACGCGAGCCACTGCCGCCAGGGCCGCTGCCCAGCTACGGCCTCTACCTCGGCCGCTCCCCCGACACACCGCCGAGCCGGCTCGTCTGGTTCCGCGAGGCGCTCTGGCGCCCCGACTGGCCCGCGGACTGGATCGACTGGCCCGACTTCGCCGCCCCACGCGATAGCGCCACCGCCGCCGCGTTGATCCAGCACGCCTACCAGCTCGCCCGCGCCGGACAGCGGGTCGAGGTCGCCTGCCGCGGCGGCACCGGACGCACCGGCACCGTCATCGCCTGCATGGCCATCCTCGCCGGGCATCCCGCCGACGACGCCCTTACCTGGACCCGCCGGCACTACCGACCCCGCGCCGTCGAAACCCGCAGCCAACGACACTGGATCACCTGGTTCGCCACCCACCACTCCGAGGCCGGCGCAGACCGCCCCCGCTGGTGAGACCGCAACCGTGAGCGTGATGCGCAGACGCGGCCCGGGTGGGACTGGTGCTCAACGGTGCCGAGAAGACCACCGTGGGGATGACCAGGTGCGTGGTGGCTGGCGCAGATCCCGCGGCGGGGTCGGGTCACTCCCGGGGGCCCCAGAGCTGGGCTTAAAGCATCCGGCAATGGGAGTGTCTGCTCCATGGGGGCTCAACCCACCGAGAACCACAGAAGTCCCACGAGTTTCACCAGCCCCAAAGGGTGCGGGGTATCTCTGCTGCGGAGGTGCCCTCAGTGGCACTTTGGGCGGCAAAGGTGCCAGTGAGGGCACCTCAGTGCGCTCGACACATTGACCCCTGAGCGTTACCGAACGTAACCACACGGGTGTTCGCGCCGGAGGCCCCGGCAATCCCACTCCCGATCTTGACATGAGTCCTATTGCCGGACGGGCGCTGAGCGCTGCCACGCATTCACACCAGCCTGGGCCTCAGGAACGCTCCGCCCTCCGCCCCACCAGTTACCGGCTCCCGGCCCGGGTCCAGTTCCTCGTCGAGATGCTGCTCGTCGAGATCACCACGCCCCGCATGCTCCGCACCCGGAACCTTCGCGGTATGACGTACCCTTGCTCAGGTTCAATTCGTGACGCGGGAACCTGCTCACCCATTCGTGCTGGGACAGGTCCGCACAGTTGACCCGCGCGATCCGCAGTGACAGCATGGCTGTCATAGTCGATAACTCCGACATGGAAAGGTATGCGCATATGTCGCTCACTGTCTCTCCCGACCTGCTCAGCAAGGCGCAGCGCGGCCCGGTCTCCGACACCGACTTCGTTGACTGCATACGCCGGTCACTGCCCTATGCCTGGTCGGTGGTCAGCGCAGTAGCCGAGAAACTGCATACCACAGGCGGTGCATTCGCCGATAATCAAACGCCGCCGCCGGATGCGGACGCCCGCGGCGAGCTGTTGCGGCTGGTGGCCAGCGACGCCATGCGATCCGCCGTCGAGCGGTGCTATGGTGTTCGCATTGCATTCCAGAACTGCCACCGCCTCGCACTGTTCAATCCCGATGCCCAGGAGGCGTACGACGAGTTCGTCACACCCCGAGCCCAGCTTCTCAACCAGCGGCCAGAGTTCGTCAACTGCTGAAGCGTCACAATTCACCAGATCGGCGGCAAAGATTCGGATCACCACCTTCGAGGCGGCCGCCCGACGCTGGATCGCCGACGACATCGACGGGGATGACCGGACCGAGCTGCAGCGGATACTGACCAACGCGCTGGCTGGGGATGCCGCAGCCGGCGCGGAGCTGGCAGCGCGGATGGACGGCCCGTTGCGCTTCGGCACGGCCGGGCTGCGCGGGCCGATGCGGGCCGGCCCGGCCGGGATGAACCGCGCGGTGGTGCTGCGCACCTCGGCCGGGCTGGCGAGCTGGCTGAGCGCCCAGGGCCGCCTCGGGACGGTGGTGGTGGGTCGGGACGCTCGGCACCGGTCCGAGCAGTTCGCTGCCGACGCCGCCGGGGTGTTCGGTGCCGCCGGGTTCGACGCAGTGCTGTTGCCCCGGCCATTGCCCACCCCGGTGCTCGCGTTCGCCGCGCGCCGGTTGAAGGCGGTGGCCGGGGTGCAGATCACTGCCTCGCACAACCCGGCAAGCGACAACGGGTACAAGGCCTACACCGAGGGTGGCCTGCAGCTCGCGCCGCCTGCCGACGCCGAGATCGAGGCGATGATCGCCGCCGCACCCCCCGCGGTCGAGGTGCCCCGCAACGGGCCGGTGCGGGCCGGTGGCGACGACCTGCTCGAGGCGTACCTGCAGCGGGTGGCGGGGTTGCCCCGCGGGACCGCGCGAGCCCTGCGGGTGGCGGCCACCCCGCTGCATGGGGTGGGCGGTGTGGTGCTGGTCGAGGCCCTGCGCCGGGCCGGGTTCGGTGACGTCCATCTGGTCGCCGAGCAGGCTGAGCCCGATCCCACCTTCCGCACCGTGTGTTTCCCCAATCCGGAGGAGCCCGGCGCCGCTGACGCGCTGCTCGCGCTGGCCGCCGACGTCGGCGCCGATCTCGCGGTCGCCCTGGACCCCGACGCCGACCGGTGTGCCGTGGGCGTGCCTGACCGGGCCGGCCGGTGGCGGATGCTGCGCGGCGACGAGAGCGGGGCGCTGCTCGGC
>DASTLT010000130.1:0-1638 GCA_035714625.1 Pseudonocardiaceae bacterium | reverse complement strand
ATACCTGCCAGGCCATTATCCGGCGTACAGGCCGGCTCGTCCGCCCTCCTAGTTATCGCGGCGTTCAAGGCGCTGATGGCATGAAGGAGCGGGGCCTCGCTCCTCGTGACTCCCGGCGGGATGCTCGGGGTGCTCACACTTCTCACGGTGAAGGAGGCCCCACCATGCCCGCAGAGTACGACGGACGGCAGATTGTGGGTATCGATCTGCACCGGCGTCGATCGGTGATCGTGCGGATGACCGAGGCTGGTGAACGTCTCGAGGCGGTGCGGATCGACAACGACCCGATGCGGTTGGCCGCGGTGATCGCCGGGTCTGGCGAGTGCCCGGACGTGGTTCTGGAAGCCACGTACGGCTGGTATTGGGCGGTTGATGTGCTGCAGGAGGCCGGTGCTCGGGTGCATCTCGCGCATCCGCTCGGGGTGAAAGGGTTCACTTATCGGCGGGTGAAGAACGATGTGCGCGATGCCGCTGATCTGGCGGATCTGCTGCGGATGAACCGGTTACCGGAGGCCTACGTGGCGCCGCCGCAGGTGCGGGAACTGCGGGAACTGGTGCGGCATCGGGCGAAGCTGGTCGCCCTGCGGTCCGGACTCAAGGCCGGGATCCACGCGGTGCTGGCCAAGCAGGGCGTCCACCTCGCGGCGAGCGACCTGTTCGGGGTCGGCGGGCGGCAGCTGCTGGCCGGGGCCGGGCTGGATGGACCCTACCGCGCGCGGGTGCACGCGTATCTGCGGTTGATCGACGCGTTCACCTTCGAGATCGACGTGGTGTCCAGGCAGGTACAGGGCCGCCTGTGTCAGCATCCCGGATACCTCGCGATCCAGGCGGTGCCCGGAGTCGGGCCGGTGCTCGCCGCCGTGTTCGTCGCCGAGATCGGCGACGCCGGCCGGTTCGCCGACGCGACCCGGCTGGTGTCCTGGGCCGGGCTCACCCCGCGGCATCGCGAGTCTGACACCACCGTGCACCGCGGCCCGATCACCAAGCAGGGCAGCGGCCTGGTTCGCTGGGCCGCGATCGAAGCCGCCCAGAAGATTCCCGCCTCGGCCGGCTGGCTGGTTTGCAACCGGGCCCGGATCGCCGAACGGCGCGGCCGGAACATCGCCACCGTCGCGGTGGCCCGCAAGCTGCTCACCCTGGTCTACTATGGCCTGCGCGACGGCACATCCGCGCCCTCGCCACGGCCCAGGCCGCGGCGTGAACAGGCTCCACGTGACCGGGTGCGAGGTCGTGTGCAGGTCTGACCCCCGCCGGCCGGCGGCGTGGCCGCCCCGCTGATTGACCCCACCCAGGCACAGCCGTAGATCACCATGCCCCCACCCCGGCGGGCGAATGGATGACCGGCAGCCGAGCCTCGGCCTGCCCTTCCGGCACCGGAACCCGGAACCACGGTGAACACGGCTACACGACAACCGGCCCCTGACGCCGCCCGACACCGATATCCAAGGCCGCGGGCCTTCCACCCACGGCCCAGCTCCCCGTGCCCTCACACCGCCCCTGAGGACAGACAAACAACCCCAAGTCTCACGGCACAGAGCACTTGACCGGCCCCGCTCCTTCATGGATGACCTGCGGTGTCACGGCTGGTCGCTCCGACCGATGACCACACGACGACCACACGAACCTCGGTCTGATCTT
>DASTLT010000129.1:0-24439 GCA_035714625.1 Pseudonocardiaceae bacterium | reverse complement strand
GGTCGTGACTGATCTCGCGAATCGCGCGGATCGGGTTATCCAGGGTGAAATCGCGGAACGCGACACCCTCCTCCACCATCTCCAGCACCAGGTTGGCGGTGCCCACCTTGAGCAGCGTGGTGACCTCGGACATGTTCGAGTCCCCGACGATGACGTGCAACCGCCGGTACCGCTCGGCGTCGGCGTGCGGCTCGTCGCGGGTGTTGATGATCGGGCGGGATCGGGTGGTTGCCGAGGAGACGCCCTCCCAGATGTGCTCGGCTCGCTGGGACAGGCAGTACACCGCACCCCGGGGGGTCTGCAGTACCTTGCCGGCCCCGCATACCAGTTGCCGGGTGACCAGGAACGGCAGCAGCACATCGGCGATGCGGGAGAACTCCCCGGCCCGGGCCACGAGGTAGTTCTCGTGACAGCCGTAGGAGTTGCCAGCCGAGTCGGTGTTGTTCTTGAACAGGAAGATGTCCCCGCCGATGCCCTCGTCGGCCAGCCGCCGCTCGGCGTCGACCAGCAGGTCCTCGAGGATGCGCTCACCAGCCTTGTCGTGAGTCACCAACTGGGCGAGGTTGTCGCACTCTGCAGTGGCGTACTCCGGGTGCGAGCCCACGTCGAGGTACAACCGGGAGCCGTTGCGCAGGAAGACGTTCGACGAGCGACCCCAGGAGACCACCCGACGGAACAGGTAACGGGCAACCTCATCGGGCGAGAGCCGACGCTGGCCGTGGAAGGTGCACGTGACCCCGAACTCGGTCTCAATACCGAAGATCCGCCGATGCATGCCCTCCAGCCTAGGCTGCTGCGGCCGCCATGCTGCCCGTCCGTCCGGGCTCACTTAGGCTGCAACCGTGCTGGATCGGTTGCGCCGGGTGGCGCGTGGGGTCAACTGGGCCGACCGCGAGGTGGTACGCCGCAGCGCGGCTATCCCTCCTTCACCGGTCGACATCGGGCTGAAGATGCTCACCACCGCCGCCAACCACAGCGGGTTGTGGTTTGCCGTCGCGGTGGCGCTGGCGAGCCGTAAGGGTGCTTTCCGGCGTGCCGCGCTGCGCGGGGTGCTGGCCATCGGGGGAGCCAGCTTCACCGCCAACGTGCTGGCCAAACCGGTGATGCCGCGGCGGCGACCGGCCTACGAGGACGTTCCTGCAGCGCGTCGGCTGAACCATGGCGACCGCCCCGGCTCGTCGTCGTTCCCCTCCGGCCACGCCGCGTCGGCGGCCGCGTTCGCCACCGCGGTGACCATGGAGAGCCCGGCCCTGGGGATGGTGGTGGCCCCGGTCGCCGCGGCGGTGGCCTACTCCCGGGTGCACACGGGGGTCCATTGGCCTTCCGACGTGGCCGCCGGGGTACTGATCGGCACGGGAGTCGCCCTGGCGACCCGGCGTTGGTGGCCTCCCGCGGTTGAGGAGCCCACTCCCAGCAAGCACCATGCCCGGGTTCCGGCGCTGCCGACCGGGGAGGGGCTTGTCGTGCTGGTCAACCCCCACTCCGGGGCGAACGGCGAGCATCCGGGCGCTGCCCTGGCGGAGGTCTGGCCGGCCGCCCGGCTGCTGTTCCCCGAGCCCGACACTGATCTGGTCAAGCAACTAGAGGCAGAGTTGGACGCCTCGGACACATCGGTGCGGGCACTGGGAGTGGCCGGCGGAGACGGGACAGTGGCGGCAGTGGCCGCAGTGGCGGCTGGCCGGGGACTGCCGCTCGTCGTGGTGCCCTCGGGCACCCTCAACCACTTCGCCCGCGACCTCGGGGTTGATGACCTGGCGGACGCGGTCGCGGCGGTGCGCCACGGCACCGCGGTTGCCGTGGACCTGGGTGGCGTGCAGATCGACGACGCCCCGCCCCGCTGGTTCCTCAACACCGCCAGCCTCGGTGGGTACCCGGACCTGGTGCGGTTTCGCAAGAGCTGGGAACCGCGCTGGGGTAAGTGGTCCGCTGCGGCAGTCGCGTTGATTCGCGTGTTGCGCGAGGCGCATCCGTTGGCAGTCCGTCTCGACGATCTGCGGCGCGAGGTGTGGCTGATCTTCGTGGGCAATGGGCGCTACCGTCCCCGTGGCTTCGCTGCCGCGGCGCGACACCGGCTGGACGCCGGGCAGCTCGACGTCCGCTATGTCCGCGCCGACCTGCCGGTCTCTCGGATCCGGTTCCTCGCCGGGGCACTGGCTGGTGCGCTGGAGCACAGCCGCACTTATGTCCAGCAAGAGTGCAGCGAGTTGCAAGTCGAGGTATTGGGGCCGCCGGTGGCGTTGGCCACGGACGGGGAGATTGCCGCGGAAGGGTACCGGTTCCGGTTCTGGACCCGGCCCGCCGCGCTTCAGGTCTATCACCATCGCTCGCAGTCTGAATCGGTTGCTCAGCCCTGGTCCGACTGAGCGGCGCCGGGAGCGTTGTCACCTGGGGTGCTGGGGCCGGCAACGGGCAGTAACGCGGTCAGCGCCGCCCCGGTGATGCGGCGGAAGGCGCGGCGCGGCCGGGTCCGATCCAGTACCGCGACTTCGAGCTGGCCGACTCCCAGGATGCGCTTGCCGGCCCCGTTAGCCCCGGCGGACGCCGAGCTCAGCGCCGCTACCGCGGCGGCAACGGCCTCCGCGGTGTCCATGTCCCTGCGGTAGGACTCCTTGAGTGCGGTCGAGATCGCCTCGGCTTGGCCGCCCATGACCACGAAGTTCGGCTCGTCGCCGATGGAGCCGTCGTAGGTGAGGTGGTAGAGCTGATCGGAGTCGGGGCTCGCGCCCACCTCGGCCACGCAGATCTCCACCTCGAAGGGCTTCTGCTGTTCGGAGAAGATGGTCCCGAGGGTCTGTGCGTAGGCGTTGGCCAGGCCCCGTCCGGTCACGTCCCGCCGGTCGTAGGAGTACCCGCGGACGTCGGCGTGGCGGATTCCCGCCTGCCGGAGGTTCTCGTACTCGTTGTAGCGGCCGACTGCGGCGAAGCCGATCCGGTCATAGATCTCCGAGACCTTGTGCAGCGCGGTGGACAGGTTCTCGGCGACGAACAGCACCCCTCGCGAGTAGCTCAGCACGACCACGCCGCGACCCCGAGCGATGCCCTTGCGGGCCAGCTCAGAGCGGTCGCGCATGATCTGCTCGACCGAGGCGTAGAACGGCATGGTCACGGCGGGAACTCCTACGGAGACGACGGGTTCCGGTCAGGAACCCGAATAGTCGGGTGGGACTTTGATTCCGCTGCTCGGCGGCTGAGGGGACCGGTGTCAGCCGCCAGGCTTCTGCTTGCGGCCCTCCAGCACAGCCTCGGCAACCTGGCCGGATTGCTCATCGGACATCCGGACGGCCCCGTCGGCGGCGGTCACGGTGACCACCACCGGGTAGATCTGGCGTACGATGTCTGGCCCGCCAGTTGCGGTGTCGTCGTCAGCGGCGTCGTAGAGGGCCTCCATGGCTACCCGGACGGCGGCATCCACCTCCAGCAGGGGATCGTGCAGTTTCTTCAGCGAGGTGCGGGCGAACAGCGAGCCCGAGCCGATGGCCGTGTAACCCGCCGATTCCTCGTAGCGCCCACCCGCGACGTCATAGGACACGATCCGGCCGGCCCGGTCCGGGTCGGCGGCTTCGAGGTCGTAGCCGACGAACAGCGGTAGCGCCGCGAGACCCCGCAGGGCGCCCTCCAAGTTGCCCCGGACCATCCCGCCGAGTTTGTTCGCCTTGCCGTCCAGGGTCAGCGGAACACCCTCGATCTTCTCGTAGTGCTGTAGCTCGACGGCGAACAGCCGCACCATCTCCACGGCGACACCAGCGGCCCCAGCGATACCCACCGCGGAGTAGTCGTCGATGACGAACACCTTCTCCATGTCACGCTGGGCGATGAGGTTGCCGCTGGTGGCCCTGCGGTCGCCGGCGATGAGCACGCCGCCACGGAAGACGGCAGCCACGATGGTGGTGCCGTGCGGGTTGGTCACTGGGGTGGCCGCACCGGCCTGACCGCTCATCGGCGCACCGGTCAGCCGGCGCGCCGGCAGCAGGTCAGGCGCGGCCATGGCGAGGAAATCGCTGAACGACGAGTTGCCCACCATGAAGTACGACGCCGGCAGGGCTGCGCCCGGGTAGCGTCCGACCGAGGACTGGTCCATCGGTTGTGATCGTCTCCTAGTTCCTGCTGCCACAACGCTTGGTATCACGCGCAGGATGATGCACGGGTCACCCGACGGCTGGTCATTGACCCCCCTTCTGCACGTAGGCTCGCACGAAGTCCTCAGCGTTCTCCTCGAGCACGTCGTCGATCTCATCGAGGATCGCGTCTACGTCCTCACCGAGCTTCTCCCGGCGCTCCTGACCGGCTGGTGCGCTGCCGGCCGTCTCGTCATCGCCGTCGCCGCCGCCTTGGCGCTGCACCTTCTCCTGGGACATCTGGCCTCCCGGAACGAAGTCGTCCTGAGCAAACAGTACCCAGCAACTCCGGCCACCGCCCCCAGATCAGTCGGGTGGTCAGCCCCGGGTGATGGCCTCCACCAGTTCCAGTGCTGTCTCTGAGGCGTCCAACAGCTCGCCCACGTGCATGCGGGTGCCGCGCAATGGCTCGAGGGTGGGGATGCGGACCAGCGACTCCCGACCCAGGTCAAAGATCACCGAGTCCCAGGAGGCCGCCGCCACCTCAGTGGGGTAGCGCTGCAGACAGCGGCCACGGAAGTAGGCCCGAGTGTCCTCCGGGGGGGTGGTGACCGCTGCGCGCACCTCTTCCTCGGTCACCAGCCGCTTCATCGAGCCCCGGGCCACCAGGCGGTTGTACAGGCCCTTGTCCAGCCGCACGTCGGAGTACTGCAGGTCCACCAGTTGCAGCCGGGGCGAGGACCAGTTCAGGCCGTCCCGGGCCCGGTAGCCCTCCAGGAGCTGCAGCTTGGCGGGCCAGTCCAACCGGTCGACGCACTCCATCGGGTCCCGGGCGAGCGCGTCGAGCACCTCACCCCAGGTGCTGAGCACGTGCTCGGCACCGTCGGCCATGGCATCGGTACCACCCTCCCGGGCATAGAACCGCGCGACCCGCTCGTGGTAGGCGCGCTGCAGGTCCAGACCGGTGAGCTGACGACCGCCGGACACCTCCACGGTGACCCGCAGCGACGGGTCACGGCTGATCGTGTGGACTGCCCGTACCGGCTCGGTCAACCGCAGGTCATCGAAGCGCTCTCCGGCCTCGATCAGGTCCAGGACCAGTGCCGTGGTGCCGAGCTTGAGATAGGTGGAGTACTCGGCGAGGTTGGCGTCGCCGATGATGACGTGCAGCCGCCGGTACTTGTCGGCGTCGGCGTGCGGCTCGTCTCGGGTGTTGATGATGCCGCGCTTCAGCGTGGTCTCCAGTCCGACCTCAACCTCGATGTAATCCGAGCGCTGGGACAGTTGAAAACCCGCGTGCTCCCCGGTGGGCCCGATACCCACTCGACCAGAACCGCAAACCACCTGCCGGGAGGCGAAGAACGGGGTGAGCCCGGCGATCACGGCGGTGAACGGAGTCGAGCGCGCCATCAGGTAGTTCTCGTGCGTGCCGTAGGAGGCGCCCTTGCCGTCGACGTTGTTCTTGTACAGGTGGAAGGGCGGCTGGTCGGGGACGGTGCGGGCGCGCATCGCCGCCTCCTCCATGATCCGCTCACCGGCTTTGTCCCAGATCACCGCGTCCCGCGGGTTGGTGACCTCAGGTGCGGAGAACTCCGGGTGCGCATGGTCGACATACAGCCGGGCACCGTTGGTCAGGATGACGTTGGCGGCGCCCAGGTCGTCCAGCTCTGGGTCGGGCTGCGGCACGCCAGGACTGCCGAGGTCGAACCCCCGGGCATCGCGTAACGGGGACTCCACCTCGTAGTCCCACCGGGCACGCTTGGCCCGGGGCAAATCGGCTGCCGCGGCGTAGGCCAGCACGACCTGGGTCGAGGTCAGGACGGGGTTGGCGGAGGCGTCACCCGGCACTGCGATGCCGTACTCCACCTCGGTTCCCATGATCCGGCGCATACTCGCAGCGTACGTCTGCGGGGCTGTCCGGACCCGCCCAGCCGGGTGCGAAAGGCCGTCTGCCGGTGCCAGCTACGATCCGTGGACCACGGGTGCTCTCGGTATCGCGCAGGAGCCCGGGAACGCCGGTGTCTGAGGTAGCGGAGGTCGATGGCCCAAGCTGACCCGTCCATGCCCCCCGAATGCGATCAGCGAGCATGCAGGGTGAGCGTTCGACGGCCGCACCTCCAGGCTCGTTACGCCGCGCAGCATGCAGCTAGTCACCACCATCATTCACCGGTGTCTGCGATGATCAATTCGATCAAAGCTCGGACGGCTTCCTGATCCAGGACCACGCCTGACGGTGGCTCGCCAACGAGCTCGGAGTGCTCGGCCAGCGGGTGGTCGTCGAGTTGAGCTGCAGCAAGGGTGATCTCGGCCAACTCGGTCCGCGCGTCGGGATATGCCTCGTAGTGAGCATCAACCCGTCGCTTCGATCACCTTCTACTCAGTTGTGTGATCTCTAATGTAAATCGCAATTACGGATCAAACTGTTGACGAACCGCATCTTCGGGTATCACCATAGCTTGAGCGGTCATCATCGCTGGAGGGTGGCAGCCGATGCTGTTCGGTGCGCGGGTTCTGCCCATGGTCGGCCTGCTAGCAACCCTAGCCGGCTGGCCGCTACTGCTGCCACAGCAGCCCGGCCAGCCGCAGCCTACGGTAAGCCCGTCACGGGCGACCGGCATCGGGAGCCGTGTTGATCGACGACCGGATGGTCCCGCCGGTGACGCTGACGGTGGCCGCGCTCCAGAGTCCGATTGGGAAGGGTGAGAGATGACTCTTATCGTCTTATCGGCATTTGCAATCGGGTTCTTGATTGTCGTTGTGTTGCTCTATCTCTCTCTTGCCGATGTGCTACGCATTCGCGCAGACAAGGGCGATGAGCGTCTCCTCGCTAAATCGGCTGCTCCGGTGGATGCAGGTTATCTGGATACGGCCTTCCCAGTTCCGGCGACTGCGCCAGCGAATGTGGGTTATCTGGATGAGCCCGCCTCCGCCTCCGATCGGGCGCCTGCTGCGGGGACTGCGGCGCCGGTGGGGGTGGGCTACCTGGACGTGTGACGAGGCTGTTCCGTAGACGGGCACGGCTCGAGCTGGGTGGCACGGTGTCGCATTGAACGATCAGAAGTGCTCTTGTTATCCGGTGGAACTCGGCGTTTGGCCCTCGTCCGTCGCGTGCTGATCATCGCGGACCCGGCGTGCCCGTGCCGGGCGTCCACCGGCCGTCTCGCAGCCTCGGGCAATGCAGGACCGGGCTGGGCGGCCAGTCCGGTCCTGCATTGCCCGGAGCCGGATGGCGGGGCCGGGCACCGCACCGAGCAGAGCGAGGATCACCGGGATTGTCGGTAGGTGACCGGCACCGAGGCAAGCATCTGCAGGTTCTTCAGCGGGTCAGTGTGGTTTCATCGTAACTGTGAAATTATGGGGTGGTGACGCGCTAAGTACGTCACCACCCATGAACATGGGATTCCTAGAGGTATTGGCCGGTGTTGGTGGCGGTATCGATCGCGCGACCGGAGTCGGCGTTCTTGCCGGTCACCAGGGTGCGGATGTAGACGATCCGCTCCCCCTTCTTGCCCGAGATCCGCGCCCAGTCATCCGGGTTGGTGGTGTTAGGCAGGTCCTCGTTCTCGGCGAACTCGTCGACGATCGAGTCGAGCAGATGGGTCATCCGCAAGCCAGGCTGCCCGGTCTCCAGCACCGACTTGATCGCCTTCTTCTTCGCCCGGTCCACGATGTTCTGGATCATCGCTCCGGAGTTGAAGTCCCGGAAGTACAGCACCTCCTTGTCCCCGTTGGCATAGGTGACCTCCAGGAACCGGTTCTCCTCGCTCTCGGCGTACATGCGCTCGACGGTGCCCTGAATCATCGCTTGCACACAGGCGTTGCGGTCCCCGCCGAACTCGGCGAGGTCGTCGGCGTGTAGCGGCAGCGTCGGGGTCAGGTACTTGGAGAAGACGTCCCTGGCCGCCTCGGCGTCTGGACGCTCAATTTTGATCTTCACGTCGAGCCGGCCGGGCCGCAGGATGGCTGGGTCGATCATGTCCTCCCGGTTCGAGGCGCCGATCACGATGACGTTCTCCAGCCCCTCCACCCCGTCGATCTCACTGAGCAGTTGGGGTACGATCGTTGTCTCGACATCAGAGGAGACACCCGAACCTCGAGTTCGGAAGATCGAGTCCATCTCGTCGAAGAATACGATGACCGGGGTGCCCTCCGACGCCTTCTCCCGGGCCCGCTGGAAGATCATCCGAATGTGCCGCTCGGTCTCGCCGACGAACTTGTTGAGCAGTTCGGGCCCTTTGATGTTGAGGAAGTAACTCTTGGCATCACCGTCGCCGCGGACCGATGCCACCTGCTTGGCCAGCGAGTTCGCTACCGCTTTGGCAATCAGGGTCTTGCCGCATCCGGGCGGACCGTAGAGCAGCACTCCCTTGGGTGGGCGCAACTCATAGGTGCGGAACAGGTCGGCGTGCAGGAACGGCAACTCGACGGCGTCCCGGATCTGCTCGATCTGGCTGCTGAGACCACCGATGTCCTCGTATCCGACGTCGGGGACCTCCTCTAGCACGAGGTCCTCGACCTCGGCCTTGGGCACGCGCTCGTAGGCATAGCCGGCCTTGGTGTCAACCAGCAGGGAATCACCGGGTTTGAGCGGCACCGCATCCGGATTGTCCGGTCCTGGAATCAGTGGATCGGCCAGCCACACCACGCGCTCCTCGTCGGCGTGCCCGATGACCAGCGCCCGGTGCTCGCCTTCGAGCACCTCGCGCAACGCGCACACCTCGCCGATCGTCTCGAACCTGCCGGCCTCCACCACGGTGAGCGCCTCGTTGAGCCGTACGCTCTGACCGCGGCGAAGTGCTTCAACGGCCACCGCTGGAGACACCGCCACGCGCATCCGACGGCCAGAGGTGAACACGTCCACGGTGCCGTCGTCGAAGGCGGCGAGGTAAACGCCGTAACCACTGGGCGGCTGGGCCAGCCGGTCGACCTCCTCGCGCAGGGCGAGGAGCTGGCTGCGAGCGTCCCGCAGGGTCTCGACGAGCTTGGTGTTCCGCTCGGTGAGTTGGGCAACCGATGCGGACGCCTCGGCGAGGCGTTCCTCAAGCAATCGGACGTGCCGGGGAGACTCGGTGAGTCGGCGACGCAACAGCGTCACTTCGTCCTCGAGGACCCTGATCTGGGCGGCCAGATCAGGGTCGATTCCCCGACCGTCGGCGGGCCAGTCGCTGGGATGATCGTGCTGCACGACGGCACCTCCTCCCGTGTGGTTCTCCGACTGTCAACGGTACGGGACGCAGGGCCAGATCGTGAGCTGACCGGGACCAACGCAGGTCAGATCGGCGGATGCACCCCCTGCCCGGCGCTAGGGCAGCCGGTTGGACCACCGGGGCCTGCGCGGCAGTGTCGGTGGTGCGACACCTGCAGCCAGCCGACGGGTAGTGAGCAGGAACGCGGTGTGCGCGACCATCCGGTGCTCGGGGCGGACCGCCAGCCCGACCACGTGCCAGGGCCGCAGCAGGGTCTCCCAGGCGTAGGGCTCGGTGTAGCAGCCCGCCTCACGGAGCGCCTCGGTGATTCGGGAGAGCTGGGTGGTGGTGGCCACGTAGATGGTGAGCACCCCACCTGCGACCAGCGCGGCCGACACGGTGGGCAGCACCTCCCAGGGGCCCACCATGTCCAGCACCGCCCGGTCCACCGGCTGCTCGGCGGGATGGGTTGCCAGGTCGGCCACCCGCAACTGCCAGTTCGGCGGTACGGCGCCGAAGAACTGCTCGACGTTGCGGGCGGCGTGCTCGGCATGGTCGGGACGTGCCTCGTAGGAGGTTACGCTGCCGCGCTCGCCCACCACCCGCAGCAGAGAGCAGGTCAACGCCCCTGAACCGGCTCCCGCCTCGAGCACTCGCGCGCCCGGGAAGATATCACCCCACATCAGGATCTGTGCCGCGTCCTTGGGATAGATGATCTGCGCCCCCCGTGGCATGGCCAGCACGTAATCGCACAGCAGTGGCCGCAGGGCTAGGTAGCGCGTGCCGCTGGACGTGGTGACGATGCTGCCCTCGGGCTGGCCGATCAGGTCATCGTGGTCGACCGCGCCGCGGTGCGTGTGGTACTGGGCGCCGGATTGCAGCAGTACGGTGTGCCTGCGCCCCTTCGGATCGGTGAGCTGCACCCGGTCGCCGGGCTGCAGCGGTCCGCTGGGTCGGTTCACGGCCGGCATCGTTGCAGAGTCTGCCGACCGCGACGAGGGGCCCGGCGACGATGGCCCGGTGAGGGTGTCGGAGGGCTCGCCTACCCTGCGGACCATGGCGGAGATCCTGGCGGACGATCTGGCGGCTCCCGCGAGCAGCGCCGCTCGGCGGCCTGCCCTGTCCCCCTCTCGGGCCGCAGACTTCAAGCAGTGCCCGCTGCTTTACCGGTTTCGGGCGGTGGACCGGCTGCCCGAGACGCCGAGCCGGGTGCAGGTCCGTGGCACCGTGGTGCATGTGGCGCTGGAGCGGTTGTTCGCGCTCCCGGCACCGCAGCGGGATCCCGCGGCCGGCCGGGCACTGGTGGACGTGGCATGGCGTGACGTGCTGGGCGCCAGTCCCGAGCTCGCCGAGCTGTTCGCCGACCCTACCGACCCGGAGTTCGTCGAGTGGCTCGACTCGGCACGGGCGCTGGTGGAGGCTTACTTCGCGTTGGAGGACCCCCGCCGGGTGCAACCCGAGGCATGCGAGCTGCTGGTGGAGGCGGAGCTGCCGGCAGCCAGCTCCGGCGGCGGTGAGCCGGTGCTGCTGCGAGGCTACATCGACCGGCTCGATGTCGCCCCGACCGGCGAGATCCGGGTGGTGGACTACAAGTCCGGCGCGGCACCGCGGGAGGTCTTCGAGGCCAAGGCGCTGTTCCAGATGAAGTTCTACGCCTTGGTGCTGCTGCGCCTGCGCGGGGTGGTGCCACACCAGTTGCGGCTGCTGTACCTGGCCGACCAGCAGTCGTTGAGCTACACCCCCGAGGAGGTCGAGCTGGTCCGGTTCGAGCGCACGCTGGTGGCCATCTGGTCGGCGATCCAGCGGGCCGCGCAAACCGGGGATTTCCGGCCCAGCCCCGGCCGAATGTGTGACTGGTGTGACCACAAACCGCGGTGTCCGGCGTTCGGCGGTACCCCGCCGCCCTACCCTGGCTGGCCGGATCCGGCGGGCGCGGGAACCGAGACAGCGCGGGACCGGGCGGAGTAGCCGGCAGCGCGCCTGCTTCTCAGCACCGGCAGCGCGGAGGCCGCTGGCCAACATGGCTTTCGCATCGCGATCCCCTCACAGGTAACGGTAGACATCGCGGATGCTGAGCCCACGGCCGAGCATCAGCACCTGCACGCGGTAGAGCAACTGGGAGATCTCCTCGGCCAGCCGTTCGTCGGACTCGTGCTCGGCGGCGAGCCACACCTCGCCTGCCTCCTCGAGCACCTTCTTACCTTGGGCGTGCACCCCGTCGTCCAACGCGGCCACGGTGCCCGAACCCGCTGGCCGGTTGCGGGCGCGCTCGGTGAGCTCAGCGAACAGCTCGTCGAACGTCTTCACGAGGTGCCATCATCCCACCCCGCCGCCCCGCGGTGGGCGAAGGGGACCGGATCAGCCGGTAGCAGCGAGCCGAGCAACTCGGCGTCCACCCCGACCAGGGAGTCGCGCAGCACCCGGCGCTCCCCCGCCGCGACCGGCACCTCACTGGGCACCACCAGCACGGTGCACCCGGCCGCCACCGCCGACGCGGTGCCTGTGGGTGAGTCCTCCACCGCGACGCAGCCCGCCGGGTCAACACCGAGCGCAGCCGCGGCCCGCAGGTAGGGATCGGGATGCGGCTTGGTATGGGTCACCTCGTCGCCACATACCGTGACGTCGAAATGCTCCGGGCCGATGCTGCGCAGCGCCAGCTCGGTGAGGCTGCGGTGGGTGGAGGTCACCAGCGTGGCGGCGATCCCCGCCTCGCGCACCGCCCGTAGCGCGGCCCACGCGCCCGGACGCCACGGCAGACCGGCGGCGAACAGTTGCCGGGTCCGCTCAGTCAGCCATCGCCCGGCCCGGTCGCGCTCGTCCGGACCGGCGTGCCGTCCCATTGCCGCGAACATCAGATCCAGAGTGCGGTCCAGCGCCGAGCCGACCATCGCCGCCCGGACCGCCGGGGCGAGCTCGCCGCCCAGCTCACGGGCCAGCTCGGCGAGCGAGATGTCCCACAGCTTCTCCGAGTCGACCAGCGTCCCGTCCAGGTCCCAGAAGATGGCCTGCGGCCTCGTGAGTCGCGTTCGGTGGCGGAACACTGTTACCCACTCACGCATTAAAATACTTGGCTTCGGGGTGGTGGGCGACAATCGCGTCGGTGGACTGCTCGGGGTGTAGCTGGAACTCCTCGGACAACCGTACCCCGATGCGTTCCGGTTGCAGCAGAGCGACGATCTTGGCGCGGTCCTCCAGGTCCGGGCAGGCGCCATAGCCCAGCGAGTACCGGGCACCCCGGTACCCGAGCTTGAAAAACGCTTCCACATCGGCCGGGTCCTCCTCGGCCACCGCGGCGCCGGAGGCGAAGTGCAGTTCCTCCCGGATCCGGCGGTGCCAGTGCTCGGCCAGCGCCTCGGTGAGCTGCACACCGAGACCGTGCACCTCGAGGTAGTCACGGTAGGCGTCCTTGGCGAACAGTTCGGCGGCGTAATCGGCGATCGGCTGCCCCATCGTCACCAGGTGCATCGCCACCACGTCTACCTCGCCCGCAGCAATCGCCAGCTCCCGGGGTCGATAGAAGTCGGCCAGACACAACCGGCGGTTGCGTCGCTGCCGGGGGAAAGTGAACCGGCAGGTCTCCGGCGCATCGGGGACCGGTTTTGCCAGCACGACCAGTGTGTTGCCGTCAGCGACTGCTGGGAAGTACCCGTAGACCACTGCGGCGTGCGCGAGTACTCCCTCGGTCGCCAGCCGGTCCAGCCAGTACCTGAGCCGGGGGCGGCCCTCGGTCTGCACCAGCTCCTCGTAGCTGGGTCCGTCCTTGCCCCGCGACCCGCGCAGCCCCCACTGGCCCATGAAGGTGGCCCGCTCGTCGAGCATCGCGGTGAACTCGGCCACCGGGATGCCCTTGACCACGCGGGAACCCCAGAACGGCGGGCTCGGGATCGGCACGTCGGTGGCCACCTCGGAGCGGGTGGGCACCGGTCCCTCAGTCTCGGCCGCCCGGGCCCGGCGAGCCTGGGCGATTCGCAGCGAGCGCTCCCGGCGTGCCTTGCGCTCGGCCGCCTTGGCCTGCTCCGCCGGGTCAGCGCTCACCACGCCGCCCCGCTTCCTGGTCATGATCGAGTCCATCAGTCGCAGGCCTTCGAAAGCGTCCCGGGCGTAGCGGACCTCTCCGGCGTACAGCTCGGCCAGATCGTTCTCCACGTAGGCGCGGGTCAGCGCCGCGCCGCCGAGCAGCACCGGCCAGCGTCCGGACACCCCGCGGGAGGCCATCTCCTGCAGGTTCTCCTTCATGATTACGGTGGATTTGACCAGCAAGCCGGACATCCCGATGGCGTCGGCGCGGTGCTCTGAGGCGGCTTCGAGGATCGCGTTGATGGGCTGCTTGATGCCGAGGTTGACCACCTCATAGCCATTGTTGGACAAGATGATGTCGACCAGGTTCTTGCCGATGTCGTGCACGTCGCCCTTGACGGTGGCGAGCACCAGCCGGCCTTTGCCGGTGTCGTCCTCGGTGCGCTCCATATGCGGTTCCAGGTGCGCGACCGATGCCTTCATCACCTCGGCGGACTGCAGCACGAACGGCAGTTGCATCTGCCCAGAGCCGAACAGCTCACCAACGGTCTTCATCCCGGACAGCAGCGTGTCGTTGATGATCTGCAGCGCCGGGCGCTGCTGCAGCGCCGCGTCCAGGTCGTCGGTCAGCCCGTTGCGGTCCCCGTCGACGATCCGGCGCTCCAACCGCTCGAACAACGGCAGCGCGGCGAGCTCGGCGGCCCGCGACTCCCGTGACGAGGACGTGGTGACGCCCTCGAACAGCGCCATCAGATGCTGCAGCGGGTCATAGTCCCCTGCTGCGCCGGACCGGCGCCGGTCATAGACCAGATCCAGCGCGACGGCCCGTTGCTCGTCCGGAATCCGCGCCATCGGCAGGATCTTGGAGGCATGCACGATAGCGGTGTCCAGTCCAGCCTGCACGCATTCGTGCAGGAACACCGAGTTGAGCACCTGCCGGGCCGCCGGATTGAGGCCAAACGAGACGTTGGAGACCCCGAGGGTGGTCTGCACCTCCGGGTAGCGGCGCTTGACCTCCCGGATCGCCTCGATCGTCTCCGCCGCATCACGCCGGACCTCCTCCTGGCCGGTGGAGATGGGGAAGGTCAGGCAGTCCACGATGATGTCACAGGTTCGCATGCCCCAGTTGGTGGTCAGATCCTCGATCAGCCGGGACGCCACCCGGACCTTCCACTCCGCGGTGCGGGCCTGACCTTCCTCATCGATGCACATCACCACCACCGCCCCGCCGTGCTCCCGAACCAGCCTCATGACCCGCTGGTAGCGCGAGCCGGGCCCGTCGCCGTCCTCGTAGTTCACCGAGTTGACCACGCATCGCCCGCCGAGGCGTTCCAGGCCGGCGCGCAGCACGTCGGGCTCGGTGGAGTCCAGCATCACCGGCAGCGTCGAGGCGGTGGCCAGCCGGCCGGCCAGCTCGGCCATGTCGGCCGCACCGTCCCGGCCCACGTAGTCCACACACAGGTCGATTAGGTGGGCACCGTCCCGGATTTGCGCCCGGGCGATCTCCACGCAGTCCTCGAAGCGCTCGGCCAGCATGGCCTCCCGGAATGCCTTGGACCCGTTGGCGTTGGTCCGTTCGCCGATCATTAGCACGCTGGCGTCCTGCCGGAACGGCACTGCAACGTAGAGCGAGGACACCCCCGGCTCGGGTCGTGGCCGCCGAGGCCGGGGGGTGAGTTCACGGACCGCGTTGGCCACCGCCGCGATGTGCTCCCGGGTGGTGCCACAGCATCCGCCGACCAGCCGGACACCGAAGTCGGTGACGAAGCCGGCCAGCGCGGTGGCCAGCTCGTCGGGGGTCAACGGGTAGACCGCCCCGTCCTTGCCGAGTTCCGGCAGGCCCGCGTTGGGCATAACCGACAGCGGGATCCGAGCATGCTTGGACAGTTGCCGCAGGTGCTCGCTCATCTCGGCCGGACCGGTGGCGCAGTTCAACCCGATCAGGTCAATGCCCAGTGGCTCCAGCGCGGTGAGCGCGGCACCGATCTCGGTGCCCAGCAGCATCGTCCCGGTGGTCTCCACGGTGACCTGGGCGATGATCGGGACCTCCCGTCCCTCGGCGACCATCGCGCGCCGCGCGCCAATCACTGCCGCCTTGCATTGCAGCAGGTCCTGAGAGGTCTCCACCAGGATCGCATCGGCCCCGCCGGCGAGCAGGCCGCGCACCTGCTCCAGGTAGGCGTCCCGCAGGGGGCCGAATGCGACGTGACCGAGGGTGGGGAGCTTGGTGCCCGGGCCGACCGAGCCGAGCACGAACCGGGGCCGGTCCGGCTCGGCGAACTCGTCGGCCACCTCGCGGGCCAACCTGGCACCGGCTTCGGCGAGCTCACGGATCCGGTCGGCGATGTCATACTCGGCGAGATTGGCCAGGTTGGCACCGAAAGTGTTGGTCTCCACCGCGTCGGCGTCCGCTTCCAGGTAGCCCCGGTGCACCGCCCGCACCACGTCCGGCCTGGTGACGTTGAGGATCTCGTTGCAGCCTTCCAGGCCCGCGAAATCGTCCAGTGTCAGGGGAAAGGACTGCAGCATGGTCCCCATGGCGCCGTCGGCAACCAGCACCCGGCGGGCCATGATGTCGAGCAAGGGTGATGGGCTGAGCACGGACATACGCTCAGCGTAGAGCCAGGGATACCGGGAGGCCCTGCGGCAGCATGTGACAGCCAGTACGGCTCCGGGGTCGTAGGCTGGCCCAGTGACCCATCTCAACCTCCCCGGCGGGGAACCAGGTGCGCACCGGTCCCAGCGGCTGCCACAGCTCACCGCCCCTGTGCTGGTCGCCGCATTCGAGGGCTGGAACGACGCAGGGGATGCCGCCAGTACCGCGATCGAGCACCTGCAATTGAGCTGGGATGCGACCCTGCTGGGCGAGATCGACCCCGAGGACTACTACGACTTCCAAGTCACCAGGCCCACCACGAAGCTGGTGGATGGGATCACCCGGCGAGTGGAATGGCCCACCACCCGACTCTCGGTGTGCCGTCCACCGGGGGCGACCTTCGACGTGGTGCTGGTGCACGGCATCGAGCCGAACATGCGCTGGCGGTCGTTCTGTGCCGAGTTGCTGCGCTACGTCGAGGACCTGGGGATCACCACGGTGGTGACACTGGGGGCGCTGCTCGCCGACACTCCGCACACCCGTCCGGTCCCCGTCACCGGCACCTCGTATGACGCTGCCTCCGCGGCCCGGTTCAAGTTGGAGCGTTCCAAGTACGAGGGGCCGACCGGGATCGTGGGAGTGTTCCAGGATGCCTGCGTGCAGGCCGGGGTACCGGCCATCTCGTTCTGGGCCGCGGTTCCGCACTACGTCTCCGCCCCACCCTCGCCCAAGGCCACGCTTGCCCTGCTGCACCGGGTCGAGGAGGTGCTGGATCTGGAAGTCCCGCTCGGTGCGCTACCTGAGCAGGCCGAGGAGTGGGAGGCGACGGTCAGCGAGATGGCCGACGAGGACGACGAGGTCGCCAGCTACGTGCGCGCGCTGGAGGAGCGCGGTGACACCGAACTCACCTTGCACGAGGCCAGTGGGGACGCCATCGCCGCGGAGTTCGAGCGCTACCTGCGCCGCCGCGGCCCCGGCGGCGCCGCTGGCCCCCGGGGCCCCCGCTGACGGTTGCGCGAGGTGGCCGCTACCGCCGAGGGAGGCCACAGGATGCGCGCCATGGGATGTCACAGGGCGACGCCGAGCAGGGCGTCGACTGCGGTGCGCATCATGGCGGGGGCGTCGGCGTCCTGGCCCGTCGTCCTGGTCCACCTGTCGACCACAGCGAGGGCCCCTGGGGTGTCCAGATCGTCGGCCAGATGCATGCGCAGCCAGGCGATGCTCTCCTGCGCAGGGGCCCTGGTGCGCTGTGCTACAGCGTCTTGCCAGCGGGCGAGCCGGGTCGTCGCCTCCTCCAGCATCCCCGGGGTCCAGGACCGGTCGGTGCGGTAGTGCCCGGCCAGCATGGCCAGCCGAAGTGCCCTCGGGTCCACGCCGTCGGCCCGTAGCCGGGACACGAAGACCAGGTTGCCCTTCGACTTGGACATCTTCTCGCCATGCAGGCCGATCATCCCGGTGTGCACGTAGTGCCGGGCCATCGGATGGTCGCCGGTGAGTGCCTCGGCGTGGGCTGCGGAGAACTCGTGATGCGGGAAGATCAGGTCGTTGCCACCGCCTTGGATGTCGAAGCGGGTACCGAGTCGGTTGAGAGCGATTGCGGAGCACTCCACATGCCAGCCGGGGCGCCCGGGCCCCAGTTCGGAGACCCAGGACGGTTCGCCGTCACGGGCGGTACGCCACAGCAGAGGGTCCAGCGGGTGACGCTTACCGGGCCGGTCCGGGTCGCCGCCACGCTCGCCGAAGAGCCGCAGCATGGTGTTCTGGTCGTAGCCGGACTCATACCCGAAGTGGCGAGTGGCATTGTGATCGAAGTAGATGTCCGGATGCTCGGGATCTGCAGCTCGATAGGCGGCGCCCGAGGCAAGCAGCTTGCCGACTGCCTCAACAATCTCACCAATCGCCTCGATGGCCCCGATGAAGTCCTGGGGGGCCAGCACCCGCAGTGCCTCCATGTCCTCCCGGAACAGCGCGGTCTCGCGCATCCCGAGCACCACCCAGTCGTCCTGGTCGCGTTTGGCACGTTCCAGCAGGGGGTCGTCGACATCGGTGACGTTCTGCACGTAGTGCACCTGGTGACCGGAGTCACGCCAGTAGCGGTGGATCAGGTCGAAGGTCAGGTACGTCGCCGCGTGCCCGAGATGGGTGGCGTCGTAGGGCGTGATGCCGCAGACATACATCCGGGCGGTGCTCCCGGGAGCGGTAGGCTCAATCTTCCCGGCCGCAGTGTTGTACAGTCCCAGCGCCGGTCCCTGGCCGGGTAACTGGGGTAACGGCGTCGACGTCCAGGGCTGCATCTTTCGACCCTACGTCACGCGCTGAGCAGGTCCGGATCGGTGCGCGTGGACATGAAGGTCCGACACACCGTGCATGAGAACCCGAGACCCCGGGTTCAGGGGGGCGGGTTTAGGGGCGGCGGCGGTGACGGAGGTAGTCGCCCACCACCGCGGCGCCCAAGCCGTCCACGCCGGGGTCGAGCACCCGGCCGCCGCAGCGGCGGGCCAGCGCGTGCACGAACGCGGCGAGTCGGGGGTCCTGGCCGAGCATCACGATGCTCACCGCGGTGCCTTTGCGGGTCAGCCGGTCCATCTCGTGCACGGTCAGGGCCATGGTCTGGTCCAGCGGGGGGTAACAGAAGACCGCCTCCCCGGTGGGCTCCAGGTGCGCGGTGGGCTCCCCGTCGGTGACCACCAGCAGCACCTGCGCGGCCTCCGGGTGGCGGCGCAGGTGCCGTCCGGCCAGCAGCAGCGCGTGGTGCAGGTTGGTGCCCTGCTCCCACACCCCCTCCAGCCCGGTGAGCTCACCGATCTCCACCCGCTGGGCGTAGCGGCCGAAGGTGATCAGCTCCAGGGCATCGGAGCGGAACCGGGTCCGGACCAGGTGGTGCAGCGCCAGTGCGGTGCGTTTCATCGGCACCCAGCGCCCGTCCTGCACCATCGACCACGAGGTGTCCACACACAATGCCACCGCGGCCTGCGCCCGCTGCTCGGTGTCGACCACCTCGACGTCCTCGACGGCCAGCAACGGGTCATTTCCCCGGTCCTGTCCCCCCCCGCTCGCTGCGGACCGGCGCAGCACCGCGTTGCGCACGGTCCGCGGGACCTCCCACGGCTCGGAATCACCGAACTCCCAGGCCCGGCTGTCCCCGGTTGGCTCGCCGGCTGCACCGGCCCGGCGCAGCTCGCGCTCCCCGCGCCGGCTGCGCAGCGCGTCGGTCACATCCGACAGCGCCTGCGAGCCGAGACGGCGCAGCGCCTTGGGTGACAGCCGCAGCGACCCGTCCGGGGCGCGCTCGAAATAGCCCTGCCGCTCCAGCTCGCGTTCCAGGTCGGTGAGCCGCTGGGCGTCGACGCGCGCCTGGTCACCGAGCTGGCGGGTGAGCGCTTCGAGGTCGACGTCCTCGGCCCGGGCCCCGGGATAGGACTGGGCGAGCTGCTCGGCCAGCGCGTCCAGCTCGGCCAGGTCGCTCATCGCCTGAGCACCCTCACTCAGCCCGAGCGGGTCTTGGCCGCGGAACCGCTCAGCACCCTGCCAGTCCTCGCCTGGCCGCAGCGCCTGAAGCTGGGCGTCGAGCCGGGCGAGCTGGCGGGCCAGTTGCGGATCGCCGAAGGCATGCTGGGCCAACTGGAGCAGTTCCGCGCGCTGCTCGGAGCTCATCGAGTTGAGCATCCGCTGTGCGGCCGCCGAGCGGGCGGCCAGCGCATCGATCAGCTCGTCGACGTTGCGGGGGTGCTCTGGAAAGAACTCCCCGTGCTTGCGCATGAACTCCTCGAAGCGCTGCGGGGTGTCCGGGTCACCGCGGGCGTGGGCGGCGAGCAGCTCGTTCAAATCGGCCAGCATCTGCCGGATCCGGGCGACGTCCTGCGGGGAGGCGGACTGCAGCGCCTGCTTCATCCCTTCGAAGCGCTGTTCGAGCAACTGCTGGCCGAGCAAATCCCGGATGTCCTGGTATGCCTGGGCGGCTTCGGCGGAGCGCCAGTCGTAGCCGGCGAGCTCGGTGACCGCGCGCGCGGTATCCGGGGCCAGCGCGTCGAGCCGCGCCTCCCGGAACCGGGCGTCGTCGTCGGGGTCGGGGAACAGCGTTCGTCGTTCCGCCTGCACGGCCCGGTCCAGCAGCTCGCGGACCTGCTGCAGGGTGCCGTCGAGCCGGTGCCGACGAGTGATCTCGGCGCGGCGCTGCCAGATCCGGCGGGCCAGGTCGTCCATGCCCCGGGTACCGGGCAGGCCGCGGCGCAGCAGCTCTCGCAGCGCTGCCCGGGGGGACGTGCCGTCCATGACCTCGCGCCCGACCTGGTCCAGCGCGGCGGTCAGGTCGACCGGGGGCGCCAACGGATCCGGCCCGCCCGGCCACGGTCCGTAGCTGTACCGGTGCTGGCTCACTGGTGCACCCTCCTCGTGTCCGAACCTGATGCTTGACCCAGGATTCGGGTGCGCCTGAGGTCCCTCCCGGGCCATCGCCCTGCTCGCTCGGCGCCGCGCAACTCGACCTGCACCCCGAACAGAAGATCTGCACCAGTTTGTCGCGTTCGGGCAGCGTCCGCGCCGCCCGGCTGCTCGCCGAGATCGGGGACACCCGCGGACACGATCACCCCCACCCCCACGCCGTTCGCCTCCTCGCCCGCGTCCGGGTCAACATCATCTGGGCCTGCTGGACCACCAACACCCCCTACGACCCCGACCGCCACGGCGCCCTTCAACGCCTCCTCAATCAAGATCAACCGTCTGCGGCTTGACGCAGGGCAACTCATCGGTCGGCCATCCCATGTCCCGGTGCCGCCCCATACACGGTCCGGCCGTCCTCGGCCTGCTTGCCGAGCTTGCGGGTGAGATACAGCGACTCCAACGCCAGCTCGACGGCAGCGGCGATCGGGCCGGGGGGGCCGTCGGTGCCCGCGCCGAGCCGGGTGGCGACCTCGTGCAGTACCGGCAGCTCGGGCAGCGCGGCCAGCACCTCGCGGGCGGTGACCTGCTCGCCGGTGACCACCCGATGCCCCCCGGAGACCTCCTCAACCAGCGGGGTGAGGTTCAGGCCCCGGAGCCGGACCCGAGCGGTGTCGGCTACCGCGCGGCGCAGCAGGTGGGTCAGCACCTCGCCCTGCTCGTCGCGCTCTGCTGAGGGCTCGTCATAACCGGCCTCGAACTCCAGCTTGCCGCGCAGCACCGACGGCACCGTCTCCAGATCGACGGGGCGGGCCACCGCGTGATCCTCGCTGGTGAGCGCGGCGCGGCGGACAGCGGCGGCGGCAACCGTCTGGGCCGCGGCCACCGCGAACCGGGCTGAGACTCCGGAGCGCTGATCGATCGCTGTGCTGGCGCGCAGGTGGCGGGAAAACCTGGCCAGCACCTCCAGCAGGGGCTCACTGACCTCGGCCCCGATAGTGGCCAGGCCGGCCTCTTGGGCGATCAGCGCGACCTCGGCGGTCAACTCCCGCGGGTAGTGGGTGCGGATCTCGGCGCCGAATCGGTCCTTGAGCGGGGTGATGATCCGGCCCCGGTTGGTGTAGTCCTCGGGGTTCGCGCTGGCGCCCAGCAGCACGTCCAGCGGCAGCCGCAAGGTATATCCGCGGATCTGGATATCCCGCTCCTCCATCACGTTCAGTAGCGCAACCTGGATCCGCTCGGCCAGGTCGGGCAGCTCGTTGATGGCCACGATGCCGCGGTGCGCCCGGGGCACCAGACCGTAGTGGATCGTCTCCGGGTCACCCAGGCTGCGGCCTTCGGCGACCCGCACCGGGTCCACATCCCCGATCAGGTCACCGACACTGGTGTCCGGGGTGGCGAGCTTCTCGGTGTAGCGCTGTGAGCGGTGCCGCCAGGTCACCGGCAGGTCGTCACCGAGCTCGCCGGCCCGGCGGATCGAGGCGGGGGTGATCGGTTGGTAGGGATGTTCCCCCAACTCGGCCCCCGCGATGACCGGGGTCCACTCGTCGAGCAGCCCGACCAGCGTGCGCAGCAGCCGGGTCTTGCCCTGGCCGCGCTCGCCGAGCAGCACCACATCGTGCCCGGCCAGCAGGGCCCGCTCCAGCTGAGGCAGCACTGTGTCGGCGAACCCGAGAATGCCTTGCCAGGGGTCACGGCCGCGGCGCAGCGCGTCGAGCAGGTTCACCCGCACCTCAGCCTTGACGTCGCGCTGGACGTGGCCGCAGGCACGCAGGGCACCGAGGGTGCGCGGCAGGTCGGCAGGAGGCTGGGCGACTCCAGGCTGATCGAGGACGGCCACAGCTCCACGCTACGCACGCTCCGGCCCAGACAGTATCCCGGTTCGCGGTGTGCGCCGCCGGCAGCGGCACCGGACAGCCCCCGGGCAGACGCTCAGTGCCGACCCGGTGCCACTGCGCTGCTCGTCGCCACTGAGGTATCAGGGGGGTCGGCGGCGGTCTCACCTGTGGGGAGACATCTGGCAGTCGGGCGAGGGAGCCGAAGAAAGGGAGCAGGGTCGCAGAGATGACACCGGTTATCGTGGTCGGCGGCGGCCCGACCGGTCTGACTGCGGCGCTGGAGCTGGCTTACCGCGCGGTGCCCAGCATCGTGCTGGCTGCAGGCAGGCAGCGTAGCGACGGCTCCCGAGCCATCGCCTTGCACCGGACCGCGCTGGCGGTCTGGGAACGGCTCGGATGTGCGGCGCCCATGCTGGCGCAGGGCGTCGCCTGGCGGGCCCGCCACACGTTTTACCGGGATCGTGAGCTGTACACCCAGCTAATGCCAACAGCGACGTCCGGTGCTTTGCCGACCTTTCTCAACCTGCAGCAGTACCGCACCGAGGACCATCTGATCCGGCGGGTGGCATCGGAACCACTCATCCACCTGCGGTGGCAGCACCAGGTGGTGGGCGTCGCGCAGGACGAGTCAGGCGTGCTTCTCGAGGTGATGGCCCCGAGCGGACCGGTCCGGCTGCGTGGAAGCTATGTGCTGGCCTGCGACGGTGCCCGCAGCTCAATGCGCAAGCTGCTGAGACTCGCCTTCTCGGGCACCACTTATCCCGACCGGTTCCTCATCGCAGATATCCGGGCAAGGCTGCCCCTGGCACCGGAACCGCGGTTCTTCTTCGACCACCCGACGAACCCCGGATCCACCATCTTGATCCATCCCCAACCGGATGGAATCTGGCGCATCGACTGGCAACTCGGCGCTGCGGTGGACATAATCGCAGAACGCGCCCCGGAGGCGGTGCACCACCGTATTCGCAGCCTTATCGGTGAGATTCCGTACGAACTGGTGTGGCTCAGCGATTACCGTTTTCACCAGCGCCAGCTCGATCGACTCAGGCATGACCGGGTGTTCTTTCTCGGCGACGCCGCGCATCTGGTCGCACCCTTCGGCGCGCGGGGCTTGAACAGCGCGATACACGACGTCGAGAACCTTGGCTGGAAGCTCGCCGCGGTGCTGCGCGACGAGGCACCGCAGACCCTGCTGGACACCTACCAGGCCGAACGCTGGCCAGCCCAGCGGCACGATCAGGCTGTCACTAACGCCACCATGCGTTTCATGGCACCCCGCAGCCCACTGCAGCGGCTCCGGCGCACCGCCATCCTGAGGCTGAGCACGATATGCCCGACAGCCTGTCGCTGGGTGAACAGCGGCACCATGAGCCAGCCGTTCACCTACCGAGCCTCGCCCATCCTGGTGCCGGACAACACCCCGCGCCGGGGCTGGCGGGGTGCACCCGCGCCCGGCGCCAAGGCGCCCGACGTCCGCTGCCAGCTCATTGACCGGCCAGCGGCGGCAGGTCCGACCTGGCTTCGCCACCTGCTGGGCGCAGGGTTCGTCGCCCTCTACTTCACCCTGGGCTGGGCCACTGCCCGGGCCATGGCAGATCACGCTGCCCCTGACTATCACCCGGTCACCCTCACCGTGTTGCCGGTCTTCGCGCAGATGCCCCCCGGTCCGGCGGACCGCCCGGCGGTATGGGACGACACCGGCGAGCTGCACCGCGCGTTCGCCGCTCAACCGGGCACACTCTTCCTCATTCGGCCCGATGGATATATCGCGGCCCGGCGCCGGCGGACCTGCCCGGCAGAACTGACCAGCCTGGTCCGGTTGGCCTCCGGACACTCACCGCGCCGACACCCCGCTGATCCGGTTGTCACGGCGTCCCTGGGGTCCACTCCAGTTGGGTGCGCACCCCCCGTAGCAGTGCAGCCACATCACTGGCGACATTGACCAGCACGAAGCCCTGCCCGATCCGCTCTGCTGCGGCCTGCCCACTGGAGCAGTAGATGCCGGCGGGCAACTGATGGGCGTCGGCGACCCGCAGAATCTCACCGATCGCCTCCCGCACGACCGGGTGCGGGTTCTCCGGATCGGGATCCAGACCTAGCGAGATCGCCAGATCCACCGGACCCACGAACAGCCCGTCAACCCCGGGCACACCGGCGATGGCGTCCAGGTGACCGAGGGCTTCCTGGCTCTCGATCTGCACGAAGACGAGGATCTGCGCGTTCGCCTCGCGCCGGTACTCGGCCATCGACAGCCCGAAGGACAGCCCGGCCCAGGCGCTGCCGAAACTGCGCTGTCCCAGCGGCGGGAACCGCGCCGCCGCGACCACCGCCGCCGCCTGCGCCGCAGAGTTGATCATCGGTGCAATGATG
>DASTLT010000128.1:0-31325 GCA_035714625.1 Pseudonocardiaceae bacterium | reverse complement strand
CCACCGCGACACCCCTGCAGTAGTCACTGGAGAGCCGGATGCTCGGAAAGCGAGCACGTCCGGTTCGGGAGGGGGCCGTCGGGCCCGGTCCAGCCCCGCTGGCACCTCACCTGACGGCCTACCTCATTGGTCGGACGGTTCGCTCAGGCCGGTAAAGAATGGCACCGGCATGGCGAGCCAGTCGAGGTGTCCACCTACGACTTTCCCGACCAAGCCGACGGCAAAGCCATCCCGTACGGGGTCTATGATCTGACCGATAACAGCGCCTGGGTCTCGGTCGGTATCGACCACGACACGTCGGTCTTCGCCGTGGGCACTATCGAGAAATGGTGGCAGCAGATGGGCAAGGACAAATATCCCGACGCCCGCCGGATCCTCGTCACCGCCGACGGCGGCGGATCCAACGGACACCGCCCCTGGCTCTGGAAATTCGAACTCGCCCGGCTGGCCGCCACCACGGGGATGGATATCACCGTCTGTCACTATCCGCCCGGCACTAGCAAATGGAACAAGATTGAACATCGGCTCTTCTCTAGGATCACCCACAACTGGCGCGGACGTCCGCTTGAGACATACCAGACCATCGTCAACCTCATCGCCAACACCACGACCACCACAGGTTTGACCGTTCGCTGCGACCTTGACCCCAACCTCTATCCAACCAAAATCAAACTCACCGACCAGCAGAAGGAATCGATACCCCTCACCCGCCATGAGTTCCATGGCGACTGGAATTACACTATCAGGCCACAGATCGAATAGGTTATTTCATTACGGTTACTAACAACACTCTCGTCAGCCTGTGGGTGCCGAAATGGGTCATCCACCTCATGCGAGCTGGGCATATTTGTGTATCAGCCCACCGCGCCGGTCGCGATGTCGGAGGTCGCGCTCAGGGTGAGCAGGTGTGGGTGGGTCGTGGGCGAATCGGCAGACAACGGCGCGGAAACGAGCCAGGCGCACGGTAAGAAGGGAGACGCCCACGCCTGACTGTTCACCGAAACCCGTTCCAGCAGGGGCCTTCAGATTCCGACTTGGTTGGCATAAGCGGTGCGCTGATCGCCCTCGCCAATGGCCAGGTGGGCGTGCGAGCGGACCTGCGCGTGTTGCAGCGCCGCGGTGTGCAGGCGATGGTGCCGGCGCCGGTGCTCGCCGAGTGCCTCACCGGAAACGGCCCCCGGGACGCCAACACCAACCGGGTGCTGCGCCATCTGCCGGTTCTGGCCACCACCGAGCGGATCGCCCGCCGGGCGGGTCAACTCCGGTATGCCGCGCGGTTCTTCGAATCCACGGTGGACGCCCTCGTCGTCGCGACCGCTGAACAGGACGGCGGCGCAGTGGTCATCACCGGTGATCCGGGTGACCTGCGCGCCCTCGCCGAGCCGACCACTGTGGTCGTCCGCCCACTACCCTGACTTGAGCCTGTCCACCCCCTGACGAGTGCAGACGCCGTCAGAGGGCCCGGCAGATCTGTCCGGCACGTAGCGACTCCTCGCTGGCCTTGCCGGGCTCGTGGCGCCGGTTCATCCAAGCTTGCATGGATACCGGCTGCCCCGGTATGTCTCGTACTACCCGGCCACAGGAGGACGACGTGTCAGGTGTGCCCCCCGAGGATCTTGCAGAGACGGACTTGCTCCGCGAGCTGGAGCATCTCCACACGACCCGCCATGGCACCTTCCTGCACGGCGCACCTGATGCGCTGCGTGAGCACAGCAGCCGCACCGTGCAGCTCGAGGAGGAGTACCTCCGGCGTCATCCCGAGCGGGAGGTTGACCCAGCCCGGACCCGGTCCGGTGCCCGGGGTGAGGACCCCCCCTCCTGAAGGCGTTGGCCGGACGGACTTCGGGGCTGGTGGCCCCGCGTGCGCTGGTCACGCCCTTTCGTTCACCCGGGCCAGCAGGTGGCAGTCGATCCGCCGCCTGGGAGGGGGGAGCGCGGACCGGAGGCGGATGGATGGCATCGTCGAGCGTCCGCTCCGAATCGGGTAGTCGAGCCGGTCCTGGAAGCGAGATCCGCGCGTACGGGTGGAGGAGCGGATCGAGCAGGTTGGCGGTCTGGATCACGGCTGCCACAAAGTGGACCGGGAGACCCGCTACACCATCGGCCCCGCCGCGCAGCGCGAGATTCTGGATAGTTTGTTGGAACTCAATCACGAGTGCTACGCCGAGGAATTCGCTCAGAAGCTATATGCTGCCAGAACGGAGGTTATTCCTATCCATTCACAAGCCCCCTTGCCTGCTCCAAGAAATCGCGTACCGCCGGGAGCTTGGCATGCGGCTTCAGGTGCCGGGCGAGGTCGCGGATACGGTCGACATTAAGCGTTGAGGACACGCTCCCCGCCAGGTGGATTGCCTCGATTCCCTTGCTGGCGGCGACGTCCACATCGCGCTGCTTACCGGGCCGCACCAATGCCTCGGCGACATAGGTCAGGTAGTACTGCCGGTCACGATCGAAGGGGGCGTCGAACATGGTGAGACCTTGATCTATCAGGACTGCTGCCCGATCAGGTTGGCCCAGTTGCAGCAGACACTCACCGGCGCTGGTTGTGATCTCTGCCGGCCGTACCCAGTACAGGTAGGGCGGGTCATCGTCAGTCGCGGACTGCTCGACGTAGATACGGGCCCTGGAAATCGCTCTAACGCAGGACGAGGCATCGTGCACGGCCGCGAAGGCATGGGCCTGCTGGATGTATAGCTGGGCGAGGAGTCGGGGCGGCTGCTCACCTCGCGTGCCTGCTAACGCGGTGTCGATGAACGTCACGGCTTCCCTGGGTCGCCCCTGGTGGGCAGCTTGATAGGCCATTTCACCCAGGATGTGGGCGCCGAGTGCCCGGTCATCAGCAGCATGGGCAGCGCGCAGCGCCGCGATGTTATAGCGCTGCGCGAGCCCGTGCTGAGCGGTGTCGAAACTGGCCCACCCTGCAAGCCGTCCGAGTTCGGCGAGCGCCTTATGGAGTTTGCGGCCGATGACGTCATCGTAGGAGGCCTGATTCAGCAGGCCGGCAACCCAGCCGAAATGATATTGGGCCAGCGCCAACACCTCGCCGCCCCCGGCCACGTCATTCATCGCATTCAGCTCGGCGATCATGGCCGGGAGCCGGTCGACCACTCCGGCTCCCACCCGGCGTCCGCCCAGCCCGGATACCAGCGGCTCCGGCTCCTGCACCAGCCACTGATGGGCTGGGGCGGTCAGGGCCGGGCCGGTCAGGGAGATGAACACTCGGCGCTTCATCCAGCTACCACCGCTCAGCACGACGACGGCTTCAACGGTACCCGGTGGTTCCAGGGGGCCACGAGCACCGGATCGCGCTCAGGATCTTCCGCAGGCTTGCCGCCCGGGTCCGCGTCAGGTTGCACACCGTGTGGCCCCGCTGGCAGCGGGACCAACCCGGTCGAGCTGTGCGTCCCGTGATCGTCATGTGCCGGTTCGGTAAGCGCGAGCTGCCCGGTGTCGTGTGGTAGCCGAAACCACAGCCACTGCGGCGGTATCCGCAGCACCCGGGCCCAGTGCTGCAACGTATCCAGGAGTTGGATCGGGAGCCCGGTCTCAAACCGGCTGACCTGCGGTTGCCGCAGTCCCAGCCACTGGCCGAGCAGGGTTTGGGAGATACCGGCCGGGCCGTAGACCCGATGGTGGTCCGGGTGCATCCGGTAGACCCGCGACACCCGGCCCATGTGCCGGGCGGTGAACGCCTCCCGGAACTGCTCGGTATCCCAGAACTCGGGTGGGACCTCGGGTGGGGCGGTCGTCCCTGATCTGAACGCCACGCCGCTCGGGAATGCGAGTCACCTCGCTTGTGAATAGGTGGATAGGCCTATCCACTCTCTGGCATACCGGATAGCTGGCATTCTTGAGACGAGGAGGCAGGAGGACCAGGTCCGATCGAGAGCTGCTCGCCCGGCAGCGAACTGGCGAGCGGCGCGGGTGCCGCGTCTACCTCACCTGGCGTAGGCCCCCGTCGACCGCCTACTGCGTGGGCCGCAGCCCAGGTGTCACCTAGGGCCGGACGCATCTACCCGAGCTGCCCGCCACCATGGGCAGCCAGGACGACGTCGCGTCCTTCATGCTTCCTCACCAGCTTGGAGTTGCAATGACCACGACAACGATCTCCAGCGCGCCGGCGCGGCGTCGGCTGGGCACCAAGACACGTCGCGGAGTGCTGATTGTGCACATCGCCTCGGCCGGTGCGTGGCTGGGGATTGACCTCGTCATGGCGGTGGTCATCGTCACCGCCCTGCTCACCGACCACCCAGCGGTCCAAGCATTGTGCTATCAGGCCCTGGAGCTGTTCGCTGTGTGGCCGCTGTTGGTAACTGGTCTGGTCTGTCTGATCTCCGGGGTCATCCTTGGGCTCGGCAGCAAGTGGGGCGTGGTCCGGTACTGGTGGGTGGCCACGAAGCTCGCCCTCAATGTGATCTTGACGGCACTGGTGCTGGTCGCCTTGCGCCCGCAAGTGGTCGAGTCCGCCGACCAGGCGAGGCGATGGCTCGCGGGCCAGCCCGCGACCTTGCAGGTCGGGGACTTGATCTATCCGCCGATCGTGTCACCGACGGCGTTGCTGATCGCGATGACCCTCGCGGTCATCAAGCCCTGGGGCCCGATCCGGCGAGGGCCCCGACCGGTGCCCGGCGTGACTCTCCACGGCACGTCGTAAACCGGGTGGGGCGGCGACAGAGGTATCTCGGTCGACCGTGCTCAGGACCGTCCGCAGGCTCGCCCGCCGTGGCGACGTTCAGCTCCCAACCGCCTCCACCCGCTCCACGAACTCCCGTACCGCCGGAATCGTGTTGTGGGGCTTCATCCGGACGTAGAGGTCACGGAGCAGCGCGGTGCCTCGGGTCGAGTTCAGGCTCTCGGCCAGGTCGAGTGACTGCAGGCCCAGCCCGGCAGCGGCGTCCAGGTCACGCTGTTTGCCCGGCAGGGTGCGGGCCTCAGCCTGCCGAACCAGGAGGATCTGCCGATCCCGGACAAATGAGGAGCTGAGCTGGGCCATGCGCTTGTCGAGCAGAGCAACTGCCTGCTCCGCCTGGCCAAGCTTCAGCAAGGAGGTGCCGACGTTCGCGCTGACTGCCCCCGGATCCAGCCAGTACAACCAAGGGGGGTCATCGTCCGGTTTGAGCTGCTCAGCCTGGGCGAGCGCACGGGAAATCGCCGCCGTGCAGGCCGAGGTGTCCCGCAGGGCGGCGAAGGCAGCCGCCTGCCGTTCATACAGCTCCGCAAGCAAAGCGGGCGTGGCCTTGCCGCGTGTCCCGGCTAGGGCCGTCTCGATGAACGTCACCGCGTCCGCGGGTTGTCCCTGGTCGGTGGCCTGCCACGCCATGCTGGCGAGAAGGTGGGCGCCAAAGGGTCGATCGTCGGCAGAATGGGCGGCACGTAGTCCCGCGATGTAATAGCGCTGCGCCAGACCGTGTTCGCCCATATCAAACGCCGACCAGCCGCAGAGCTGGCCCAGGTGGGCCAGGGCGACGTACAGCCCTCGGCCGGTGTGCTCGCTGTAGGAGGCCCGGTCCAGCAGCCCGGCCACCCAGCCGAACAGTTGCTGCGCTATCGCCAGCACGCTGCCGCCGCCGGCCACGTCGTCCATCCGGCGCAGCTCGGTCACCATGGCGTTGAACCGGTCAACCAGCTCACCCGACACCCGCTGCCCGTTCAGCCCGGACACCAGCGGCTCGGGCTCGTGCACCAACCACTGATGCGCCGGAGCCGTCAAGGCCGGCCCGGTCAGCGACAAGAATCCCCGGCGCTTCATCCGGCCTCCACGACCACTGAGCAGGACTGCTACCTCGACGGTACCCCGGTGATTCCACGGGGCCGCGAGAACGGGATCGCGCTCAACGTCGTCGGCCTGCTCGCCTTTCGGTGCCCAGGCGGCCGGTCCGCCGTTGGTCTGTGCGCTGGCGGGCACGAGGAGCCCGGTGGGCCGGCCTACCGCGAGGCTGCTGTCGGCCGGTTCGGCACCAACCAGCGGTGTCGTGTCCTCCGGCAACCGGAACCACAGCAGTTCCGGTGGGATGCGCAGCACCCGCGCCCAGTGCTGCAAGGTGTCGAGCAGTCGCTGCGGCGGGCCGGTCTCGAACATGCTGACCTGCGGCTGGCGCAGGCCGAGCCACTGGCCGAGCAGGGTCTGGGAGATGCCGTGCGGACCGTAGACCGCGTAATGGTAGGGGTGCATCCGGTAGGCCCGGGACACCCGGCCCATGTGCCGAGCGGCGAAAGCTTCCGCGAACTGCTCGGTGTCCCAGAACTCGGCTGGCACCTCGGGCGGGGTGATGAGCTTGTCCCGGGAGGCACGCTGGCAGCGGGCGCATTGGCGCTGCGTGTTGTCTTTGGCAAGGCGTGTGCCGCACCGGCAATAGTATTGCTGTGGTCGTTTCGAACCCATCCGTTCCCTCCCCGGTGCTGACTGATTTCGGGGAGTGTAACGGGTATGTCACTGATCCAATAAGGGGGGATGATCACCGAGGATTGTCTCACCTGTCTGTCCGGTGGATACGGCTATCCAGCGAGTGGATAGCCGTATCCACGGTCCGGCCGGTTCCACCAGACGCCGGCCACGACCCAGTCAACAAGGACTCCCGGCTCAAGAGCCGCGGCCGAGGGGCGTGGGAACGGTGGTCGTCGATCTCGGTCTGCTGGAGGTGTGAACGCCCGTGCCGCCGATGTGGGCTGCAGTCACCGTCGGCGGTGTTTGCCGCGCTGGCCGAGGGCGGCGCCGAGCACGCGGGCAGCAAGATGGCGCTCGCCTCGCTGTTGCGGATGATGTGGGCGAGCAGTACGTCTGACCAAAGATCGGGCCCTCGCCCAGGTCAGCGAGTTGTTCGGGGGGACCGCCACCGGAGGATGTCTTGGCTCTGGTCGCGCGGCGGGCAGGTCTTCCGCCGCGCCGCGCGGCTTCGTGATCGGCGGCCGGGTTCTGGATGTGACTGCGATCGTCGGCTTCGCCACCGGGCACTCGGTCTCCGCCGAAGCGCTGGTGATGACGGCGATCGAGGAGAACATCGTGTTGACCGTGTCCTGCACCGCACTCACCCGGGCCGCCGCGCTGGTGCTCGTGGGTTCGGTGCCCACCAGCTCCCAGGCCGACGCCAGGTAGGTCAAGGTCAGCGCTGGGCTGTCGCTGTCACTATGTCACTATCTGCATGTCACTATCTGCCGGCAAGGTGGTAGGCGCTGGCGGCTGAATCAGCCTGCCCTCCCGGATTCCGCACCAGGTGTATCAGATGGCCGGTTACTCGACTCTCGAGCACCAACACGGTACGTACGCAGCTACGGAGGTCGTCATGGCACTGGTCATGTCCGAGCGGCGTTACCAGCGCGGCGACGCGAGTGCCGCGCAGCTTCAGGAGGTGGTCGACGAGGTCCTTGCGCACCTGGCGGATCCGGACAGCGAGGTCGCCTCGGCGGCCCGGGCCGCTGGCCTGGAGCCAGCCGAGCTCTCGGACGTCAATGCTGAGGTTCGCGAGGGAGCCCAGGGGGCGGAACCGGTCCTGACCACCATCGTCGTGGGTATCGCCGTGGCCGCGGGCTCCCGGGTCGCCGACACGCTCTGGGAGGAGGTCATCTGGCCGCGGGTGCGCCGCCGCCTGGGAGTAAAAGCGCTCGGGGCACGCAGCGCGGCACTCGAAGATGGGCGGTCCTGAGCATGCCGGGCCCTCCGCCGCACACCGACCTCGAACCGTGGATGTGGCGCAGCCTGCTGGCCCGCGCGGCCGTCTTTCACGCCACCCGGACCAGGCTTTCCGCGCTGTGCGACATGAGCGGAGGCGGCGCGGTGCAAGGTGCGCTGCGAGACCTGGAAATGTGGGCGAAGGAATGCTCGCTTCAGGACGTCGATGACGAGACGCTGGTGGCCTGGGTCGTGCAGCAGTGGGATGCCGCCCTCACCCGGACCTTGGGCATGCAGTACCTGGACGCAGCGACCCGCGATCTGCTGACCGAACTGCAGGAGCTGGTGCGCCGCGCCTGCAGTGCGGACCCCTTCCGGAAGATTTTCGCCGGGATCAGCTCCCTGGCCAGCGCCCTGTACGGATCGGCTTGGCGCTCGGCGACCCTGTGCGTTGCCCACATCCGCAGCCACCCGCGGGGCGGGACGCTGCCGTTGGATCCATACCCGGTCACGGCCACCACCCCCTGGCCGCCCGGCGACTCCGGGGCCAAGGTCGAGCTGCAGATCTTCTGCGACGAGTTCGGCCCGGCCGCCTACGCCGCGTTGCCGATGCTGCTCACCCACGAGTGCGTGTGCCACGTCCCGGCGCGGCAGGACCGGGCGAAGAACGACAGCGCGTTTGCCGAGGGCTTCCTGGACTGGGTGGCGTACTTCTTTCTCGATCAGTGGGCCGGCAAGCTCGACACCGGGTTCGCCCCCGCAGTCCGGCGGCATGCCCGCGAGCTGCGGCACCTGCTGACCAGCCGCAGCGACACCCCCGAGGGTCGCGCCCGGCTGGTGGGCCATGAGGCAGCCGAGACCCTGCTGGCCTGGTTCGAGGATGCCTGCCACCTGGATCCCGACGAGGGCCGGGTGCGGGTGGCGCAGCTCGCGGTGCAGCTCAACCAGATCGAGCGTCCGCTCCACGAGAAGGACTACTTCGTCTCCCGGCTGGGGTCGCCGATCCCGCCGGACCTGCAGGTCGCGCTCCGGGATTGGGAGGCGGGCCGGATCCCCGCCGATGCCCTGCTGTGCAGTGCGGCGGTCGCGGCATGAGGACGCGAGAGCTGCTGGGCAGGGTCGTGCCATGAGTACCGAGCGGGTCCTGGCGGCCGCTGCGGCGCTGCGCACCTTCACCGTCGACGAGCTGGCCGTGTTCTGTGACGAGCAGCCCTCGGCCATTGTGGCCATCCTCGGCGAAGCCAGCGGCCGCATCGAGCGGACCGACGCCGATGCCGACCCCGTGGCGGTCAAGTGGCGGGTGGTGGACCTCGACGCGCTGCGCCGCGACCTCGCCGCCCGCGCCCAGGGGGCCCAGGCCCTGGCCGCGCCGCGCTGCACCATCAGTGCCTCGTCGACCACCCGGCTGCTGCTGGCCGAGCAGACGCTCGGCGAGTGCGCGGCAGCGCAGTCCGCGGCCGAGCGGCGCATCCTGGTGGCGACGGCGAAGAACCACCTGCGTCAGGTCGTCGCCAGCACCCTGCCCGCCGAGCGGCCGTGGTGGTCGGCGGAGCTGTCCCTGCAGCGACTGGACGAGGCCATTGGCCGGGAGCCGGACGAGCCTGCGTTCACCCGGCTGCGACTCGACGTCGTCCTGGCCTGCCTCGTCGAGTGCGACGTGGCCGGCCACCGGGTCCCGGCGCGGGATCTGGTGGACACCGTCCTGCGCTTCCAGCGGCACCCCGCGGTCCTGGAGCACCCGCAACTGCGTGGCCTGGTCGGCCGCTTCTTCGATCTGGTGATGGCCCAGCTCGTGCCGAAGGACCGCAGCCGGGTTCCCGCACCCGATCGCCTGATCGCGGCGGTGGCCCGCAGGCGGGTCCGGGCCCAGGTGGAGCACGGCGTCGACGCGGCGATGCACTCGCTGGTGCCGCTGGTGCAGAACCTCGGCGAGCACCGTGGCCTGGACCGGGAGCAGGGGCTCTACCACCTGGTCGGCCACCTGCCCGACGGGCGCGACCGGGTGGTCGTCTACACCGACCTGCTGCAGATCCTGCCCCGGCAGTGCAGTTGGCAGCCCGCCGCCGAGCTCCTGCCGGGGACCCTGGTCGAGGCCGTGACCGAGCCGGAGGCGACGACCCAGCTCGCCCACTGTGCCGAGGCGCTGGAGGATGATCTCACCCGCTCGCCGTTCGGCAGTGATGCCGCCCTCATCGGCCAGGCCGCGCATGTCTTCCAGGAGCTGGCCGAGCAGGCCGCCGTGCTTGACGGCACGGTCCGGGCCCGCTCCGACCGCACCCGCTGCGAGTTGCTGACCCTCGCCAAAGCGCGGGTATGGCCGGCCCGGGAGGAGGCCTCATGACCTCGTTGGCCCCCAGGAGCAGCCTGCGGGCGCCCAGCCGCTGGTGGCACCAACTTGCCCTGGTGGCCCTGAACCCGGAGGGACCGGGCGCCCTCGGTGATCTGACCCGGGTACTGGGCCAGGCCGCCGGGGCCGAGGCGGCGGTGCTGTGGGAAGCCCAGCCGGGTGGCTGCACCCCCGCGTTGATGCTCTCCCGGTGGCTCGACGGCCCGGTCCCGCCCGACTCCGGCTGCCCAGTCCCACCCGATCCAGTGACCGACCACGCCTTCCAGATCAGATCGCTGGCGCTGCCCGCCGACCTGTCCGGGGACCCGGCGACGCTGTTCGGGTTGCCCGTCGCCGCCGCCCTACCGGTCGACTATGTCGATGGCGCCGCGGGAGCGCTGACCCTGCTCGGCGCGGACGAGCTCTCCGCCGGCGCATTCGACGTCGCCGCCGAACTGGTCGAGATCCTCCCCGAACTGCGCGCCACCCTGCGGGAGCGCCAGACACTCGCCCTCGTGCAGGCTTGCAACACGATCCTGCACGACGCGGATGTCGAGGCCCCGGAGCAGCCGCTGCACCGGGAGCGGCTGCGGGCGCACCTGGAACACGTGTGCCACCTGGTGGCGCAGCGCCTGGAGTGCACCGATGTGGCGATCTTCCTCCAGGACACGCCCGCTGCCGGTGACCGGTACCCGCTGTTCGCCCGCTGCGGCCAGCCCGGCCAGGAATGCCCGAGTTCCCGGGAGTCGACGAGTGCGGCCGAGGGGGCACCGCCGCGAGCTCAGGTGGACGGTGCCCTGATGGAGCTGCCCTTGCGCAGCGGCAACCAGGTGTGGGGCTTGATCCGGTGCACCCGGGCGGGCGGGTCGTCGCTGCACTTCACCAACTCAGACCTGCCGCTGCTGCACCCGGTCGCCGCTGCGGTGGCGCAGTACTGGCGTTCCTGGCTGCACCGGCGAACCATCTCGGCGGAGAACGACTCCTGGCGCCAGCTCGCGGCCGGGATCAGTGACTTGAACCGCCTGCTCGCCCGGGAGCTGCGCGGGAACGCGGCCTGGGACCCGCGGCGCGAGCAGCGCGTCTGCGAGGCTGCGCTGCGCATCGTGCAGGACGTCGTGCCCGAGTCGACCTGGCTGGTCGTGAGCCGGACCGAACGCACCAGCAGTTCGGCTGGCCGGCTGGTGCCGGTGAGCAGCGTCGGTGCGGGCCAGCAGGCGTCCCCGGCCGGTCCGGGGGCGGCTCTTGCCGAGCAGGTGTTCCACACCCGCCGCCAGTCATGGGTGACCGATCCGGACGAGCTGGCCCGGGTGGGGGCCGGACCGGACGCCGGGTGGCTGCTGTGCACCCCGGTCGGCGTCGGCGACCGGGTGTACGGCGTCCTGCAGGCCACCGGGCCAACCGGGGAGCTGCCCGCCAACTCCGCCCAGGCCTGCGAGATCGTCGCCGACCAGCTCGGCCTCTACCGGCACCTGCAGCAGGCGCAGTTGGTCCTGCAGACCAGCATGCGCAGCCAAGCCGAGACGATGGAGGACCTGAAGCACCAACTGGCCAGCCCGCTGCGCACCGCGACCGACCGCACCGACCTGGTCCTGCGCAGCGGCCGGTTCGACACCCGGGCCGAGGCCCAGCTCAAGGCGGTCCGGGGACTATGCCGCAAGGCCAGCCGGGTCGCCCTGTCCGCCGGCGTGTTCGCCGCACTCAGCCGAGGCAAGCAGCCCACCGCCAAGACCGAACTGATCGGGGTCGACGACCTGATGCGACTGCTGATCGCCGGGGCGGACGATGCGCAGGTGCTGAGCAACCCGATGCTGGGCATCCTCTTCGACGTCGACCGGGACGCCGTGCGCCGGCTCGGGCGCCGGCTGGTCGACGTCGACACGTCCTTCCTGCAGCAGTGCCTCGGCAACGTGCTCGACAACGCCGGCAAGTACGGCTACCCGAACACGCGGGTCAGGATCGGCGCGACGGTGATCGGTGGCCAGCTCGCCATCGAGGTCACCAGTACCGGCATCCCGCTCGACGCCAAGGACGCCGCACGCTGCCTGCAGCGAAACTGGCGCGGCGAGCTGGCCCGCAACACCACCGGCGAGGGCTCCGGCATCGGGCTGTGGATCGTCGATCACCTCATCCGGTCCATGAACGGCACGGTGCAGCTCTGCCCAGCGGCGGACACCACCACTGTCCGGCTCGTGCTGCCGCTCGCCTGACCGACCCGCACAGGAACGAGGACCTGCCATGGCGCCGTACATCGTCATCGTCGAGGACGACCACCTGCAGGAAGGACCGCTGAAGGAGTACCTCAGCGACGCCATCGCCGACGCCGACATCGAGACCCTCTGCACCGAGCAGGAGTTTCGCCAGCGGTTGCCGGCGCTGCGCGAGCGCGTCCCGGACCTCGTGGTGCTGGACGTGATGCTGCGGTGGACCTTCCCCACCCCGGACGCCTTACCGCCACCGCAGGACGTCGTCGCCGGCGGCTACTACCGGGCGGGACTGCGCTGCGCCCGCCTGCTTGCCGACGATCCCAAGCTGGGCGCTGTCCCCGTCGTCCTCTACACCATCCTGGAACGCAGCGACCTCGAGCGCGACGGCGAGACCCTGCCGGAGAACAGCATCTACGTGGGGAAGAACGCCGAGCTCGATGTGCTCAGCCGCAAGGTCCGCACGCTGCTCCAAACCCGTACCCGCTGATCGGTACCGGATGGCAGGTACGGGGTTCCTTGCTCAGGATGAGGACACCAGGTGCAGGACCGGGCGGTGGTCGGTCATGCCGAGCAGGGTGCGGACGGTGGCGGCGGGCAATTGCAGCGCGTCGGAGAGGGTGCCGATGCTCACTCCTGCGCTGGCCGCGAGGTCGAAGGCCCGGGTGAGCAGGGCGGGGCGCTCGACCGGGAGGTCCCCCCCGGGCTCGTGGGTGCGCCAGCCCAGCCGGGATATCTGCATCATGGCCCGCTTGTAGGACGCCTCGGAGAGGGTGCCGAGCTCACGGCAGCGGTAGAGCAGGGCCGCCACCGACACCCCCCACCGCTGCTGCAGGTCGAGCAATGCGGGCAGGTCCACCCGGGTCGGTAACTCGGCGGCGATCTGGGCGGCGGGCATGAGGAACTCCGCGGCGAACGCGTCGGCCTCCCGTTCGTGGGCGATGTCGCCGGGAATCACGTCGGTGTGCAGCAGCAGGTGCGCCAGCTCGTGCGCGGCGGTGAACCGGGTCCGCAACCCGTTGCCCTTGTCCGCGGTGAGCACCACCGTCGGGCGGCCACCAGCCGCGGTGGAGAACGCGTCGACCCGGCCAGCGTCGGAGAAGCTCAGGAACGCCACCACGATGCCCTTGGACTCCAGCAGCCGCACCAGGTGTGGCACCGGCCCGGCGGGGATGTTCCAGGCGGCGCGCAGCGCCCGCGCGGCGGTGCGCGGGTTGGCCGCCGCCTGCCCCAGGTCGGGCAGGTCCAGCACGGGTAACCGCACGGAGCGGCTGAGCTGCTCGGTCAGCTCCCAGATCAGCTCGACGGTGGCCAGCGCTCGCATCCGTTCCACCACCCGCGCCGAGCGCAGGCTGCGGAAGTGCGCGTCGCCGACGTCCAGCGGCAGCCGGGGCCGGCCGCGGGCGAAGAACCCGACCGGGACGTCGAGCTGAGCGGCGCAGGTGTCCAGCACGCCCGCCGACGGGCGGGCCAGCCCCGCCTCGTACTGGGTCACCGCCGCCGGGGTCCGGTCGATCGCCTCGGCGAGCTGCTTCTTTGACCAGCCGGCGGCCTGGCGGGCCAGCGTGAGGCGCGCCGGGTCGAACACCGCGACGACCGTCGCCCCGTCAGCCGACCTGGCCACCGACGCCCTCCTCCGGGTCCGCCAGCTTCAGGTCCAGTTGCGGCTCCTCGGGTGCGCGGTGCACCACCCGCGGGGCGGCGGTGTCGGCCTGGCCGCCCAGGTCCAGCTCCTCCAGCCACTGCCAGTCCAGCAGGTCACCGTCGGCGATCCGGGCCCCCCCGACGTAGGCGCGGACCAGCCCGGCGTGCGGGTTCGCGGCGTAGGGCACCAGCACGACCTGCGGCCAGAACAGGTGCGGCTCGGTATCCGGATCGACCAGCAGCTCCCGGCGGAACTGGCTGTCCGCCAGCCGGAAGGTCGCCACGTCGTCGGCCAGGCTCGCGCCGTAGCGGAACGGGTAGAGCACCGCCTTGCCGAGATCGACCAGGAACGAGCCGCGCGGGTGCCGCACCAGGGCCCTCGGCAGCCCCCCTACCTCGCGGCCCATCTCGTACCAGACGAAGCGCCACAGGTCGTTGCCGTAGGTGTGCGCATCGGTGCGGGGCTGGCCGAACTCGTAGGACTCTCCCGCGGCACGCACCCCGGCCCGCAACGCCCGCACGATCGCCGCCCGCACGGGATCGGCTCCAGTCGCCTCGAAGATCACATCTAACTGGCTACTTACCACAGTGCCCTCCCACTTAACTGGTGGCGCTGAAAGTAGCAGCCGGTACCGTCAAAAGGGCTCCTGTGCTGGGTGGGTCGCGGTGTCGTGCTCGCGCTGGAAAAGTGTGAACAGGAAGACGAGCGAGGGCACGAGCAGCGCGGCGCCCACCACCAGGCTGATCAGCATCGCGCGCAGCGTGGCCTCGGGTGCGGCGGCGGCCTGCACGGTGAGCCCGGGGTGCAGCAGGTAGGGGTACTGGGCGACGGCCCAGCCCCAGAGCACGGCGGTGACCGCGAGGGCGGCGGCCACCCGAGCCAGCCCGAGCCGCCTGCGGGCCAGCAGCACGATCGAGCTGATCCCGGCGGCCGCGGAGACCAGGACGAGGGGCAGGCCGCGGGTGGAGAGGCCGGCGAACAGGTGCGGTGCGTCGGCGCGCAGCACGGCGATGCCGCCCAAGGCGACGACCCCGACAAGCGCGGCCGTGACGATCCCGCGACGGCGGAAGTACTCCAGCAGCGCCGAGTCGTCGTGGAGCTGGGCGTCGGCGCACAAGTAGACCGCGGCCAGGTAGGCGCACGTCCCCACCGCGATCACCCCACCCAGGATCGAGGTGGGGTTGAGCCAACTGGTGAGCACGTGGCCGGCGGCGATGCCGGGCGGGACCCGTCCTGACCCGACGGCCCCGGCGATGGTGCCGAGGAAGAACGGGGTGGTCACCGAGGAGAACGCGAACGAGGCCCCGAAGAACCGCTGCAGCGCGAGCTGGTCGACGCTGTGCCGGAAGGCGAACGCTGCCCCGCGGGCGATCATGCCCAGGGCGGCCAGGGTCAGCGGGATGTAGAGGGTGGAGGCAACCGCCGCGAACGCCGCCGGGAAGCTGGTCCACAGCACCACCAGCACGAAGATCAGCCAGACGTGGTTGGCCTCCCACACCGGGCCGATGGAGTGCTCGATGAGCCGCCGCGGGGGGCGTCCGCGTTCGGTGCCCCCGGCCAGCAGGTCCCAGAACCCGGCACCGAAGTCGGCACCGCCGAACAGCGCGTAGGCCGTGAGGCCCACCCACATGAAGGCCAGCACGGCCTCGGCCATCAGCTCACGCGTCCTGCCTGGCGCTGCTGCTCGGGCTCTTGCGGGGCGAGCGGTGCCCCCCGGGTCCCCGCAAGCTTGCGCAGCACGTACCCCGTCATGACGGTGAGCATCAGGTACACGGCCAGCACCAGGTAGAAGCCGTAGCGCAGGCCGGGGGCGGTGCTCACCGCGTCGCGAGTGAGCTGGATCTGGTAGACGATCCACGGCTGGCGGCCCACCTCGGTGGTCACCCACCCGGCCTCCAGGGCCACCACCGCCGCCACCCCGGACACCGCGACCGCCCGCAGAAACCACGGGCTGCGCGGGATGTCGCGACGCCGCCACCACACCCAGCCCAGCCAGGCGGCCAGGGCCAGTAACGCGAACCCGATGCCGACCATCGCGTTGTAGGACAGGTGCACCACATTGACCGGTGGGCGCAACTGCGGTGGAACCTGGTCCAGGCCGGGCACGAAACCGTTCGGATCGTGGTGGAGGAGCAACGACAGCCCGTAGGGGAGCTCGATGGCGCCGACCAGCCTGTCGTCGAGATAGATCCCGCCCAGCGCCAGCGGCACGCCGGTCCCCGAGTGGTAGAGCCCCTCCATCGCGGCCAGCTTCACCGGCTGGTGGTCGGCCACCACATTGGCCAGCCAGTCACCCACCGCGATCTGGACCGGGGTCGCCACCGCGGCCACGGTCAGCGGCAGCAGCAGGCCGATCCGGTGGTAGCGGTCGCGGCGGCCACGCAGCATGCCCACCGCGTACACCGACGCCACGCCGAACCCGGTGACCATGACCGCGGCGATGATCATATGGACGGACTGCGCTGCGGTGGACGGGTTGAACATGGCCGCCCACGGGTCGGTGTCGACGATCTGGCCGTCGCGGATCTGGAACCCCGTCGGGGTGTTCATCCACCCGTTCGCCGACACCACGAAAAACGCCCCGGCCACCCCGGAGACGATCATCGGCAGGCCGGACAGCAGATGGGCCCGGGGGGACAACCGGGACCAGCCGTACAGGTACACCCCGACGAAGATCGCCTCAATGAAGAACGCGAAGCCTTCCAGGGTGAACGGGAACCCGTAGATGTCCCCGAACCGCGCCATCAGCCCCGGCCAGAGCATGCCCATCTCGAACGACAGGATCGTGCCCGACACCGCACCCACGGCGAACAGCACCCCCATCGCCTTCGCCCAGGTATGGGCCAGCCCGAACATCGCGGTGTCGGCCCGACGGTAGGAGCGCCACTCGGCGAACAGCACCAGCGCCGGGAACCCCACCCCGAAACAGGCGACCACGATGTGCCAGCCCAGCGAGAAGGCCATCTGCATCCGGGCGTGGAACAAGTCAGGTGTCGCAGCCTCGGCCAGCACGCCGCTCAGTGTTCCCACCTCAAGGGCCCCCGTCCCGAGGGCTCCCCGTGCCGAGGACGTCCGCTGCCATGGCGCTCACCCTATCCGGAGTGATCACCTGCCGTGAACAGCAGTTGCGTTTGGCGGCCCGCCGATCCCCGGAGGAGACCAGGCCAGTACGCGCTTCCCGGTTGCCACCCGATCTAGGCGCACCAGATGTGGTGTCGTAAGCCTGTCCTACCTCAGATGCCCTTGCCATGGCGGAAGACGCGCCCTGCCCCCCGGCGCGCGCACCGGGGGGCAGGGGTCCTTTCGCCGGTCGGTCGGCGAAAGGAACGGCCGGCCACCGGGAGCTGGGAACGGGTGGGTTTGCTCAACCGGTGGCCGCCCGGGTTAGGTGAAGCCGAAGTGCGGCTCGGGTAGGGCCGCTGCGGGCGTGTCGTTGTTCAACGGGGTCTCCGGGCATTTGATGCGTTCCCGAGCAGCTTGATGAGCTGCTCTGTCTCCTGATCGGTCAGTACGACCGTGGTCTTGATCCCTCCGTTGAAGGTGAGCCAGGTGCGCCCAGCGTGGCCTAGGCCCTCCGGGTGACGATCAGCGTGCTGGGGTCACCCTCCGGGGTCTGGCCCCGCATCGTCGCGAAGGTCACTCACAGCCATAAAGGCAACCCGAATGGACGGTATGCCGGAATTAGTGCCAGCGGTGCCGACGAGTGCCGCTGATGCGCAACAGCCCTACTGTGCTTCCGCGTCGCGCAGTACCGGGTTACGGTGTGCTACCACCATTCGGCTTTCGATCATGGACACTGGGGATGACTGACGAGACCAGCCCGGGCGAGCCCGCCGCTGTGCCTCAACGCCGCTGCCACGCGTCGGCGCCTGCTTGCCGACGCTATGATCGCCGTTTCGTCAACTTCAGGGTTGCTCAGCGGTCCGTATCTTGACGAAATGGTGATCATGGCGCGGCCGGTTGGTAAGGGGAGCGAGATGGCGCCCGTGCTTGTCGAATCGCCTGGAGACTGCCGCATACCCACACCAAGTATTTACAGGCTGAGTGCGGCTCGCAGCGCCATGTCAACCTGTTCCATTGTCGAGTCCGGGACGGTGCCGAGCAGTTCGGTAAACCGCTTGGAGTCTGCGAAGCTGATCGTGCGGCACCGCGCGTAGCCGCCCAGCGCGCCGTCGACGGCCACGGTCAACAACGCGGCTGCCCCTTGCGGGCTGAACGATGTTACATCGACCACGATCGGCTGCTCGGCGTCGTTGAGTTCGTCGCAGCTGACGACCAGCACCGGCCGGAACCGGGAGATCCCCTGGTACCGCCAGACCTCGCCGCGCCTCAAGCCTCCGCTCCGTCGATCTCGTCCAGCCGCTCGGTACGCCAGGCCAGATAGTCGGAGTGCTGCTGGTCGCAAGCGATCTCCGCGGCGATGGCCCGCCGCAACAGCTCGGCGCGGACCACCTTGGCCAGCCAGCCGGACACGTTATCGCCCGCAGTGGCCCGGACCGCTGCGGCCAGCCGATCGTCCATCGTGACCGTAATCCTCGTCATACCACGAAGCATACTCGGGAGCTTACGGATCGCTTCGGTGCGTCCAGTGGCGGCTGTCCCTGCGCCGGAATCCAGGCGGTAGCGGGAGCCCCACGCCGAACATCGCCCGTGCTCCCACGCGTCGGAGGTCGCGCCCTAGACCGCGCCGTCTCCCTGGTCTCTCGGGCGGTGCACACACTTACGCCCGGACCGAGGGACTGGCTCCTCCACCTCTCCGCAGATAAGGCCGCCTCCCTGCTCACTGGGGGCGGGGAACTCCCCGGTTCGTCGAGTGGTGGCTCCTCACCGCCGTGCGTCGCCCGTCCTGAGTGTCGTGCCCGGGCAGCGATGCGCGGTAGGCGGCGCGGTCGAATCGCGCGCCGCGGCGCCAGATTCCCCTGATATTACGAGTCGCGGTGATCTCGTCGGTCGGACCACCCTCGACCAGCAGGAGGTCTGCGGCGAGGCCAGGTGCGAGCCGGCCCCGGTCGGTGAGCCCGAAGCAGCGGGCGGGCACCGAGGTGGCCGCCGCGAGGGCCTGGGCCGGAGTGAGCCCGGCTTCGACGAGCAGTTCCAGTTCGCGGTGCAGGCCCACCCCGTGCCCAGCAACCGGGATGGCATCGGTGCCGGCCAGCAGGGGTACGCCGGCCTCGTGCAGGGCCCGGGTGATCCGCAGGGCACCGGCGAAGTCCAGGCCGCGTCGCGTGAAGTCCTTCGGGACGTCTACCGGCGGGGGTGGCGGCTGGGTCATGAAGTGACGGGTCTGCGGGTCGAGGTAAGGCCCGATGTCCGGATGATCGAGCAGATCACGGTTGCCGATGCCTCGGCGGTCCGGGGCGAATGCTGCGGGCATCCGCAAGGTGGGAATCACGAACTGCCCGCCATGGGCGATCCGGCCCACCAGCTCACCGTCCGGGTCGGGATCGTTGGGGTGGTGGGCCAGCGCGTCGGCACCCGCGTCCAGCACCATCCGGGCGGTGGCACCGCTGTCGGCGTGTACCAGCACCATCTTGCCGTGCGCATGTGCGGCGGCGATCACCGCTCGGACCGACTCGGCGGACAGCACCTGCCGCACCTGCCCCCACAGGGAGCCGTCCTCGACGAACACCTTGATGTAGTCCACCCCCTCGGCGACCCGGGCGGCCACGAACCCCTCGGCCTGCTCGGGACCGGGCAGCGTGGGGAACTCCGGATAGACCCCCCAGGTGACCAACTGGGTGGGATGCCCGCCCGGGGCGGTCGCTCCGATGCCGGCACTGCGGAAATCGGCGACGTCCAGCCGGGTGGCCGCGGCCTGCCGAAGCTGCTGGACATGTGGCGGCACGCAGAACATGTCCAGCTCGGTGGTCACCCCGAAGGCCAGCGCCTGCCCCAGATTGTCCGGACGCAGGGCGTGCACGTGACTGTCGATCAACCCGGGGAGCAGGGTGCCGCCCGCGCCTTCCACGACCTGGATCTGGGGTGGCGCAGCGAGTCCGGTGCCGATCTCGGTGATCACCCCGCCGCGCACCAGCAGCGAATCGGCCGGAACGATTTGCGTCCCGTCGAAGATGCGTACACCCCGGATCAACAGATCATCGGGGCTGCCGGCTGCATCGTGATGTGCCAACACATCGAATTCTTCCAGCCTGGTCAAATCGGTGTGAGCAGCAGCCGGTACCCGGAGCCCCTGGGCCCGGCTGGTGCGCAGGGTGCGCTTTGGTGCCCATGGCCGGTGCGGCATTGCAGGGACGTGCCGAGCGGGTGCACGCCAAGACGCCGTACAAGTGGCTGCGTGGTGATCGGCCGCGTTCGCCGTGGCCGACGCTGGCGGCGTCGCTGGTGACCGGCGAGCTGGGACGTCCGATCACCTCCGCCGAGCTGGGCTGGGGTGAGGATGTCGTCGAAGCGGTCCCGGCGATCAGTGGGCTGGTGCTGCCGTGGACGGTGGCCGGCAGCTTGCACGCGCTGCGGGTGGTCACCGACGCTGGGAGCGTGGACCGGCGGATCCTGCTCACGCTGCTGGGTGCTGCGGGGTGTGCGCCCGCCCATGAATGGCTGCTGGCCCGCCCGGGCGACGTTGCTGCGCTGGCTCGCTCGTCCGGTGCGCCGGTGCCGCTGGTGGCGGTCGACTACCTCGACCACATGGTCGGTACGTTGCGCCGGATGGACGACCGCCTCGGCGGCGGGACGTTGCTGCGGCTGGTCCGGGCCCATCTGCGGCACGTGTTGGAGCTGCTCGACCAGCACCAGTACACCGAGCCGGTGGGGCGGCGGCTGCATGCCACCGCCGCAGAGCTGATGCGGCTGGCGGGCTGGCTGTCGTTTGACAGCGGGAACCATCCGCAGGCCCAGCGGTACTGGGTAGCTGCGCTGCACGCCGCGCACGCCGCCGGGGACCGGGCACTGGGCGCCAATATTGTGGGGTCGATGTCCCTGCAGGCCAAGGATCTTGGTCAGGTCCGGGAGTCGGTCACGCTGGCCGAGACCGCCCAGGCTGGTTACCCCGGTGCCACGCCCCGGATCGCCGCGATCTGCGATCTGCGCGCGGCCGAGGCGCATGCCTGCGACCGGGCGACCACCGAGTGCCGCCGCGCCCTGGACAGCGCGTTCGACCGGCTCGGTGATGCTCCGTCGTCCTCGGGGGAGCCGGGCTGGTGCTACTGGCTCGATGAAGCCCAGGCACACGCTATGGCCGGCTTCTGTTACCTGCGGCTGGAGGACTGGAAACGGGCCAGCCAGCACCTGCGCACCGCGCTGCGCCAGCAAGGCCCCGACTGCGCCCGCGAGGGTGCGTTGCGCCGCATCCTGTTGGCCCACATTTACCTGCGCCAGGACCACCCCGACGTCGACCACGCCGTCGACCTGGCTACCAGGGCGGTCGACACCCTGCGCGGCGAGGTCGACTCGGCCCGGGTGGTCGGCCACCTCAGCCAGCTCGTCGGCCACTTCGCCCCGTACCGGCGACGCCCAGCCGTCCGCCAGCTCACCGACCAGGCCGCTGAACTGCTCCACTGAACTGCGCTGACGGGCGCGGGCAGCCGTCAACGGGGGATGGAGGCGCCGGCTGGTAGTCGCCGGATCGTGGGGTCGTAGGGATCCAGCTCACCAGGCGCGAAGCGGCACAGCTTGATCGCCCACCAGAGCGCACCGTCCGGGTCGCTGTCGAGCTTGTACGAGCCATCGGGCAAGAGCACCGCGTAGCCACCCGTTTCCAGTGCGAGCAGGGTGGCAAGCCACCTACCGGTGGCGGGGTCCCAGAGCCGGGCGGTGGCATCGTCGGAGGCGGTGGCCAGCAGGGTGCCGTCGGGGGAGAACGCCACCCCCCGCACCGGGCTGGTGTGGCCTTCGAGGGTGTTGCGGTGCTGGCCGGTGGCGGGGTCCCAGAGCCGGGTGGTGGCATCGGTGGAGGCGGTGGCGAGCAGGGTGCCGTCGGGGGAGAACGCCACCCCCCACACCCAGTTGGTGTGGCCGCTGAGGACACGGAGCGTGTCACCGCTGAGCAGATCGACGATCTCGACACTGTAGCCACGTGAGATAGCGAGCAGGGTGCCGTCGGGGGAGAACGCCACTCCGAGCGCGGGCGCGGTAGTGGAGATCATAACATCGGCACGATCACGCCTGGCCACCGCAGCAACAGCCAGTTCTGCGGCAGGGGCCAGCTTATCAAGTCCGGATACCCCGAGCAGGGCTGCCCGCTGCCATTGGCTGCTGGCGAGGTGGGCCCCGGTGAGATCCCCACCGATCATCCTGACCCCCGTCAGGTCGGCATCCCGTAAGTCGGCTCGGGCGAGATTCGTACCCACCAGCCGCATACCGCGCAAGATGGCCCCGCGCAGGTTGGCGCTGTGCAGGTTGCGATTTGTGAGGTCCTGGCCGCGCAGGTCCACCCAGGCCAGGTTCTGCGGTGTCTCAACGCCGAGCCGCTGGGTAATGGCCAGCGCGTTGTGTTTCGCCACTTCGGAGGTGGCCGGATCGGCCAGCACGTCCGCTGCCCAGCGCCGGGCCACGTCATGCCCCGCTAGGTCGCACAGGAAATCCACCATCAAGATGGAGAATTTCCTGGTGAGGAGGGGGCCGGGCGCCTTGCCCCGGTGCAGCCGTTCGGCTGCGGAGTTGGCCACCAGCCACTCCATCACGGACTGGTGAACAAAGGTGAACCCCCCCTCCGGGGTGCGCACCAGCAGCGTCCCCGATGCGACCGTATGAGCGGCCTGCTCGGCGGTGTACTTGAGCTCGGTGAGCCGGGTCAGCGTTACGGACACCTCGGCGGTGAGTTCCGCCAGCGGGATTGTCAGGACAGTGGTCGCCCACAGGCGTAGCGCCAGGGCGGTGCAGGCCGCTAACCGATCCTCCTTGTCCAGCAACGGCAGACCGCTGTGATGCTCGTGTCGCTTCACCTCCCGGAGCAACCAGAAATCGACCAGCTCTCGATACAGCTCGGCTGCACTGATGTGGCCGTGCTTGGCTTGGATCGTGCGGAGCCGCTCCTCTTTGAGATCCGCGATGAAGAACAGCATCCGCGGATTGCGGGACAGGCCAAGCAGGTCGCGGACGTCGTCGATCAACGCGAACCGCTCCTGAGCACGCTGGTGATTCCCGCCGTAATGCTTCGCCAGGAACTGCACGATCTGCTCGTCGGTGAAGTCCTCCAGCACGGCCACCCGACTGGTGGCTTTGTCGGCGACGTTATCTCCCAGTGTGGTCCAGATCTGCCCGGTCGACCGGAAGTGCTGGGTGCGGCTGGTGAGCACGATCTTGGCCTGGTCGGTGACCTCGCGCAACAGGACGCTCAGGTAGTCGGCGGCGTTCTTGAACCCAACCCGCAATTCCAGCTCGTCGAACCCATCGAACAGCAACGCGAGCCGACCGCTGCGAATCATGTAGCGCAGTTTCGCGACGTCGAAGGCGTCCACGTTCTGCCGGACCAGGTGCTGGGCGAGCAACTCGTCCAGCGAGGGCGCTTTCTCCAGGGTGCGCAGCTCCACCAGCACCGGGGGGAGGTAGGGTAGGTGCTCGGGCAGGGTGCGGGTCAGCTCCCGGAGCAGGAACGTCTTTCCCCGTCCGAAGTCGCCGAGCACCATGACGAACCGTGCCCTCTCGGCCGCCAGCCACTCGATGACCTGCCCCAGCAGGTCGTCACGAGCGGCCAGGTCCGGTGCCTCGTCCAGCAGCTTGTATCGCTGCGGCACGTACAGCTCCGCCGGGTAAATCGGGTCGGCGGAAATCCGTTCGGCCTGGCGTGCGACCAGCGGTCGCAGGTCGATAAGCCCCTGGTAGTCCAGGAAGCTGCGTAGCCGTACCCCCTGGCGTCGGGCGTGGGCCACCATCTCCTCGGCCGCCGGGGCGCCGCTATACACCAGCTCCGACCGCACCGCTGGGTCGGCCGAGGCGAAGCGCAGGTGCACCTGCACAAAGGGCCGCAGACGCTCCTCGGTGACCTCACCGTCCACCACGCCGACCGGCCACTGCTCCACCCCCCCATCCGGCAGTGGCAGGCATATCCGCAGGTACCCGCTGTCCGGCCGAGGTGTCACCGTGGCGTCCGGATGGCTGACCTTGGTCGCTTCCACAACCCGCTCAAAGAAGTCGTCGGCGGCTGGTGCGGACCTTCTGCCATGTCGCTGTTGATCGAGAAGGTGATCCGGGTTCCGGCGCCCTGCCTCTGCGGGTTGGTCGCGGCTGAATGTCGCATGGACGTGCGGTAGCGGGTGGGGCTCGTGGTGGCGCCAGTCCGAGCCGGTCGGGCTGATCCGGGTGTCGCCGATCCAGCGGCGCTGGCCGACGGCGTACTGGCGGGCATACCGGGTCACCCCGTCCGGGCGCAGGGTGAGCAGTTGGTACTGGTTGGGGACCTCCTGCGGGCGGGCCTCGGCGGTGACCGCGGCGCTGCCGGTGGACAGCGCCAGCAGGCCCGAGGAGAGCCGGTGCAGCCGCCCGTCGTAGGTGTGCCCGTGCAGCAGCAGGCTCACCAGGCCGGGCTGGCCGAGCAGTCGATCCAGGTCGTCGGCGTCGCGCAGGTTCTCGTCGTCGGCGAGCGCGCCGCGCACCGCGTTGTGGTGCACCGCGGCGAGCCGCAGCCAGCCCTGGTCCCGGTAGCGGGCGAGCCGCTGGGCGAACCAGCGGAGCTGGTGTTCGCCGACCCAGCCGTAGTGGTCGGTGTCGCGGTGGCTCTCGGCCATGGTCGAGTTCAGCCCGGCCACCACCACCGCGAGATCGGGCATTTCGAACAGCGTCCACGGCTCGTCCGGGGTGAAGCTCGCCCCGGCGACACCGGCGTAGAACTGCTCGAACGCGGTAGCGAAGTGCCGCCACTTCGGCCAGTACGGTGCCACCGGCTGGCATTCGTCCGCCTCTTGATCCTGGAAGTAGGCGGCGCAGGCTTTCCGGTTGACGTCGTGGTTGCCCGGCACCAGCGCCACGTGCCGCCGGGGCAGCTCCACCGCCTCGGTCAGCGCGGCCAGGAACTGCACCACCTGCTCGAACTCGCTGCGCAGGCCCCACTCGGCCAGGTCCCCGGTCACCACCATCAGGTCGGGGCGCAGCCCGTGGTCGGCGGCCAGCCGGTCCAGGTCGTCGTGCAGCCGCCGGAACAGGGTGTCGTGCGCCTGGTCGGCGGGGGTCAGGCCGTTGCCGCCGAAGAGGTGGTTATGGCCGAACTGGATGTCCGACACGTGCAGCACGGTGAGCTCGCTGAGCCCGCCGGCGGGCCGACCGCGGACCCGCGCGTGGCGGGGGTCGAGGACCTCCGGCCAGGCCAGCCGCAGCCGGGCGGCGGTGATCGCGTAGCTGTCCCGCTCCGCGGAGCCGGCCGGTGGCGCGGCGGTCAGCAGACCCAAAACCCGGGCGGTGCTGCGGTCGTACACCGGGCTGCCGCTGAAGCCTGGCTGGATCCGCAGCGCACTGTCCGGGGTGCAGTCCAGTTGCAGGTGACGGTCCCCGATCTGGCCGCGCACCGTGGCCGTCACCCAGGCGCCGTGCGGGCGCGGCGGGATGCCGGGGTAGCCGAACACGTCCACCACCTGGCTGCGTGCCGGCGGGTTCGCGGCCAGCCGGGCCGGGGTGGCGTCCGGGGGGATCGCGGGGCTGGTCAGCACGAGCCCGGCGATGTCGTCCCCGATCGCCCCGGTGCGCGGCGGAGGCAGCCAGCGCCGCACCCGGGCCCGCAGCGAAGGCCCGTCGCCGACCGCGAACTGGACGTTGACCTCGGCAGCCGGCTGATCCTGCGCCGCCTGGTCCCGGCCGAGCGCGGAGTTCACGACATGCGCGCAGGTCAGCACCTCCCGGGGGCCGACGAGCACGCCCACCCCGACCGTGCGTCCGGTGGCGTCCAGCACCCGCACCGCACCTGGTTGGTCGCTCATCGGTACCTGCCCGCGGGTGGCGGCCCCTCGATCACAGCCACCGTCGCCCCCTCACCAGCTCGCGGTTCACAACGGGAGCATCACTCTATGCGCTGATCACCCACCCGGACGAGGCGGGCCACCGGGTCAGGCCCTCGGCGGCTGAGCCCGGCTCACCGCATGCCGTGCCGTCCCCGGGAGAGCATGGACAGTGCCGGTTCTGCCGGCTCCTGGTACCGCGGCAGCTCCACGGTGGTCTCCTCAGCGGATACCGCGGGTGCGAGCCGGGGCACGGGAAACTCGGTGTCAACGTCGACAGAGCTGTCGGGATTGACGTTCCACAGGTGGCGGCTCATGGGCCCAGCGCTCCTTCTGGCAGATGAACGCCCCCCGGGTCGGGAGAAGAGTAGGGCCTGGACGCCACCCCGTCGCCGGCCTCCGCCGAGATTGCGCCGCCCAGCGGTACTGGTTGGTGCGCGGGCGCGGCCTGCCTACCGCCGATCGCCCCTGCGGATAGCGCCTGCCACCCCCGGCAGCGGATGATCCGGGTTCCGGCTCTGCGTGAGGAGGCCCCCCGCGGTGTGCTATGCCCGGTACTCACCTCTGCTGCCGACCCTGCACCGGCCCACCGACGCTGAGGCGTTGCGCTTCGGCCCGCATGCGCTCACCCACCGGGAGCTGGCCGCGGTGACCATACCGCTGCTGCCCCGGCTCCGCACGGCCCGGCGGGTCGCGGTCTGGGCCCCGCCTGCGGTGCAGACCTGCGTGGGAGTCGTGGCAGCGCTGGTGGCCGGCGTCCCGGCGGTTCCGGTCAATCCCAAGCTCGGCAGCAGGGAGCTGTTCCACCTCGTCTCCGACGCCGCCCCGGACCTGGTGCTCACCGCCCCGGGCACGGTCCTTCCCGAGGCGCTGCGGGTGCTACCCCGGCTCGACGTCGACCTGGTGCCCGGGGCCGGGCCGGTGCCGCCCGAGCCGTCCCCCGAGTCACCCGCGCTGATCGTCTACACCTCCGGCACCACCGGGCCGCCCAAGGGGGCCGTGCTGCCGCGCCGCGCGCTGGCCGCGGACCTCGACGCGCTCGCCGCCGCCTGGGCGTGGACGGCGCGCGACGTGCTGGTGCACGGGCTGCCGCTGTTCCACGTCCACGGCCTGGTGCTCGGCGTGCTCGGGCCGTTGCGGCTCGGTGGCGTGCTGCACCACCTGGGTGCGTTCTCCGTCGACGGTGCCGCCCGGGAACTGGCGGGCCCGGCGACGATGCTGTTCGGCGTGCCGACGATGTATCACCGGCTGGCCGAGGCGGCCGAGCAGGATGCCGACGTCGCCGCTGCGCTGGCCGCTGCCCGGCTGCTCGTCTCGGGCTCCGCCGCGTTGCCCGCCCGCGACCAGCAACGGATCGCGGCAGCCACCGGACAGCAGGTGGTGCAGCGCTACGGGATGACCGAGACGCTGATCACCTGCAGTGTGCGGGTGGACGGCCCACGCCGGCCGGGCACCGTGGGGCCGCCCCTGGACGGGGTGCGGCTGGGGGCTGAGCCCCGCGGGCACGAGAGTCCGACACAGCGGGCACGAGAGCCCGACACGGCGTGCAGGGGAGCCCGACATGCGGGGGAGGGGAGCGGATAGGGTGTGCGCCTCCCTTCGGACACCTAGGGGTCGACTGTGGGTGCGGAGCGTGCGGTGGGGTTGCTGCTCGGCGTGGCTGCCGATGCGGCGTTGGGTGATCCGGGTCGGCACCACCCGGTGGCGGCGTTCGGGCGGCTGGCAGCTACCGCTGAGCGGATCTGCTATGCCGACCACAAGCTGACCGGGGCGGCGTACGCCGCCGTGCTGGTCGGCGGGACGGCGGCCGTCGGCGGGCTGCTGGAATGCGTCGCGCGCGGCCGGGCCTGCGTGCAGGTGGCCAGCACCGCACTCGCGACCTGGGCGGTGCTGGGTGGGTCCTCGCTGGCCAGGGAAGGCGCCGCGATGGCCCGTGAGCTGGACGCCGGGGACCTGCAGGCCGCCCGGGCCCGGTTGCCGCACCTGTGTGGCCGGGACCCCCACCGGCTCGACGCGGCGGGCGTGGCACGGGCCAGTGTGGAGTCGATCGCTGAGAACACCTCCGACGCGGTGGTCGCTCCGCTGCTGTGGGGTGCCGTGGCCGGGGTGCCCGGCCTGCTGGCCTACCGGGCGGTCAACACCCTGGACGCGATGGTGGGGTACCGCTCGCCGCGCCATGCCCGGTTCGGCTGGGCGGCGGCCCGGCTCGATGACCTGGCCAACCTGCTCCCCGCCCGGCTGGCCGCGGCGCTGACCGTGCTGTGCGCACCCGTCGTGGGCGGCTCGGCCCGGGGGGCGTGGCGGGCCTGGCGCTGCGACGCGGCCGCGCACCCGAGCCCGAACGCGGGCCAGGTGGAGGCGGCGTTCGCAGGTGCGCTGGAGGTCCGCCTCGGCGGGCGCACCGTCTATCCCCACGGCACCCAGGAGCGTCCGGTGCTCGGCGATGGGCGCACCCCCGATGCGGGCGACCTGACCCGTGGCGTCGAGCTGTCCCGGGTGATCGGGGCGGTGGCGGCGCTGCTGGTCGCGGCCCTCGCGGCGCTGCTGGGCCGGCGGCGCTGAACACCGGTCAGCGGGCCCCGCCGTAGCGGTCGGCGAGCGCGGCCTGCGGCTGCCGTGGGTCATGCGGGTCGTCGGGATCGTTCGGATCAGGGCCGACCCACACTTCCCGGTGCCAGCCGCGGGCCTCGCGCCAGGCGAAGTAGATCAGTCCCAGCGGGGCCATGGTCCCGAACGCCAGCCACTGCAGGGCGTAGGCGAAGTGCGGTCCGGCGTCCAATTGCGGCAGCGGCAGCGCGGACAGCACCCCTGGCGTTCCGTCGACCAGTTGCACGTAGCCCGGTTCGAGCCGGAGACCCGTCGCGGCGCCCACGGCGCTCGAGCTGGCCGCGTACACCTGCCGGTGGCCGTCCAGCGTGACGACCCCGCGGTGGGCGGCGTCCGGCTCGTCGGCCCGCAGCCGTCCGGTGACGGTCACCTCGCCGGCGGGGACCGCCGGGTATCCGGGCGCCCGCAACCCTTCGGCTGGACGCAGGTAACCGCGGTCCACCAGCACCGTCTCGCCGTTGGCCAGGCGCAGCGGGATCAGCACCTCGTAGGCCGGCTCGCCCTGCACGGTGCGCAGCCGGGCCAGCACCTCGGCCTCAGCCAGGTAACGTCCGGTGAGCTGGACCTGGCGCCATTCCGTGCCGGGCCCGGGGGGCTGACCCGGAGCCAGCACGGCACGCAGTGGCTGCGGCGCGGTGCTGAAGGACTGCTCGATGGCGGTGTTGCGGGCGGCCCGCTGCTCGCCGCGGTGGAACTGCCAGGGCGCGAGCACGGTGAACGCCAGCACGGAGAAGCCCACCACCGCCAGCGTCAGCGCCACCCACCCGGGACGCAGCAGAAACCGCCACTGCACCCCACCACGGTAACCGGTGCTCACCCCAGGGCAGCGCGCGCGGCAGCGGTGGCGCGGGCGCCGTAGCCGCCACCGAACAGCACCGCGTGCACCAGCAACGGGAACAGTTGGTGCAACGGCACCCGCGCTGCCCAGCCGGGGGCCAGCGGCGCCGCGGCCTGGTACCCGGCCAGCACCCGGTTCAGGTGCGGGAACCCGAACAGGGCGAGCATCGCCAGGTCGGTCTCCCGGTGCCCGCCGTGCGCCGCCGGGTCCAGCAGCCACGCTCGCCCCTGGGGGTCGGCGTGCACGTTGCCCGACCACAGGTCACCGTGCAGCCGGGCCGGGGGTTCGGCCGGCCCGGCCAGCACCTCGATCTGCTCACAGACCCGGTGCACGGCGCGCGCCCCGCCCGGGTCCATCGCGCCGCGGTCCACCGCGCTGCGCAGGTAGGGCAGCACCCGGTGCTGGGCGTACCACTGCGGCCACCGCGCCCCGGTGACGTTGGCCATCGGGGCGTTGCCGATCCACGCCTGCGCTGGGCCGCCGGGTGGGGCCGCGCCGAAGGCCGGGGCACCCGCGGCGTGCAGTGCGGCCAGCTCACCCCCGAGTCGCTCGGCTCCCGCCCCGTCCAGCCGACCGGCGGGCACGTACTCGGTGACCAGCCACTGCCCGTTATGCCCGTGCACCTGCGGCAACCGCGGCCCGCCGGGCACCTGCAGCCAGCGCAACCCGGCCGCCTCGGCCTCGGCCTGCCCGGGTTGGCCGTGCTTGGCCGTGACGGTGCCCCCACCGGCCAGCTCCACCACCCAGATCGCGCCGCGACGGGTCGCCGCGCGCACCGGCTGCCCGGTGATCGCGGTGACGGCCGCCGCCACGCGGTCCGAAGCCGGGCTCACAGCCGTTCCCGCACCCAGGCGAGCAACCCGGGCATAGCTGCCCGCACCATGGCGAGCACCTCGTCGAATCCGCGCTTGCCGCCGAGGTACGGGTCCGGGACGTCGAGGTTACGACCGGCGGCGGGGTCGAAGGAACGCAGCAGCACCACCCGGTGCGGGTCCTGCACGATCCGGCGCAACGCGGCCAGATGCCCGCGGTCCAGCGCCACGATCAGGTCGGCGGCCAGGTGCTGCGGGCCGACCTGCGCGGCGACGTGCGTACAGTCGTACCCGGCGCGGCGCAGCGTGGCGGCCGTCCGCGGATCGGCCGGGCTGCCGATGTGCCAGTCTCCGGTGCCCGCGCTGCTGACCTGCACCTGATCGGCCAGGCCGGCCTGGCGCAGCGCGTCGGTGAACACGATCGCGGCCATCGGCGAGCGGCAGATGTTCCCGGTGCAAACGAAACACACGTGCATCGTGAGTGGATAACAGGGTTCCCACCTGCAACGCCACTCACGAGTGGTCCATGGGGCGGACGCGGAGCGTCCGCCCCCTGGACCACCCCCTCCGCCACCACGGGGATGTCGACGCCGCCCCCGGCCTGCTCGACTTCGCCGTGAACGTGCCTCCCGGCGGCCCTCCGACCTGGTTGCGGGAGCGGCTGGTGGCCACGCTGGACCGGCTGGGCCGGTACCCGTCAGCCGCGGAGGACGCCGCCGCCCGCGCCGCCGTCGCCGCCCGGCACGGCCGCGACCCCGCCGAGGTGCTGGTGCTCAGCGGCGCCGCGGAGGGCTTCGCCCTGCTGCCCGCGCTCGCACCCCAGCGTGCGGCCGTGGTGCACCCCTCGTTCACCGAGCCCGAGGTGGCGCTGTGCACGGCAGGCGTCCCGGTGGTCCGGGTGTTCACCGACAGCGCACACCGGCTGCGTGCCGAACGGGTCCCGGCCGACGCCGACCTGGTGGTGCTCGGCAACCCCACCAACCCGACGTCAGTGCTGCACCCGGCCCACGTGGTGCGCGGGCTGGCCCGGCCAGGGCGGGTGCTGGTGGTGGATGAGGCGTTCGCCGATGCGGTGCCCGGTGAACCGGAGTCGCTGGCCGGCGACCGGGAGACTCCCGGGTTGCTGGTGCTGCGCAGCCTCACCAAGACCTGGGCGCTGCCCGCGCTGCGGGCCGGGTACGCGCTGGGGGCACCCGAGCTGCTCGCCCGGCTGGCTGCGCCCCGCCCGCCGTGGCCGGTCAACACCCTGGCGCTGGAAGCCGTGCGCGCCTGCAACGCCCCCGCTGCGGTGGCCGAGGCGGCAGGGGCGGCAGCGCAGACCGCGGCGCACCGGGAGTGGTTGGCCCGCCGGTTGGCCGGGCTGCCCGGCGTCACGGTGCACCAACCGGCTGCGGCGCCCTACCTGCTG
>DASTLT010000127.1:0-29210 GCA_035714625.1 Pseudonocardiaceae bacterium | reverse complement strand
GGGCTGGCCGACTTCGCCATCGTCCAGTCCTACCTATCCACCGCCACCAAATGGGGACTCGACACCCTCGACGTTCTCACCCAGCTCTTCACCGGCCAGCCCTGGCTACCACCAGCCCCGGAACCCTGCTGAATAGCTACGGCGAATCGTCGATGTTGAATAGACGGAGAGCGGCCTCCTGCATGATGATCCGCTTATCCTCCTTCTTGTCCCCAGGAGGATCACCGAATTTTCCCTCAAGCAAGCTTATCGCACGTTTAAGCAAAAGCTCAAGGGCATTAGCGGGGTCCTCCTGCCACTCCTCTGGAAAGTTGCGTTCAGTAATGGTACGGAGGTGTTTGATATCGAGCTCTTTTTGCTTGCCCCGCTTGACGAAAACGTTAGGGACGCGACGGAAAGCAACGTCATGTAGCTCGCTGACGAGTGCATCAACGAGTGGGTCCTTCGATGACTCCTTTGACTGCACCAGTCAAGTATAGACCATCGGGAGTCCGCGAATTAACGAGGTGCCGCGCAACATGATGCCTGTCGCCAGATTCTGGTCGATAGCGTTACATCATTTACCAATCTTCCTTATACCATTCAGGAAGTTTGCTCTCAAGATAGCGAACAGTGGGCTCGTCAATCCAGTCGACGTTGATGATGTCTGCTATAGAGCGTTGGGCTGCTTCTCGCACAAACTCGCTCTCGTGGTCAAGCAGGTTCAGCCACGGTTCGATAACTTGTTGGCGAGCATTGGCGTCATCAAGCTGTTGCAATAGCACAGCTCCCATAAAATCCGCTGCGAGTTCACGTGGCCAGGTGCCTGGATAATTAATAAGTGTTTTGTACAGTTCCATTGCCTTCTGGAGATTGCGAGTCGGCAAGTTTTGTAGATCTTTCCCAATGAGCATGATCAAGCCATCAAACTGGCCATCCCTAGACTCATCGTTTTCAGTCCAGCGCTCAGCTACTATTTTGGCGTCAATAGCCATTCCTATGGCTGCAATGAGATCTGCTACTTGTTCAGTCTCCATCCGTTCCAGGTCAAAGACAGGACTTGATAGCTCCGGAGATTGCTCTTGTTCTAGTGACAGTTTGAGTTCGTGATCCATAGTACTCTTTTCAAGATCAACTATGGTATGGATTACTTAGGTTGTCAATATTTATTCTGTGCGCGTACGCGTGTATACAACGTTTTGGTAGTTTGTCAATGGTTTGGAGCTCAACTTGACGCTCATACCTGCCGAGGCAATTGAGCTTCAAGTTGATTGCCAAAACCTATCCCAGCAACGCGACGACGTCTACGGTGAATTCTGTCAGCGCGTCCCGGATAGGACCGCATGCGAGTCTTTGACAACTCCACAGTGATGAAGGCGTCGGTATCACCACGTCGAGGGCGTCACGGGTACCACTGGATGTCTGATCGCCCTCAATCCCACGGTAAGGAGGTGTGCTCCATGCCATTAGAGCTTCCGGATGACGTCATGTCCACGGACTCTCCCACCGACGCCCACCGAGCAACGCTCGCGTTGCTTCACGACACCGTCGTGGAGGCAGCTCGTCGGCGTCAAGATGACCTGCCTGGTCTTGTCGAGACTCTGTAGGACGACGTGGTACTCACAGCTGGCGGGACATCGCGGCCGGCACATGGGTGGTTCGCGGAGGGCGCCTGGCGCTATGGTGATCGTCAGGTCCACGAGCTGTTCCTCAATGCCGATCGTCGGCTGGGGCACCCGGTGGCGACCGTGGCCGAGGATGTATTGGTGACCTTGCTGCACGAGGCATGCCATGCTTGGGCGCAGGCCAATGGTGTGCGGGACACCTCGCGGGACGACCGCTCAACAATCGACGGTTCGCGGAGATCGCACTAACCATCGGCTTGGCGGTGCAGAAGGACACGTTAATCGGCCACGTCACACCCAGCTTGTCCCCGTGGGCACGAGTTGAGTACGCCGATCTACTGGGCGAGTTGGAGCGAGGCCTAGTACTGGCACGAGAGCCAAAGCTGGCCGAGCCGGGCAGCAGCCTGGTCGACCCCGACAATGAGGCGGACGAGGACGGCGAGGCCAACAGCTCGCCAGGAGTATCCGCATCCTCGGCGAAGTATATCTTCGCCTCGTGCCATTGCCAGGACGGTCGACGCCGTCCAGTAACAATTCGGGTGGCCAAGGGTTCCTGGCGGCCAGGGGTCATTCACTGCGCCGAGTGCCGAGCACCGTTCGCGGAGTCTATGACAACCTGCCGTCAAGACGGTCGGCAGTAGCCGCCGGGTCAGGCGATCTGCACAGCACTATATGGGTCGCCTGAGCCAAGTCTCCCAGCGTTTGTATTCGACAGCCGGGAGAAGTCTGCCCAAAAACAGGCACGTAACGGTAGCGTGCGCCCATTCTGCCGGGAATGCGCGTGAATTTATACACAATCGATACGAAGGAGGTGTTTTATGTCTAAGAATCGACATACAAAAGTCACTCACGAAAGCGATCGAGCTCAGGTAGCTCGACAAGTGAATGGTCGAGCGGATTTCGAGAGAAAGCTTCGTGCAGTCATTGGTCCCGATGTGATGACCCACATCAATGAGGCCAAGGAGCGTCGTCGCATTCGTCTGGAGCAGAAGCGGCTGCACAAGACTATGCGGTCGGATGCTACGGGAACCGACGAGTCATAACTGAAACTGGCTCAGGCCGGGGCTTGGTACCCATAAAGCCCCGGCCTGAGCCGGGACCAATCGAAAGCTGAAGTCAACCCAATAGATAGGAGGTGTCCATTGCTTAAGTGCAGTCACACCAAGGCATATCACACGTCCCGTGCGGTTTCCGCCCGGCAACCACGGTGGTTCGGTCGGACGCAGTTGTTCGTCACGGGCGTGGCGGCCACAGTGACGATGTTGGCAGGGTGCGGTATTGCGCAGTCCCCCCGTGGTGAGCTGGCCGAGAACCAGCGCATCCTCGCCTCCTGTGACCCGTCCGCTCCACCCGCCTCCCTGGTGGAGATCGACGGCACCGGGTCGAGCGCCTCGGAGTCGATCACCACCGAGCGGATGGCGGCTGTCGAGTCGATTGTCCGCCGGACGGCAGTCTGCTCCGGCTACCTGCGCGTGATCGTCTTCTCGTCGTCCAGTGCGGCCACCAGCGTCCTGTTCGACGGGCCACTGCGGATGCACGGGGCGACGGAGAACGCGCGGCTCAAGCGGGTGCCCAGTGTGGTCGCCGATGTGATGCAGCAGATCCAGCAGGATTACGGCCCGGCAGTGGCCGGTTTGCCTGGTGGCGGCAGCGACATCACCGCGCAGTACCGCTTGGCTGCCGAGTGGATCGGCCAGCTCGGCGGCAGCTACCAGTTGCACTTGACGATCTTGACCGACGGGTGTCAGAACATCAGCGTCGACCTCTGCTCCCGGCCGCTGAGCAAGCAGGAAGTGACGGGGTTGGCCGGCCAGGTCACGGTGCCCCAGCTTCCTGGTGCGTCGGTGACCGTGGCCGGGCTCGGGCGGGTAGCCGGTACTCCACCCTCATCGCAAGTGGCTGAGCAGCTGATCATGTATTTTGACGCCGTGTGCGCGCAGACCGCTGCGGCGAAGTGCGTCTCAGTAACTGACTACGCCACCGAGGGTCGGTGAGCATGGTGATTCGCAATTACCTGCCCCGACCGGTCTCTGCCCAAGCGACCGTGGATGCGTGGACAAGGGAAGCCGACGCGGTGTCTCTGCCCCGGCTGGATGAAGTGGGTGGGCACCCTCGCCCCTCCGGGGTGGGGGTGACCTACGCCGAGCAGGAGTATCACGCGCTGGCCGACGAGCAGGAGCTGAGTTGGCCGGCTGAGGGTGAGCACGCAGCTCGCCAATTCCAGGTGCGGGCACGCGGTCTGGACTCGGCGGGCGTAGCGACAGAGTTTCTGCTGGCCCAGAGCGAGGTCGAGGTTCGCCAGGCTCATGCTGATTATCAGCATGCAGCACGGGTGCTGACGCCTTACGTCCGGCGGGAGTCGGGGGCGAAGCTGCGTTACTGGCTCTGCTGGCCAATCCTCTGGTTCGGTGATACTGCCGGGGTCTGGTCGGCGGCGGTGACCAATGGTGACATTGTGTACATCGCATTCGGTCAGGCGCTGGCGGCGGGGTTGGCGGCGGTGTGTGCTGGGCTGATCGGCGCGCAAGCGAGGGACCTCCAAATGGCCCGGGCTCGTCGGTGTGATCCTGAATCGTTGTCCGAGGACCAGCGGCGCTATCGGCGGCTGTTTACCGCCACCGACGAGGGCTTGGGGATTATCAAGCTGGTCGGGTTGTTGTCACTGACCGTGGTGGCGTTGTTGGCCGTTGGGGTCTTCGCGCTGCGCACTGGCATCGAGGGCAGCTTGTCGGGGCTAACATTCGGACTGCTCGCGGCGGCGACCGCGATCGGCTCGGGGCTGCTGGCCTACGCATCCAGCGATGAGGTCGCGGACCTGATCGACTTTATGGCTAAGCGTGTTCGCCGGGCTGAGAAGCGGCATCTCAAGTTGGCCGCTGCGTCCCCGCTTAAGGTTCGGGCGGAGGCCGAGGAGGCTGCGCGCTCGATCCTGGCGGAGTACCAGCTGCGTGGCCAGGCTGCCGCGAAGCGGGTGGAGTCGCTGGGCTGGCGGGTGCAGCGGCGTAACCCGCAGGTTGTCGGGCACGGCTATCCGGTCGGTGAACAGAGCGGGATCATCGGGCGGCGGGCACGTCGGGGCGGTGTGGCATGACCCGCCGCAGCATCCTGTTGCCGAGCACCTTGCTGCGCAGCCAGTTGCGCGGCGCGGTGGGTGCGACGCCGGGCGGGCAGACCCGCTCATCCGGCGTCGGCTACCGGTTGGGTGATCCGGGCCAGCCCGCCAGGATACCGACGCTGCTGATCGCGCTCTTCGACGACTCTGGCTCGGTAACAGGGTCGATGGGCACGGATCCGTTGTCGAATCGGTTCGCCGAGGTGGCCCACGCCCTCTCTGAGGTCGCTCGGCGGGGATCGCGCCACGAGCTGGGTGCGGTGCTGCACTTCGACAGCCCCTGCAGCAGCGATGTCGCCCCCACACCAATCACCCGGCGAGGGTTCAAGAGGCTGCGGGCGGGGCTGTGTGTGCCGCCGGAGGGGGCTGGGTCGAGTGAGCTGGCTCCGAGCCTGCGGCGTGCGGTGGAGATCGCCGGTGCCCACCCCGAGTGCGAGGTGACGCTGGTGGTGCTCAGCGACCTCCATTTGCTTGACCCCGATTCGGGCCGAGCGCTGGCCGAGCTGGCGGCCTTCTCCGGTGACGTGCACGTGGTGGTGCTGGGCGGGCGCCTGGCGCCGGGTGTGCTCAACGAGCGCATCACAGTGACCCACATCGGGCCGGAGGACCGACCGGGCGCGGTCGCGCGGGCACTGTTCGCCAGTTTGACTACGCATCGTCCCGGAAGCCATCTGATCGGCAGCGAACCGCGATGACGCCCTCCTGTAGTCGATTCCACAACTTATTCCTCTGGGATCTCCAGGGCCTTGTGAACGGTGTGAGAAACAGAGATAGCTGACCATCGACTCGCTCGAACATCCGGGCGAATGTTCGAGCGAGTCGATGGTTTCCAACCATCCCATTTAGCTTCATAACTAGGGCGGTCTCCCGGCTGGCATGTCCAGGTGACGCCAGCGCCTGGGTTGTCATCAGGACAGCTATGCCTGCACATCGGGAGCGGAAAGGAGGCTCAAGCATGACGCATGAGGTCGATCTGGCCCGGTTTGGGATTACGACGAAGTTTCGGACGATTCTGGCTGACCCACCTTGGGACATTCAGCAGAAGGGTGCAAAGGGTGCGGAGCGGTACTACCCGCTCATGTCGCTGGAGCGGATTAAGGCGATGCCTGTCGTCGACTTGGCGGCAGCGGATGCGCACCTTTGGTTGTGGTGCACGAACGCCACCTTGCGTGAGGGCTATGACGTGGCTGAGGCCTGGGGCTTTACGGTTCGCTCGCCGCTGACCTGGATCAAGTTCCGGCTCGGCCTCGGTGCGTACTTGCGAAACTCGACAGAGCACCTGCTCTTCGCCACCCGAGGCAAGGCGCCGGTGAACTTTCAGTCCCAGCCGACGTGGATCAACGCACCTGTTCAGGAGCATTCCCGCAAACCCGAAGAACAATACGCGGTCATCGAGCGGATTTCTGCTGGGCCGTACCTGGAGCTGTTCGCCCGCAGGCGGCCGCCATCAAACGCACCGTGGTCAGTGTGGGGTAACGAGGTCGACTCCGACATCCGGATTCCTGGATACCCGGTGCCCAGCGACAAGCAAGCGAAATGGCCTAGCCATGGATGACGGGAAGTCCCCTATGCGGCACCCGGTCGACTGGCTGTTCCGTGCCAGCATGCTGGTGCTCGGCACTGTCATTGCCCTCAACCTGGCGATTGCGTTGCTGCGGCCGATTCTGCCCTGGCTTATCAGTGGCGCAGTCGTAGGAGGAGTCATCTGGGTCGTGGTCGCTGTTGTGCGTTGGAGGCGATCGAGATGGTGACACAGAATTATAGATCATTCAACAGAGGTCTTGTGTTGTGAAATTAACAAGTAATGTTGACGTGCTGCCTGAAATCAGCAATAAGTGAAGGTGCAATGGGACGCTGCCTGTAGGCAGCACTCGGTGCATCGTGGACGAAAGGAGGTAAACCCTTTATGACCGCAAAAAGAAAGAGGAATAGAGGCCGTCATTTACCGGATGAGGAGCGTCGGTTTACGGTGCGCGGTATTCGCCGTGACCCACCAGATATCCGCAAATTCAGCAAAGCACTTATTAGTCTGGCGATGGCTGAGGCGGAACGGCAGGCCCAAGCCGATCATGCCGGGCGGCGAGACAGCGAGTCGGAGGTCGCCGCTGAGGATAGCGTGCAGCCGGGGGGTGAGGCTGATGACTAAGGCCCACGACGTGGTGTTCTCCGGATTGTATCTGCCCCGCCCACTCGATGTGGCGACGGCCGCGCGATTCGTGGCGCGGTTGGCCTCTGATCGGGACGCGCCTCGCGTCGTCCTGGAAGTCCGACGGGATCAGAGCGGCACCCGGCACCTACTCGGCTGCCGGGACACCGATGTGCACACGCTGCGCCGTCTGCTCACCGACTCGATCCCGGGCAGTGTGCTCACCACTCCCACGCAGAGCCACTTCGAGCCCCGCGCTGCCGCCGAGGTGGCCGGGCGGCTTCATATCCATCCTCCCGGTCTCCCGCTGCTCAGCGACACAGCCGAGGCCACCACCCGGGCGCTGCTGTCGGCGTTCACCATGCCCACGAAGTCCGGGGAGAGCTTGGTGATGCAGGTGGTGCTCGGTCCCCGCCATGCGCCTCGCCTTGTTCCCGCGAACGCCCCAGCTCCGGACACCAGCTTGCTTCAGGTGCTGGCCTCAGGTACTCGCCCGGCCAGTACCGAGACCCGGAACTGGATGAAGGAGCGACTGTCGCAGGGTGGGTTCGCGGCCACCATCCGCCTCGGTGCCGCCAGCCCTGATCCGGATCGGCGTCGGCGGTTCATGGTGAGTCTGCTCAGCGCCCTCTGCACTGCCCAAGCCCCGGGCGTGCACATTGATCTCCTCCGCGAGCACCCCAGGGCACTGAACGAGGCGCGATTGCCGTGGCGCTGGCCGTTGCACCTGGCAGTCAGCGAGGTAGTCGGCTTGTTGGGCTGGCCGCTCGGAGACGGTGACCTGCCGGGGCTTCCCCCGATGCACCCCAAACCTCTGCGGGCGGCGCCGTCAGTGCACACCGGATCTCGGGTATTCGCCCGAAGTGCCGCGCCCGGTGATGATCGGCTCATTGGGATCGCGCCAATAGATCAGACATACCACGCGGTGGCATATGGCCCATCCGGCTCGGGCAAGAGCAACGCCCTGCTGCATTTAATCATGACTTCTATCGAGGCCGGACACCCCGTCGCGGTATTGGACCCCAAGCGTCAGCTTATCGACGATATCCTCGTCCGTGTCCCTAATCACCGCATAAACGATGTGGTTGAACTCAATGCCAGCGACAACGTGCCGGTCGGCTTCAACCCGCTCGATGTTACCGGCCGCGATCCTGATGTGGTGGTCGATGGAATCCTGGCGGTCTTCGAAGCCGTCTTCAAGGACGGATGGGGACCCCGGACGGCGGACATTTTCTCAGCCTGCCTCCGCACCTTGGGCCGTGCCAGCACCCCGAAGCAGCCGGCCACTCTTCTCGACTTGCCCCGGCTGCTGACTGATCCGACGTTCCGGCGTCAGCAGGTCGCCCGGGTGCGCAGTGACATGGCATTGGCCGGTTTTTGGTCCTGGTTCGACAGCCAATCCCCACCCGCCCAGGCAGCGGCGATCGCACCGCCGCTGAATAAGCTGCGCCAGCTGCTGCTACGTCCAGCCCTGATCACCATGCTCAATCAGCGTGAAGGTAAATTCCGGTTGCGTGACATGTTCCGGGACAACAGGATCGTCCTTGTTCCCTTAAATGAGGGGATCATCGGACCAGGGACCGCGTCACTTTTAGGTAGCTTGATCATCGCTGATTTGTGGCAAGCCACCCAAGAGCGTGCTACTGAACCCGGCGCCAATAAGCGACCCGGCATGGTCTACGTCGACGAGGCACCTCGTTTTTTGAACCTGCCGGTTTCGCTGGCCGATGCACTGGCGGTGTCCCGGTCGCTGTCGGTGGGTTGGTTCTTGGCTGCTCAGTTCCGTGGCCAGTTCCCGCCCACGCTGCGGGCGGCAGTGGACATGAATGCCCGCAGCAAAATTGTGTTCGCCACCGAGTATGAGGATGCCCGCGATATCGCCAAACTCACTCGTGAGCTCAGCATCGAAGATTTTCTTGCTCTGCCGCGCTTTCATGCCTACGTCAATCTCGTGGCTGGTGGGCATCCCTCTGGTTGGGCCTTGGTCAAGACCTTGCCGCCGCCACCAGCGATCACCGACCCAGACACCGTACGGGCGATCGCGCGGGCCAACTACGCACCAGCGAAGACGACCGGGGCCGACACCACCACGGGTGCCGACGCTGATCACTTTCCGGTTGATGCAAACCGGAACAACCCTGGGCCAGTGGTCACCACCGAGCAGATCGGACGGAAAAGGAGGCGTCGATGAGAAATAGCAATGCAGGCAGTTGGAAAGATACGTTATGGTTTCGAGAAGCGGCCGAGTCTGTGTTCATCCGTGTGTTCGCCCGTGTCTCCGCGACCCTCGCTATCTCCTGTTTCCGCTGGCCATACGGCCAGCTGCCTTCCTTGTGGGATGGGACTGACCCCCTACTCGGGGGTCACCGGGCCGCGCCCGGCCGCTCCCACGCCGTGGTCGGCCTAGACCAGGAGGTCGATCGTGAGCACAACTGATACGGCCAGTCTGCTGATACACCTATCCGAGCGGGATGTGGCGATCCTGGAATCACTGCGTTCCTACCGTCTGCTGACCACCTCGCAGCTACGCCGCTTGCACTTCGCCTGCGGCCACGCCACTATCGCGGCCGCCTCTGGCGCGACCATGCGGGTCTTGACCCGCCTGGAAATCCGCAACTTGGTGATGCGGCTTGGCCGACGCATTGGGGGAGTACGGGCGGGATCATCAGGCATCGTCTGGCAACTCGGTTCCACCGGGGAACGGCTGCTGCGTACCATGCACGGCCAGAAGCAACGACGCCGCTACGTCGAACCCTCACCCGCCTTCACCGCCCACACCCTCGCCGTGGCCGAGCTCGCCATCGGACTACATGAACTGCACAACCAGGGCGCGCTCGAGCTGATCAGTCTGGAGACCGAGCCGTCGTGTTGGCGATCGTTCGTCGGCCCCCACGGCACCGTGGAGTGGCTCAAGCCCGATCTCTACGCCATCACCGCCAGCGGCGACTATGAAGACCACTGGTTCGTAGAAGCCGATCTCGCCACCGAGCATCCCCCGGTCGTCGTTCGCAAGGCCAAGGTCTACCAGGGCTATGCCGCCACCGGCGCCCACCAAGCCCGCCACGGCCTGTTCCCGGCCGTGGCCTGGGTGGTACCGGACACGACCCGACAGGAGGCCCTGGCGGCTGCCCTGGCCGACGACAAGGCCATCCAGCCAGGGCTATTCCGGGTCATCACCACCGGCGAGTTCAGTGGGCTTATCACCGGCGGCCATTCCAAGCCGCCCCCGGCAACAGAACAGAACTCCCCTAACGAGGGGCACAGAAAACCATGACACGGTTTCAACGTCGAGATCTCCACAAGTTCTCCGAGGGCGAACGTAAAATAGTGTTGCGGAATTGTCCACAAACGCTGTTCTTTGGCAGCAATGGAGGTAAAATGAGGTGCGCACAAGGAGAAATAAGGAAACATGAATCAAGATGCATCGCAACAATTCGGCAAGCATATCAGGCACCTTCGCAAGCAGCGGAAACTCAGTATTCGAGGACTCGCCAACAAGGCAGGCATCGACAGTGGAGCACTGACCCGCCTGGAACACGGCAAGGTCCAGGCGCCGCAGCCACATACGCTCACAGCACTTGCCGCAGCGCTGCAGGTGCCCCTGGCAGACCTGTTCGCGATGGCAGGCTATGTCATCCCTTACGACCTGCCCAGCATTGCCCCCTACCTGAACGCAAGGTACAGCTTCCTCCCGGAAGAAGCACGCGCCTCAGTCAACGACTACCTCCAGGGGCTTATCGACGAGCACGGGCTGGACCCCGAGGGACCAGCCGCCTTCGAAGACGAAACCAACGGACAGCACTAGCCAACGGGGCAGGGAAAGGAGGAATACCATGACGACCACAATGAACGATGCTATCCCCACCCCTGGTCTGAGAGTTCTTGCTGCTCTCCGCGCCCTTGCGGTTGATTCATCCCGATCTACCACCAACATGTTCTATGCCGCCGATCGCCAAGCCTGGGTATTGCGGAACCTGTTCCCTCTCCAGGCCATCCGGATCGCGGCCCACCTCTCAAACCTTATCCCCAGCGTCCGTGTCGACTACATCGACAACCTGCCAGTGCCGGGTACGGCTTTTTGGGGAAACAACCGCTGGCACATCCACCTGCGGGCAAGCGACCCAGCTGATACCCAAGCATTCACCGTGCTGCACGAACTCAAACACATCATTGACCACCCGCTACGCCAACAACCGAACTCGCTGGACGCCGCAAGGTGGGAAGCGCTCGCGAACTACTTCGCTACTCAGGTACTCGCTCAAGAAACGCGATCCGGTCGCGGCAGTGTCATCAAGAACGATGGCACAAATAACGACATTCCGACTGACCTGCACGACTCACCATCTCAGCCCAACGCCAAGACAGGAGGTACACGATGACCAACGCTGGCAAGACTGACGGCACCGAACCTATGACAACAGCCGTCTCGTACTTGCGTGTCTCAACCAAAGAACAGGCCGAGAAAGGCGGCCAAACTGAAGGCTTCTCCATCCCCGCCCAACGGGAAGCTAACCGCCGCAAGGCCGAGAGCCTCGGCGCCGTGATCGTGGCTGAGTTCGTCGACGCCGGGGAATCTGCCAAGTCCGCCGACCGGCCGGACCTGCAACGGATGCTCCGATACCTGGCCGAGAACCGCACCGACTACGTCCTGGTCCACAAGGTCGACCGCCTGGCACGCAACCGCGTCGACGACGTCGAGATCACCCTGGCCATCAAGAAGGCTGGGGCAACCTTGGTGTCGGCGACGGAGAATATCGACGAAACCCCGTCTGGGATGCTGCTGCACGGCATCATGTCCTCGATCGCGGAGTTCTACTCCCGCAACCTGGCCACCGAAGTCCACAAGGGCATGAGCCAGAAAGCCAAGACCGGCGGCACCCCCGGCAAAGCTCCCCTCGGCTACCTCAACGTCGCCTGCCGCACGCCCGAAGGACGCGAAGAACGCACCGTGGAGATTGATCCCGAACGCGCCGAGCTGATCACCTGGGCGTTCGTGGTCTTCGCGACGGGGGAGTGGACCCTGCGGTCGCTGGCCGAGGAACTGGAGCTCAGAGGATTGACCACCCGCCGCACACCGAAGCTGCCCGCACGTCCGGTGAAACCGAACGTGCTGCACGCCATCCTGACCAACCCCTACTACAAGGGCGAAGTGGTCTACAAAGGTGTGATCCACCAGGGCACCCACCAGCCGCTGATCGACCCGCTCACCTGGCAACGCGTCCAAGACGTGCTGGCCGCCAACCTTGTCGGCGAACGGCAACGCGACCACCCGCACTACCTCAAATCCAGCGTCTTCTGCGGCACCTGCGGCAGCAGGTTGATCATCACCAACGCCAGGAACCGCTACGGCATCGTCTACCCCTATTTCGTCTGCATCGGCCGACACCTCAAGATCACCACCTGCACCCGCAAAGCACTGCTCATCGCCAAGGTCGAAAAACTCGTCGAAAACCACTGGGCCACCGTCCGGCTCGACCACAAGCTGCGGGACGCGGTGGAGGAGGGACTCCGTGCTGAGCTGGCGACCCGCCGCCAGGACGCCGAACGCGAGCACAGGCAGCTGTCCAGCGAGAAGGCCAAGCTGACTGCTCAGCGGCAGAAACTGGTCGAGGCTATCTACAGCGGCGCGATGCCGCTCGACTTGATCGCCAGCGAGCAGCAGCGCATCAGCAGCCAGCTGGCGACCATCGAGCAGCGGGTCAACGCCACCACGGCAACGTTCGAGGAGATCGAGGCCAACCTCGCTCGCGCCCTGGACCTCGCTCGTGACTGCCACGCTGCGTACCTGGCGGCCGAGCCGCGCGTGCGTAGGCTGTTCAACCAGGCCTTCTTCACCCACCTCTACATTGACGACGAGGGCACGCACAGCCAGTACGCCGTACCGTTTGACACCCTCCTGGGTGAGAGTGTTCTTGCTGCTGGGCGGGCCACCCTGACCGACGGGGAGGCGGGCCAGATCACGATGGCCGACATCCTGCGGCGGCCGGTGACCAGCACCAACAGCAAGACCCCCAGGGCACTGTGTGCCGCTGGGGGTCTTGCTGTTGGGCCTTCGGTACCTGTTCGCGGTGTCGAAGGTTCGAATACGTCTACTTTGGTGCCCCCGGCAGGATTCGAACCTGCGCTCCCGCCTCCGGAGGGCGGTGCTCTATCCCCTGAGCTACGGGGGCGTCCCGGTGGTGGCGCCCGGCTGAGCGTACCGTACTCTCCGCCGTCGTCGGCAGGCCGCTGGGTCGGGACTGGGGGTCGGCGACCAGAATGATGTGGAGTCGTCACCTGCTTGTAGGTTGACTCCTACCCGATCACCATGCTCGAACAGACTACAGCCCTGCCAGGGGAGGCTGCGTGTACGACGACTACCCCCAAGAGTATGACCAGACCCGCCGGATCCCGGCGGCGTCCGGGTCAGGGCCGCGCCTCGACATCAGGAAGCTGTGGTCAGGGGGCCTGGCGACCGCGGTCGTGGCCGCCCTGGTCGCCTTTGTAGGGCTGCTGGTGGCCAGGGGAATCTTCAAGGTGCCGGTGCTTGCCCCGACTGATGCCGGACTGGTGGGTGACGCCACCACCGTGGGTCTGTGCTCCTTGGCCGCGTTAGCCGCGCTGGTCGGCACGGGGCTGCTGAACCTGCTGTTACTGACCACGCCCAAGCCGGAGACGTTCTTCACAGCGATCGCTGGGCTGGCCACCCTGGCGGTCGCGTTGCAGCCGTTCACCACCCAGACGCGGACCGACATCCAGGTCGCCACGATGCTGGTGTACCTGGCGACCGGGGTGGCCATCATGCTGTCGCTGAACAGCGTGGTCAGCTACGCCAACCGCTGACGGCTGCTGCCGGCTCGGGTCCACCGCTGACCGGGGTCCCCCCCTGGGTGACCGTCGTCCGGTCAGCGGTGGAGTTCCCGCGCTCAGGTCGGCGGCGGCAGTGGTCGCGCCCCACGCTGGGCGAGCAACTGGGTGAGGTACTCGCCCTCGGATGTCTGCGAGACGACGATCTTCTGAGCCAGGTTGCGCACCTGCGCCGTTTCGGCGTGCGTCGCGGCGTAGCTGGCCATCGGCAACCCGCCCTGGTGGTGGCGCAGCATCAACTGCAGGAACAGCACGTCGAACGCCTTGCCGCTGGCCGCCCCGAGCCGGTCCAGATCGGCTTGCGACGCCATACCCGGCATCGTGGTGACTCCAGCGGCACCAGGGTCGCTGGCACCAGGGTCGCTGCCGTGCGCCATCCCAGGCATCGGAGCGGCGTCGGTCATCCAGGTCATGTAGCGGCCGGTCGGCAGCGGCGCGGCGTTCCACAGCGACAGCCAGCCCTGCATCCGGCCCACCTGCTCAAGCTGGGTGCGCTCGATGTCGAAGGCGAGCGACCGGATCACCGGATCGCTGCTGCGCTCCCGGGCCAGGCCCGCCATCAGCACGGCCTGGCGGTGATGCACCGACATGTCCTGGGAGAAACCGACGTCCACCGAGGCGGCACCTGGTTGCGCCGGGCCGCGACCGGGAAGCTGCACCAGCATGCCCAGCGAGGCGCCGAGCAACAGGATCGCGAGCACCGCCCCACCCGCCACGAGCGGGTGCAACCAGCGGGGGGCGGGGCTCATTGCCCAGCGGGGGGCGCACCCGGCGCAGGCTGTCCACCAGCAGGAGGTGGCGCTCCGCCAGGGGCGGGGGCCGCGGGCGGAACCGCGCCACTCATCGGACCCGAGCCGCTCTGGCTGGAGTAATCCAGCGGTACCGCGCCCGGACCGGGGGGGGCGGCGACGAAGGGCGGGGGGTTCGCCGGGTCGAACGCGCTCGGCAGGACGTCACAGCTCGCGCCGACCTCGGGATAGGTGTACTCGTTGAGCCGCAGCGACTGGATGAACTGGTCGATCCGCTTGTCCTTGGCGTCGCTCAGCTTCAGTTGGTGCCCCCAGGACTGCAATGAGATCGGGGTGTCCAGACCCGGGTACGGCGAGAGCATCAGGTAGCCCTGGCCCTCCACCCGGTCCTTCAGTGCCTGCAGGGCGTCCCCCGTGACGTGGTCGGGGTTGTAGGTGATCCAGACCGCGCCGTGCTCCAGCGGGTGGACCATGTTCTCGTTGCGCACCGGCTTGTCGTAGACCACGCCGTTGCAGGCCGCCCAGGTCGCGTCGTGCGGGCCACCGAACGGCGGGAAGTGGTCGTAGGCGACCCGTTGGGTGGCGCTGACGTGCCCGCGACGATGGCTGTAGTCCTCGGTCACCACGCCCTCGATCTGGGCGGAGGGGTCCTTGTTCTCGGCGGTGGGAGTGAAGGTGCGACGCTCGTCATACCGCAGGTACAGGTAGCCGAAGATGCCGACCGCGAACACCAGCACCGCGAGCACCGCCGCCACCGTGCCCCACGGTTTGGGCTTGGTCGCCGCCACCACCGAGCGGGCGTTGCGCACCGCCTTGCTGCTCTTGCCACTGGGCATCGCTGGTCTGGTCCTCGCTCGGCTGAAAATCTTCTCCCGACCGGCCGGGCAGGCATCCCTGGCCCCACCGTGGAGGCCAGTGTAGGGATACCGGGTGACGGTCCGGTCAGCGCGGGCGGGAGAGCACCGGTGGGTAGCCCGGCCCGGGCGGATCCCTAGACTCGAGGGGTGACTCCCGTTGCGCTCGCCGAGTTGGTGCGCTCCGTCGCCGACGACGTGCTGACCCGCCGTGGCCTGGACCCCGCCGTGCTGCCGGCCCCGGTGACTGTCGAGCGTCCCCGCCACCCCGCCCACGGTGACTACGCCACCACCGTTGCGCTGCAGACCGCGAGCAGGACCGGGGTGCCACCGCGGGAGCTCGCCGGGTGGCTGGCGCAGGCGCTGACCACCCATCCGGCAGTGCGCTGCGCCGAGGTCGCGGGCCCCGGCTTCATCAACCTGCGGCTGACCGCCGCCGACCACGCCACTACCCGCAGCGAGATCATCCGGCAAGTCCTCGCGGCCGGGGAGCGCTACGGCCCAGGCGAGCTCGGCCCAGCGGCACCGGACGGCCTGGCCATCCGGTGCCCGTCGCGCTGGCCAGCCCACCGGGCGGTGCAATACGCGCACGCCCGGCTGGCCGCGCTCACCCGCAACGCCGCAGAGCTGGGCGTCACCGCGCAGCTCGGGCTGCTGGAGCACGAGCAGGAGGGTGAGCTGGCCCGCACGCTGGGTGAGTTCCCACTGGTCGTGGTGGCGGCTGCGCGGGTGGGTGACCCGTATCGGGTGGCGCGCTACCTGGAGCAGGTGGCGAGCTGGCAGCACAACTTCTCTGACGTCTGCCGGCTGCTCCCGATGGGTGACGAGGAACCGGGTCCGCGCCACGGTGCCCGGCTGGCGTTGTGCCAGGCGACCCGGCAGGTGCTGGCGAACGGCCTGGGCCTGCTCGGGCTGAGCGCACCGGAGCGGATGTGAGCGCGCACCCGGCAGGGCCGCGGCACGGCGAGGGACTCATCCAGCCCCCCACCGCGGGTCCCTGCCCAACCGGCCCGGCGGAGCTGAACGCCCTGCACCCGGCGGTGTGGCCGCGCGGTGCCCACCGCGGCGACGACGGCTCGGTGAAGCTGGCCGGCGTGGACGTCGGGGAGCTCGCCGCGACCTACGGCACCCCCTTGTTCGTCGTCGACGAGGCGGACTTCCGCTCCCGCTGCACGGAACACGCGGCCGCCTTCGGCACCGCGGATCGGGTGCATTACGCGGCCAAGGCATTTCTGTGCAGCGAGATCGCCCGCTGGGTGGCGGCCGAGGGCCTCGGTCTGGACGTGTGCACCGGCACCGAGCTGGCCGTGGCGCTGCATGCCGGTTTCCCCGCCGGGCGGATCGCGGTGCACGGCAACAACAAGTCCGTCGACGAGCTGGCTGCGGCCGTGGCGGCCGGGGTCGGCACCGTGGTGCTCGACTCCTTCCTGGAGATCGCGCGGCTGGACGACCTGGCGCGCCGCGCCGGAGTGGTGCAGTCGGTGCTGGTCCGGGTGACGGTGGGAGTTGAGGCGCACACCCACGAGTTCATCGCCACCGCGCACGAGGACCAGAAGTTCGGGTTCTCGCTCGCCGCCGGGGATGCCGCCGAGGCGGTCCGCCGGGTGCTCAAGTCCGAAGGGCTGCGCCTGGTCGGGCTGCACAGCCACATCGGCTCGCAGATCTTCGATGCCGACGGCTTCGAGGTCGCCGCGCGCCGGATGGTGGGGCTGTTCGCGGCGATGCACCATGAGCACGGGCCGGTCGCCCTGGCTGGCGTGTCCACGCTGGACCTCGGCGGCGGATTGGGCATCGCCTACACCGCGGCGGATGACCCACTGCCCACCGCTGTGCTGGCCGCCCAGCTACGTTCCATCGTGGACGGTGAGTGTCGGCTGGCCGGGCTGCCCACCCCGGCGTTGACCGTCGAGCCCGGCCGGGCGATCTCCGGACCGGGCACGGTGACCTTGTACGAGGTCGGTACCACCAAGGAGGTGGTGCTGGGGTCGGCCATGCACCGGCGCTATGTCTCGGTGGACGGCGGGATGAGCGACAACGTGCGCAGCGCGTTGTACGGCGCCAGCTACGACTGCCGGCTGGTCTCGCGGGTATCGACGGACCTGCCCGCGCTGTCCCGGGTGGTCGGCAAGCACTGCGAGTCCGGCGACGTGGTGGTCCGGGACTGCTGGCTGCCCGACGATGTGGCCCCCGGCGACCTGCTGGCCGTCCCGGGCACCGGGGCGTACTGCTACGCAATGTCCAGCCGGTACAACCTGGTGCCGCGACCGGCGGTGGTCGCCGTGCGGGACGGCGTGCACCGGCCGTTGCTGCGCCGGGAGACGATGGCCGACCTGCTCGCCCTGGAGATCACGTGAGCCGGCCCATCGGGCGGGAGGCCTGCTCGCCTGGCCGACCCATTGGAGTTGCGTTGCTCGGCTGCGGCACGGTCGGGCGCGAGGTGCTGCGGCTGCTCACCGAGCAGTCCAGCGAGCTCGCCGCCCGGATCGGAGCGGAGGTGCGGTTGGTCGGGGTCGCGGTGCGCCGCCCGCGCCGTCATCCGGACGTGCCGGCCGGCCTGCTCACCACCGACGCCGCCGAGCTGATCACCCGCGACGAGGTGGATGTGGTGGTCGAGGTGATCGGCGGGATCGAGCCGGCCCGCTCGTTGCTGCTGACTGCGCTGGGCTCGGGGCGCGGCGTGGTCACCGCCAACAAGGCCCTGCTTGCCGAGCACGGCGCCGAGCTGTACGCCGCCGCCGACACCGCCAGCGCCGATCTGTACTTCGAGGCGGCGGTGGCCGGGGCGATCCCGCTGCTGCGTCCGTTGCGCGAGTCGCTGGCCGGGGACCGGATCACCCGGATCACCGGAATTGTCAACGGCACCACCAACTTCATCCTGTCTGCGATGGACGCCTCCGGAGCTGGCTATGCCGAAACCCTGGAGGAGGCCAGCCGGCTCGGTTACGCCGAGGCCGACCCGACCGCCGACGTGGACGGCTACGACGCGGCATCCAAGGCCGCCATCCTCGCTTCGCTGGCCTTCCACACCCGGATCACCAGCGCCGACGTTTACCGCGAGGGCATCGCCGAGGTGTCCGCCGCCGATGTGCTCGCCGCCCGGGAGCTCGGCCGCACGGTGAAGCTGCTGGCGATCTGCGAGCGGATCGTCGACAGGGCCGGTGCCGAGTCGGTCTCGGCCCGGGTTTACCCGGCGATGATCCCGCGCTCGCACCCGCTGGCCTCGGTCGACGGGGCCAACAACGCGGTGTTTGTCGAGGCGGACGCGGCTGGGGGGCTGATGTTCTACGGTCAGGGCGCGGGCGGGGCGCCGACCGCCAGCGCGGTGCTCGGGGACCTGGTCGCGGTCGCCCGCAATCGGGTGGCCGGTGGGCACGGGCCACGCGAGTCCGCCTACGCCGAGCTGCCGGTCCACCTGATGGGTGACACCCCCACCAGCTTCCACCTCAGCCTCGAGGTGGCCGACCGTCCCGGTGTGCTGGCCCAGGTGGCGATCGTCTTTGCCGAGCATGAGGTGTCGATCTCGGCGGTGCGCCAGACCGTCCGCAGTCCGGAGGACGGGATGGACGGGGCGAACCTGGTGATCGTCACGCATGTCGCGCCGGACGCCGCGTTGCGCGCCACCGTGGAGAAGGTCGCCGGTTTGGACGCGGTCCGCGCGGTGGTCAGTGTGATGCGGGTGGAAGGGGAGGTCACATGACAACGGGGCAGCCGGTGGCGGTCGGCCGGGCCTGGCCGGGAGTGATCGAGGCCTACCCGGATCGGATCCGGGTGGGTGCCGGGTGGCGGGTGGTGACCCTGCAGGAAGGCGGCACCCCGCTGCTGCCCGCGCCGGTGCTTTCCGAGCGCACCGGCTGCGAGGTACTGCTCAAGGTCGAGGGCGCCAACCCCACCGGCTCGTTCAAGGACCGGGGGATGACGCTGGCGGTGACCGACGCGCTGGCCCGCGGCGCCGAGGCGGTGCTGTGCGCCTCGACCGGCAACACCTCCGCCTCGGCCGCGGCCTACGCGGCCCGGGCCGGTCTGACCAGTGCCGTGCTGGTACCCTGGGGCAAGATCGCGCGCGGCAAGCTCGCCCAGGCCACCGCCTACGGCGCGCGGATTCTCGCGGTGGACGGCAACTTCGACGACTGCCTGAACCTGGCCCGCCAGACCGCCGCCGACTACCCGGTGACCGCGCTGGTGAACTCGGTGAACCCGGTGCGGCTGCAGGGCCAGAAGAGCGCGGCGTTCGAGATCTGCGACGTGCTGGGGCGCGCCCCCGACGTGCACTGCCTGCCGGTGGGCAACGCGGGCAACATCACCGCCTACTGGATGGGCTACACCGAGTACCACGCCGACCGGCTGGTACCCGGCCTGCCGCGGATGTTCGGGTTCCAGGCGGCGGGGGCCGCACCGCTGGTGCACGGAGCGCCGGTGCCCAGGCCGGACACCATCGCCACCGCCATCCGGATCGGCAGCCCGGCCTCCTGGGACGGGGCCATCCGCGCCCGCGACGAGTCGGGCGGGTTGTTCGAGGCGGTCACCGACGAGCAGATCCTGTCCGCGTACCGGTTGCTGGCCGGGCAGGAGGGGGTGTTCGTCGAGCCGTCCTCGGCGACCTCGGTGGCCGGGCTGTTGCAGGTCACCGACGCCGGGCGGCTGCCCCGCGGCGTGTTGGTGGTCTGCACGGTGACCGGTCACGGCCTCAAGGACCCGGAGACCGCGCTGCACAACTTGCCCGAACCCGAGCCCACCCCGGTCGACCCGGGAGCCGTCGCCGCCGCCCTCGGCCTGTTGTGATCCTGCCTCGCCGTTCCCGGCTTCCCTGTTCCCGGGTGAGCGTGCAGGTGCCCGCCTCCACGGCCAACCTGGGGCCCGGTTTCGACGCGCTGGGGCTCGCGCTGGCGCTCTACGACGAGGTTGAGGTAACCCTGGCGCCGTCCGGCCTGCAGGTGGAGGTACACGGCGAGGGCGCGGGGCAGGTACCCACCGACGAGCGGCACCTGGTGGTGCGCGCGCTGCGGGCGGCCTGCGCCCAGCTCGGCTGCCACCCCGGCGGACTGGTGTTGCGCTGTCACAACCGGATTCCGCACGCCCGGGGGTTGGGCTCGTCGGCCGCCGCCGCCGTCGCCGGGGTGCTCGCCGGCTACGGGCTCGCCGGAACCGAGCCCGACGAGGCAGCATTGGACCTGGCAGCGGGATTTGATGGGCACGCCGACAACGCCGGAGCGAGCCTGCTCGGCGGGCTGGTGATCGCCTGGCGGGAGCGCGATACGTTCCGGGCCACCGGCCTGGACCCACACCCTGACCTGGCTCCGGTGCTGCTGGTCCCTGCGCTGACCTCCTCGACTGAGGCCACCCGGGGGCTGCTGCCTGCCGCGGTGCCGCATGCTGACGCGGCGTTCACCGCCGGGCGCGCCGCGCTCGCGGTGCACGCCCTGACTGCGGCGCCACATCTGCTGCTGGCCGCCACCGAGGACCGGCTGCACCAGCCCTACCGGCGCGCGGCCTATCCGGCGGCGGCGCAGTTGGTCGACGCGCTGCGCGCGGCCGGGGTGGCCGCAGCGATCTCCGGAGCGGGGCCGACGGTGCTGGCGTTGCCCGCGGCGGGCGAGCTACCCCCCGCCGTCGACACGGCGGGGTTCAGCGCGTACCGTCTCGACGTCGCCCGGCGAGGGGCAACCGTCGAGTATGCGTGACCCGGTGCCCGGAAGGCCAATTGTTGCCGCATCGGCGCGGGACGACTAGTCTTATGGGTGTTCAGACACCGTTAGCACGGACTGCGGTGCCCAGCTCGGGGCCTCTCACCCGAGTCATCATCTCCCGCCCCCCGGTTCAGCCGTAGCGGGAAGGTCGGCACCCAGGTCGTTGTTGCGGTCGAACTCCCGTGCCGGTCGGCTCGACACGCTGCTGCGGGTCACGAGCCGCCCCGCACCGGATCAGGCGCCGTTCGCATCCCGTCGGACGGCGGGCAAGCTGAGCCGAGCGTCGTCTCGGGTCGGTCAGGAAGGACCTGTGTGAGCGACACTGATCTGTTGGGCGGAGACGTTCCTGTTGCGGCATCCTTAGAAGATCGTTCGGCCGAGCCGGCCGGCGTGGCCACCGAGAACGGCGCGGTCAGTCGTCGTCGAGGTGGGCTGTCTGGCATGGTGCTGGCCGAGCTGCGGGAACTGGCCGGTCGGCTGGGCCTCACCGATACCGCCGGTATGCGCAAGAGTGATTTGATCTCGGCGATCAAGGAGCGGCAGGGCGCCGCTCCCGACCGGCGGACCGTCGTCAGCGACCAACTTCCTCTGGAGGACACCGTGGCGCCAGCAAAGGAGCAGTCCGCGCTGGCTGAGTCCGCCTCCGGCTCGGCCGGCAGTGCGCAGCCCCCCATCGAATCGGCCCCCGCTGAGCCAGCGGTAGCTGATCCGTCCCGTGCTGAGTCGCCCGGTGCTGAGCCAGCGGTAGCTGATCCATCCCGTGCTGAGTCGCCCGGTGCTGAGCCAGCGGGAGCTGAGCCGGCCAGTTCCGCGCCGGTCAGCACTGAGCCGGCCGGCGCCGGGTCGCAGGGTGCGGAGCCGGCCAATGCCCTCCAGCAGGACCGGGATCAGCAGGACCGGGATCCCGACAGTGGTGACCGGTCCCGCAACCGGCGGCGGCGATCCACCCGCGGCAGCGAGCCCAACCGCGGCGAGCTCAACCGTACTGAACCCAACCGAACCGAGCCCAATCGAACCGAGCCCAACCGAACCGAGGCTGATCAGCCCCAGGGGGAACAGCGGGGCGGTCAGAACGGCCAGAACCAGGGTGCCTCGCGCGACGACGACGACGAGAACGGCCGTCGTCGCGGTCGGCGGTTCCGCGACCGCAACCGTCGCGGCCGGAGTGAGCGCCCGGAGCGCCGGGAGGGTGGTGAGCTGGAGGTTCGCGAGGACGACGTGCTGCTGCCCGTCGCCGGGATCCTTGATGTGCTGGACAATTACGCGTTCGTCCGCACCTCGGGTTACCTTTCTGGACCCAACGATGTCTACGTGTCGCTCTCGCTGGTCCGCAAGTACGGGCTACGGCGTGGGGACGCCATCACCGGAGCGGTTCGTCAGCCCCGCGACGGCGAGGCGCAGCGGCAGAAGTTCAACCCGCTGGTACGGGTCGACACGATCAATGGCCTGGAGGCCGACGAGGCGAAGCACCGCCCGGAGTTCACCAAGCTGACCCCGCTGTACCCGAACGAACGGCTCCGGCTGGAGACCGAGCAGCACCTGATGACTACCCGGGTCATCGACCTGGTGATGCCGATCGGCAAGGGTCAGCGCGCGCTGATCGTCTCGCCGCCGAAGGCGGGCAAGACGATGATCCTGCAGGCCATCGCCAACGCCATCACTACCAACAACCCGGAATGCCACCTCATGGTCGTGCTGGTCGACGAGCGGCCGGAGGAGGTCACCGACATGCAGCGCTCGGTGAAGGGTGAGGTCATCGCCTCCACCTTCGACCGGCCGCCTTCGGACCACACCTCCATCTCCGAGCTGGCCATCGAGCGGGCCAAACGGCTGGTGGAGATGGGCCACGACGTCGTTGTGCTGCTGGACTCGATCACCCGCCTGGGCCGGGCTTACAACCTGGCCGCACCGGCGTCGGGCCGGATCCTCTCCGGCGGGGTGGACTCCACGGCGCTCTACCCGCCGAAGCGGTTCCTGGGCGCGGCCCGCAACATCGAGGATGGCGGCTCGCTCACCATCTTTGCCACCGCCCTGGTGGAGACCGGGTCGACGATGGACACGGTGATCTTCGAGGAGTTCAAGGGGACCGGCAACGCCGAGCTCAAGCTCGACCGCAAGATCGCCGATAAGCGAACGTTCCCGGCCATTGACGTCAACCCCTCCGGTACCCGCAAGGAAGAGCTGCTGCTCAGCCCGGACGAGCTGGCCATCCACCACAAGCTGCGCCGCGTGCTGTCCGCGCTGGAGTCCCAGCAGGCCATCGACCTGCTGCTGGACCGCCTGCGCAAGACCCGGACCAACATCGAGTTCTTGATGCAGGTCTCCAAGTCGGCCTCCGGCGGTGATGACTGAACCCTGGGTTGGACGCTCTGCACGGACCACCAAGCACGTACCACCAACCCCGGGTCGGGCTGCCCGTAACAGCTACCCACCGGGGGGAGCGTCACCGTCCTCCCGAGGAACACCGGCGCGGTGTTGGCGGTTTTAAGTGGAGCCGGGCCGTCTGGCAGACTGTCCCGGTTGCGTGCGGCCCACGCAGTCCGGCACCGGTTCACCCCGGCTAGCGCCAGCCAGACCTGTGGCGCGGGGACCCGGCGGCCATGAGGAGAGGACATCCATGAAGCAAGGCATCCATCCGGAGTATGTCGAGACGCAGGTCACCTGCGGCTGCGGCAACACCTTCACCACTCGCAGCACCAAGCGCAGCGGCCAGATCCATGTCGAGGTGTGCTCCAACTGTCACCCGTTCTACACCGGCAAGCAGAAGATCCTGGATACCGGCGGCCGGGTGGCGCGCTTCGAGAAGCGCTACGGCAGGCGTCAGAAGTAGCAGACCCATGGACCCCGCGGCGGTGCAGCAACTGCTCTCGCAGCATGCTGAGCTGGAGAGATTGCTCGCCGACCCGGCGCTGCACGCTGACCCCAGTGCCGCCCGCAAGGCCGGGCGGCGCTACGGGGAGCTGTCGCGCGTGCTCCGGGTGGCCCGGGACCTGGAGGCGGCCCGCCGGGACCTGGAGGCGGCCCGCGAGCTCACCGCCGAGGATTCGGCCTTCGCCGCTGAGGCCCAGAGCCTCGCCGACCGGGTGCCGCGCTTGGAGACCGAGCTGGCCGAGCTGCTGGCGCCCCGCGACCCCCATGACGGCTCCGATGTGGTCATGGAGATCAAGTCAGGGGAGGGCGGTGCGGAATCCGCGCTGTTCGCCGGGGACCTGCTGCGGATGTACCTGCGCTACGCCGAGCGCCGGGGCTGGCGAGCCGAGGTGCTTGATGCCACCGAGGCTGAGCTGGGCGGGTACAAGGACGTCACGCTCGCCGTGAAGGGCTCCGCGGAGTCCGGGGTCTGGGAGCGGCTGAAGTACGAGGGCGGGGTGCACCGGGTGCAGCGGGTCCCCGTCACCGAGTCCGCCGGGCGGATCCACACCTCGGCGGCCGGGGTACTGGTCTACCCCGAACCCGACGAGGTGGAGATCGACCTGGACGAGAAGGATCTGCGGATCGACGTGTACCGCTCCTCGGGTCCGGGTGGGCAGAGCGTCAACACCACCGACTCCGCGGTGCGGGTCACGCACCTGCCCACCGGCATGGTGGTGTCCTGCCAGAACGAGAAATCGCAGATCCAGAACCGGGCCCGGGCGATCGTGGTGCTGCGCGCCCGGCTGCAGGCGTTGGCCGAGGAGAAGGCCCAGCAGGAGGCGTCCGAGCAGCGCCGCTCTCAGGTCCGCACGGTGGACCGCTCCGAGCGGGTGCGGACCTACAACTTCCCGGAGAACCGGATCTCCGACCACCGGGTCAACTACAAGGCATACAACCTCGACGCGGTACTCGACGGGGACCTCGATGGCGTGCTTGACGCGCTGGTGAGGGGCCTGCGGCCGTCGTGAGTGGCGTTGGGTGCGGTGACCCCGATTCCCACTCCCGAGCACGCGCCAGCGTGCCGCTTGTGCTGCTGGAGGCGGCCCGCCGGCTCACGGCGGCGGGCGTGCCGTCGCCCCGGGTGGACGCGGAGCTGCTCGCTGCGCACGTGCTCGGCGTGCCGCGGGGGCGGCTCCCGATGGTTCCGCTGGTCGAGCCGCCGCTGGTCGAGGCGCTGCACCGGTTGGTGGGGCAGCGCGCAGCGCGGGTGCCGTTGCAGCATTTGACCGGGACCGCCGCGCTGGGTGACCTCGAGGTGGCGGTGGGGCCTGGGGTGTTCATCCCCCGCCCGGAGACCGAGTTGCTGCTGGTCTGGGGGCTGGCTGCGGTGGCTGACGTGCGGCGACCGCTGGTGATCGATCTGTGCACGGGCTCCGGCGCGCTGGCCCTGGCGGTGGCGCGGGCGCGCCCCGACGCCGAGGTGCACGCGGTGGACCAGGACCCGACCGCCCTGGGCTGGGCCTACCGCAACGCCGAGACCCGAGCCAGGGCCGGCGACACCCCGGTGACGCTGCACCGCGGCGACGTCGCCGACCCGGGCCTGCTCGCGGCGCTGGACGGGCTGGCTCATCTGGTGCTGTGCAACCCGCCCTATGTGCCTGCCGGTGCTGTGGTGCCGCCCGAGGTCGCCTGGCACGAGCCGCCCGGCGCCGTCTTCGCTGGCCAGGACGGGCTCGGCGTGATCCCCGCCGTGGTGCGCGCCGGCGCCCGGTTGCTGCGGGCCGGTGGGAGCCTCGCCATCGAGCACGACGACTCGCACGGCGCTGCCGTTCCGGCGCTGCTGGCGGCTGGCCAGGAACTCACCGAGGTGACCGGCCACCTCGACCTGGCTGGCCGGCCCCGCTTCGCCACCGCCCGGCGCCAGGCCCAGTTGCCCAACTAGTCCGGCGTGCGGGTGGTCAGGGTGAGGTCGGCCACCGCACGCATGCCGCTGGCGTTGGGGTGCACCGGGTACGCCGCGCTGGTGGGGATGATCCCCTCCACCCACTTCGCCGCCGGGGCCTGGCAGGTGTCGTGGCCCAGCGAGGCGGTGTAGGCGTCGATGAACCGCGCGCCGCTGGCTTCGGCCTGGGTGGCGAGCATCTTGTTGAGCTGTTGCTGCAAGCCGTCCAGGTAAGGCACGTCGCGCAGGGCGATCGGCACGACCGGCCAGCAGCCGAGCACCGGGGGCAGGATCCGCAGGTAGCCCACCAGCAGCACGCTGGCATGCGGGGAGCGTTCCCGGATGCCCTGCAACATCCCGGCGACCCGGGGGGCCGCGGCGAGGATGCGCTCGGCGTAACTGTCCGTGCCACCTGCGGTGGCCTGCCGCCGGCAGGGGTCACCGAGCGGGTCGGAGAAGCTGAGCTGGCCGCAGGTCAGCACGATCTCGGAGAACCCGATGTCGTTGCCGCCGATGGTCACCGTGACCAGGTCGGTGTCCGTGCGCAGGGCGTTGAACTGCGGGGGGTTGCTGCCCATCGGCACCACCTGGGCCACCGTCATGTCCCTGGTCGCGGCGCCGCTGCAGGTCACGTCGGTGAACTCGGTGACGTCGAGAGCTGCGGCCACCAGCGCCGGGTAGTTATGGGTGGACCGGGCGCAGCCAGTTGGGTCGCGGCGCTGTTCGGGGATGAACGGACCCGCCGCGAAGGAATCGCCGAGCGCGACGTAGTGCCCGGCGCCGCGGAACTCCTCGGCGACCGTGGCAGTCCGGGGGCCCGGCTGGGCGCTCGCCGAGGTGGTGAGCCCCAGCAGCGCCAGCACGACGGCGACCGGGGCGAGGACGGCAGTGACGAGGCTGACCTGGCGGTGGGCGGACATTTCCGAACCCCCAAATGCCGGAGATATCGGATCGTGCCTGGCCTCTCACGGGCTGTCAAACCCCGGGCCCGTCGCTCGGGCCTGGATGGGGTGGTCGTAGTCTGCGGGTCTGTGAGCACTGTCTACGACTGCGCCCAGCCCGACACCCGCGCCGCCGGGCTGGCTGCGGCCGCCGGTGCGGTCCGGGCGGGCCAGCTCGTCGTGCTACCCACCGACACGGTGTACGGGTTGGGTTGCGACGCCTTCTCGGCGCTGGCCGTGCGCGGGCTGCTGGACGCGAAGGGCCGGGGCCGGGACATGCCGGTGCCGGTGCTGGTGGGGTCCTGGTCTACTGTGGACGGCTTGGTGCTCGGTGTGCCGGCGCAGGCTCGCCAGTTGATCGAGGCGTTCTGGCCGGGCGGGTTGTCCCTGGTGCTGCCGCATGCGCCCTCGCTGGCCTGGGACCTTGGCGATACCCGCGGCACCGTCATGCTGCGGATGCCGTTGCACCCGGTCGCCCTTGAGCTGCTCCGCGACGTGGGCCCGATGGCAGTGTCGAGCGCGAACCGCTCCGGCCAGCCACCCGCAGTGCGTGTCGAGCAGGCTCGTGCGCAGCTCGCCGAGCGGGTGGCGGTGTATCTCGACGGGGGATCCTGCGGCGAGCCGATGGCCTCGACGATCATCGACCTCACCTCCGACCAGCCGGTGCTGCTCCGGGAAGGTGCCGTGACGGCCGCCGAGATCGGCGAGGTGCTCGGCCTGACCGTGCCGCTCGCCGACTGACCCACGGTGGGCCGCGCTTCGGGTACGCCGTGCCTGGGCCCGGCCGCGGGGCCGCCCGGGTACGGTGAAGCAGCGCAGCCGCATCGCACCGAGGAGACCGACTGTGAGCACGCCGTTCTGGGGCCCCGACTTCGATGAGCTGGCCAGCACCGATCCGGAGATCGCCGACGTCATTCTCGGTGAGCTGGACCGGTTGCGCGGCGGGCTGCAGCTCATCGCCAGCGAGAACTTCACCAGCCCGGCGGTGCTGGCCGCGCTGGGCTCGACGCTGTCCAACAAGTATGCCGAGGGCTATCCGGGACGGCGCTACTACGGCGGCTGCGAGCAGGTGGACCGGGCCGAGCGCATGGGGATCGCCCGGGCCAAGGAGCTGTTCGAGGCCGAGCACGCGAACCTGCAGCCACACTCCGGCGCCAGCGCGAACCTCGCCGTCTACGCGGCGTTCTGCCAGCCCGGCGACAAGGTGCTGGCCATGTCGTTGCCGCACGGCGGGCACCTCACACACGGCTCGAAGGTGAGCTTCTCCGGCAAGTGGTTCACCCCGGTGCCCTATACGGTGCGCCAGGACACCGAGCTCATCGACTACGACGAGGTCCGCGACCTGGCGCTGCAGCACCGGCCAAAGATGATCATCGCTGGCGCCACCGCCTACCCGAGACTGATCGACTTCGCCGCCTTCCGGGAGATCGCCGACGAGGTGGGGGCCATCTTGCTGGTCGATGCGGCACACTTCATCGGGCTGGTCGCGGGCCGGGTGATCCCCTCGCCGGTGCCGTACGCCGACGTGGTGTCCTTCACCACGCACAAGGTGCTCCGCGGGCCCCGGGGCGGCATGATCGTCTGCCGGGCGCAGCACGCCAAGGCGATCGACAAGGCGGTCTTTCCCTTCAGCCAGGGCGGGCCGTTGATGCACGCGGTGGCAGCCAAGGCGGTGGCGCTCAAGGAGGCCGCCAGCCCGTACTACAAGGCCTATGCCGCGCAGGTGGTGGCCAATGCCGCAGCCTTGGCCAAGGGGCTGGAGGCGGAGGGCATGCGGGCGGTCTCCGGCGGCACCGACACCCACCTCGCGCTGATCGACCTGCGGAATCTGGGGGTCACCGGCGCGGAGGCCGAGGCGCGGGCCGACGCGGCCCGCATCACGCTGAACAAGAACGCCATCCCCTACGACCCGGCGCCCCCGATGACCGCCTCCGGCATCCGGATCGGCACGCCTGCGGTGACCACCCAGGGCATGACCGAGCCGGACATGGCCGAGATCGCCAGGCTGATCAGCCGGGCGGTCCGGGCTGAGCGAGGCACTACGGCAGGCGACGCCGAGCTGGCCGCGATCGCCGAGGTGGTGGATGCACTGGTGGTCGCCAAACCGGCCTACCGGCGAGCCTGATCCCGAGCGGCACTAGCCTGGCGCGGTGGGACCCATCCCCGCGCCCGCCGGACTGCCGCTACGGGAGTACCTGCTGGTCGGTCTCACCGCCGCGGTGGTGACCTTCCTGCTCACCAGCCTGGTGCGCCGCTTCGCGCTGCGCACCGGCGCGGTGGCTCGCCCGCGCGACCGCGACGTGCACCTGACCCCGATTCCGCGGCTGGGCGGGTTGGCGATGTTCGGCGGCATTCTCGGCGGCATGCTGCTATCGCATCAGTTGCCGGTGCTGCGCCGGTCCTTCGAGTTCTCCTGGGATGTGGTGGCCGTGCTGGTCGCCGGGGGGATCATCGTGCTGGTCGGCGCGCTGGACGACCG
>DASTLT010000126.1:0-20256 GCA_035714625.1 Pseudonocardiaceae bacterium | reverse complement strand
GTAGCGGCCGACCCTGCCGAGCCCGGAGTCCTCGAAGATCGAGATGTAGTGGTTCGCCGCCTCTTCGGCTTGCCCGTCGAACCACAGGCACGTGGTGAATCCCTCGGTGGTCATCGGTACCTCCTTGCACGTGAGCGGGTCTAGCCGTACCGACCGATCTCGAGGCACAAACTCATCGGTGGCTGGCAGAGGGGCGCGGAGCCCTTCGATGCACTGGTGCGGGGTAGCAGGACATCGAGCACGGGGTGCACGGTCGAGGGTACGACCAGGACGATGGACTCTTCGACCACGGTCCAGACCGCTGCCGCGGCGGACCTGGACGGGCCACCGACGGACGCGAGCAGGGCGAGGCGCCAAGGCATGCCTGCACCGCACCCTCCCCGAGTTCCGTCAACGTGCCGTGGAGTTGGCAGCGAGGGGCCTACAGGCCGAGCATGAGGTCGAGAGCCGACGCCTGACTCTTGATTGATTCCAGAAACTGGGGCACGCTTCGGAGCGTGCCAACGACGTTGGACTTCGAGCGCATGTTGCGCGGGGTTGCTCTGCGGGTGACGCGTCCTCGGGTAGCGGTGCTGTCCGCGGTGCACGACCATCCGCACGCCGACACGGACTCGATCATCGGTGTCGTGCGTGAGGATCTCGGTGAGGTGTCCCACCAGGCCGTCTACGACGTGCTGCGCGCGCTGACTGCCGCGGGTCTGGTGCGGCGTATCCAGCCCACGGGCTCCGTGGCGCGCTACGAGGCGCGGGTCGGGGACAACCACCACCACGTCGTCTGTCGGTCGTGCGGCACCATCGCCGATGTCGACTGCGCGGTCCGCTACACCCCCTGCCTGACAGCCGCCGACGACTCGGGCTACGAGATCGACGAAGCCGAGGTCATCTACTGGGGACGATGTCCCGAGTGTGTCGCGGCAACTTCTGCCACGTCCGGCGGCTGATCGCAGACACGCAGCGCTCGACACCAGCAGAGCAACCCGGTCTTGGCTCCAGAGCACCAACGTCAAGAGCAACCCGCCATCAGAAGGAAACAGCGAGACAGGAGAAGGACTGACGTGTCTGACCGCGGCAGCGAAAGCGAGAATCCAGCAATCCCCTCCCCCACTCCCAAGGCTACTCGGCCCAGGACGCACCGGGACTGGTGGCCGAATCAGCCGGACCTGCAGGTTCTCCACCAGCACTCGCCCCGGTCCAATCCGATGGGCGAGGACTTCAGTTACCAAGAAGAGTTCAAGACCCTCGACCTCGAGGCGCTGAAGCGAGACATCTTCGAGGTGATGACGACGTCGCAGGACTGGTGGCCGGCCGACTACGGCCACTACGGGCCGCTCTTCATCCGGATGACGTGGCACGCCGCCGGCACGTACCGCATCGCCGACGGCCGGGGCGGTGGCGGCAGCGGCGCTCAGCGCTTCGCCCCCCTCAACAGTTGGCCCGACAACGCGAGCCTCGACAAGGCGCGCCGGTTGCTCTGGCCGGTCAAGCAGAAGTATGGCCGCAAGATCTCCTGGGCTGATCTCCTGGTCTTCGCAGGCAACTGTGCCTATGAATCGATGGGGTTCAAGACGTTCGGCTTCGGCTTCGGGCGAGAGGACATCTGGGAGCCCGAGGAGATCTTCTGGGGGCCTGAGGACACGTGGCTCGGAGATGAGCGCTACAGCGGCGACAGGGAACTCGCCGGTCCTCTCGGCGCCGTACAGATGGGTCTGATCTACGTGAATCCGGAGGGACCCAACGGCAACCCGGATCCGCTGGCTGCCGCCAGGGACATTCGAGAGACCTTCGGTCGTATGGCGATGAATGACGAGGAAACGGTTGCGCTCATCGTCGGTGGCCACACGGTAGGCAAGTGCCATGGTGCAGTCAGTGCGGACTGCATCGGTCCCGAACCCGAGGGCGCCCCCCTCGAGGAGCAGGGCCTGGGCTGGAGGAACACCTGTGGCAGTGGCAAGGGCGCCGACACGCTCACCAGCGGGCTGGAGGGCGCATGGACCAACGAGCCAACGCAGTGGGACAACGGATACCTGGACAACCTGTTCACGTACGATTGGGAGCTGACGACGAGCCCCGCCGGTGCGAAGCAGTGGACTCCCACGGATTCCTCAGCCCAGGGCACTGTGCCCGATGCTCATGATCCGTCGAAGCGGCACGCCCCCATGATGCTGACGACGGACCTGGCGCTGAAGATGGATCCGATCTACGGGCCGATCGCGAAGCGCTTCCACGAGAATCCGGACCAGCTCGCGGACGCGTTCGCCAAGGCGTGGTACAAGCTGTTGCACCGCGACATGGGACCCGTCTCGCGCTACCTCGGCCCGTGGGTTCCGGAGCCGCAGTTGTGGCAGGACCCCGTCCCCGAGGTCGATCATGACCTGGTCGCGGACGAGGACATCGCTGCCCTCAAGAGCAAGATCCTCGCCTCGGGACTGTCCATCTCCCGCCTGGTCTCCACCGCGTGGGCGTCGGCGGCCAGCTTCCGCGGCACCGACAAGCGTGGCGGGGCCAACGGGGCACGGATTCGCCTGGCACCGCAAAAGGACTGGGAGGTCAACGACCCGGCCGAGCTGGCCACAGTACTGCAGACCCTCGAGGAGATTCAGCAGGACTTCAACAGCTCACAGTCCGGCGGGAAGCAGGTCTCGCTCGCTGACCTGATCGTGCTGGGCGGGTGCGCGGCCGTCGAGCAAGCGGCGAAGAACGCCGGGCACGACATCACAGTCCCGTTCGTGCCGGGGCGCACGGACGCCTCACAGGAGCAAACCGACGTGGAGTCGTTCGCCGTGCTCGAACCGACCGCAGATGGGTTCCGCAACTACCTCCGAGCCGGAGAGAAGTTGCCGGCGGAGACCCTGCTGCTGGACCGGGCCAACCTGTTGACGCTGACCGCTCCCGAGATGACGGTTCTGATCGGTGGCATGCGGGCACTGAACGCCAACTTCGGACAATCCCAACACGGCCTCTTCACCGACCGCCTCGAGACGTTGACCAACGACTTCTTCGTGAACCTGCTCGACATGGGCACGGAGTGGAAGGCAGCCGCCTCGGCCGAGAACGTGTTCGAGGGTCGGGATCGCGCCACGGGCGCTGTCAAGTGGACCGCCACCGCCGTCGACCTCGTCTTCGGTTCGAACTCCCAGCTCCGAGCCATCTTGGAGGTCTACGCGTGCGACGACGCGAAGGAGAAGTTCGTGCGTGACTTCGTGGCCGCGTGGGACAAGGTCATGAACCTCGATCGGTTCGATCTCGCCTGATCCCGATGTCCAGGTCGGCCGCTCGCTGGCCGACCTGGACATCCTCTCCTCGGGTGCTCCTTCCCCTTCCATTCAGTCACCGGACGAACCCTGGATCATGTCAAAACTCACTACGCATCAGGTGAACTGGGGTTTCGGGGACCACCCGTGATCATGACATGATCGCGGACTGTGCTGTTCCGTCTGTTCACCCGACCGCAGCCTGAACCACCCAGGGCGTCCGCAACCTCCACCAATACCCACCCCACCACCCCCGGGCCAGTGATGAAGGTGAGCCATACGAAGGTGCCCCAATCCGCGTCCTGAGCCCAAGCTGTGTTCGCGATCTTGGCTGCTTCCGCTGCTGAAGGTGGGTCCGGTGGTGGTACAGGGATGCGTGGGCGCTGGGCAGCCTCCAGCGGGTTGGCGGTGATCCAGCTCTAGCGCTTTGCGGCGCTCAGCGCGCCGCTGAGGACCGCATGACACTGCCGGATCTGGGAGACCGCCAGCGGCGTGCATACGTGCACCGCTCATCGCATTGACGTTGGTCTTGGCCGCTGTGTTGTCCCGCACCTGCGCGCGCAAGTGGTCCCGGAGCACGATCGCCGCGTCCTCGGTGTCGGCCGAACCGCTGAGCATGAGCTGCCGACCGGCGAGCGGGTCCACCCCCGCCGGAGACCCGAGCCTGATCCGTACTGCCCCATTGGCGGATGCCGGAGAGGTCCTTGGAAGCCTGCTTCCTGCAAGCCATCCGGAGCAGCGTAGCGCCGCCAAATGGACAGCCTGCTGGACACAGATCTATTAACTCGATCTTGTTCCGCAGTTTGACCAGTTCAGAGGTGGTGCGCCGCCAGGGACTCGAACCCCGAACCCGCTGATCGGGTGTCACCCGCGCCGCCATGTGCCGCCATCGGCTCCGGTGCTGGCCGGCGGCCGTCTACTTGCTACTCGATCATGCGTGATGGGCAGTCATGTGGCGTCATACCAATTCATAAGCGTCGAGCAAATCGGAAGATTGATCATAACTGCTTGCCACGCCTAACCGTTCGGCCACAACGTCAGGCACTCCAGGCAGCCGCACCGCAGGTGGACATCACCTAGTTGGGGCAGCATGGCGTCCAGAAGCCCCCGGTTCCCGCCGCGGCGGAAACGGTGCGCAGGACAGTGGCGGTCTTGTCGCCATGCACAGTTCCCGCAAGCTCCGTGGCACGGCGCAGCCACTGCCAGCCCCGTCTCGGGTGGCGCTGTCGACATGGGGGGCCGCGGAGCCAGGGCCAGGATCTCCATGGTGTCTCCATGCCGGTGGGAGCCAGGATCTCCCGGGGCTGGGAGAAGACGCCTACTTCAGCGGCTTCGATTCTGGTGCATACGACTCACGGTGACCTGGCCGTGTTCAAGGTAGACGTCGCCGGTGCCGTTGAGGGTGGCGGCGGTGCGTATGCGGCGGGAGAGGCGGGGAATGAGGTAGTCGTCGAGCTGGTCGAGGCTGACCCATTGCCAGCAGTCGAGTTCGTCAGCGGGGAGTTGGATGCGTTGTGCGTCCTCGCCCAGGTCACCGCAGTCGAAAAGGAACAGCAGCTTGTCGCCGTCGCGCTCGTTGGGTGCCCAGTCGACGACGATGAGGCGTCGAGGTTCGCGGTGCAGCCCGAGTTCTTCGGCGAGTTCGCGGCGGCAGGCGGCGGCGGGTGATTCGCCGCGTTCGACGTAACCGCCGGGGACGTCCCAGGTGCCTTTGTAGGTGGGGTGGACCAGCAGGACTCGGCCCTCGGGGTCGAAGAAGAGTGCTCCGGCGGCGACTCGCGGGGTGGCGAAGGTGCTGCAGGGGTCGGTCACGGCTGCTGAGCCTACGACGCGCGGCTACTGGACGAGGTGGAGTCGTCGGGCGAGTTGGTCGAGTTGGGTATTGCGGGGGCCGCGGTGGTTGCGGATCCAGGACAGCACGAGCTGACGACTGATCGCATGGTGCTTGATCTGCTCGGGAGCGAGCTGCTCGGCGTTGAGCAGGACCGCCAGGGCGTCGTCGCGGCGGTTGCGGGCGCTGTAGGCGCGGGCGGTTTCGATGGCGTGGCGGACTTGACGCTCGACCGGTAGGCCGGAGGCGTCCACCCGGGGGCCGAGGTCCAGGGCGATCTGGACGTCGCCGAGTTCCATCGCCGTGGACACCCGGTGGATCGCAACGTTGGTGGGACCGAAGGCGGTCCACATCAGGTTGGCGTCGCGGCCGAGCCGGTCAGCGGCGTCTTGGGCTTCGGTGAGAAACGTGGTGGTGGTCTGGCGGTCCTCGGCGCGGGATGCGGCGACGGCGCCGGTGAGGAACAACGAGCCGTAGATCGAGACCAGCTCGTCGTCGGCCCGAGCGCTCAGGTGGGGCTGGAGGACGTCGGCGGCGGCTTGGGTGAGTTCGACGGCGGCGCGGAACCGCCCGGTGGCGTGCAGGGCGTAGGTGACCGAGCGGAACAGCGAGCCGAGGATCAGCGGGTTGCCGGATAGCTGGGCGGCGGCCAGGCCGCGTTCGGAGGCGATCCAGGCGAGGTCGGTTTCCCCGAGTTTGGTCAAGACCGCGACCGCGCACTGGTAGGCCAGCGCGAGCAGGCCCTGCGCCCGGGCACGGTCGATGTGGTTTGCTTCGCGGGCGGCGTGCATGGCGTCGGACAGGACGAGAGGGATCCGGCCAGTGACGTAGCCGTAGCGGGACGCCTGGTAGGCGCCGAAGACGTCGCTGATGTCGCGCTGCAGCGCGTCGAGGCTGGGTGGCTCGCCGTTACTGACTGCGGACGTGGCCAGCAGTGGAGTGATCTGCGTGTAGTCCATCAGCACAGCGCGCAGGGCCGGCACGGTGCGGGTGCCGCTGTCGGCCGTCCAGTTCAGCAGGGCGGGCTCACCGACCAGGTCGCCGATGGTCACGTCGAGTGCTTCGGCCAGGCGCCGGATGACCGAGAGCCGGTCGAGTTCGATCCGGTTGTTTTCGATTTTGCTGAGCCAGTCCTCGGTGCGGCCGACGAGTCCGGCCAGGACGTCTTGGGAGATGCCACGGCGGATCCGGTAGTAGCGGACCCGCTCGCCGATGGTCAGGTTCTGAGTCATTCCGCGCATGTCGCAAGCCTCCCCGCTGTGTGCGAAACGAACCCGGAAAGTTCTTCCGGGTCACTGCCCGACCTTGCCCGCAGCCTAGTCACTGATCGCAGAACGCGATGGCAGATCGCAATGGCAAGGCGAGGTGAGCTGATGTACCCGGTGATGCAGCAGCGCCGCAGCGGGATCGGCCGGTTGGCCGGGTGGCTGACCGGCGCTGCCGAGTCGATCGTCAGCTTTGCCGAGCAGTCCACCGGGGAAGGCCGCTGATGGCGGGCCAGCAGCCGGGCAACGCCCGCCGACGAGATCAGGGCCGGGGTCAGCGGTCGACAGAACGTCGTGGCCCGGAGATCGTACTGCGCCAGATCGTCGCGGAACTGGACAGGCTCCTGGACACGCTGGGCGAGGCTAGGGCTGCGCGTCTTCGTCAGCGAGCTGTTGCTCGATTCGCTCGACGCGAGTCCGCAGCTCCCGTACCTCCTCGATCAGACCGTCGATCGCCTGCACGACCGGGTCACTGGTCTCGTCGGGGTGAGGCTGTGGACGCTCGCCCCGCAGTAGACGGTCGAGGTAGTCCGATGGCCAGCCCAACGCCTCCGACACAGCGGCCAGGGTCTGCGGCCGGCGGCGACGAGAGTTGAGGTTGCGCTGCAGTTCGCGCAGCGTCGTCAGCGACACCTGGGCGCGGGACGCCACGTCCATCTGTGTCATGCGGGTCTCGGTGAGCCGAGCGCTGATCGCGTTCGCGACAGCGTCCCAGTCGCCTGTGTCCTGCGCCTCGAGATCGGCCACTAGCGCAGCGTAGAGCGGCTACCGGGCCTCAATCGCCCCCACCTGCCTCCGTCCGGGTTGACACCACCATCAATCAGAATCAATACTGAGCACAACTGATGCCAACTTGTTTGGGTGGCCTAGGAGAGATCATGAACAGTCCCAGCAGCCGTTCGTCACAAGCCGGGCAGGTCGAGGCAGCACTCGACGCGATAGACCGCATCCGCGCACAGGTGCTGACCACCCCCCGGACGGTGCGCCGCTGCCTGCAACTGGCAGAGCTTGCGGACGTCGAGGCCGCGTGGTGGGAGGCATTCAGCGAGGACAGCCGCAACCGCCTGCACTGGCGCGCCGCCCTGGCCGCCCGCGCATACGCCCAGTACACCGCCCGCCTCTGGCGACACCGCGCCGCCCAGCCGAGCACGGTGGGAGCGGCAGCCTGATGAACCACGAGTCGACCGCATCCCACACCGAAGACAAGCCGGCCGGCACAGGCCTGCTCCTGACTGTCGAGCAAGTCGCGGTCCTCTGGTTCGGAGAGGTCGGCGAAGGCGGCTCCGCCAGCTCCAACTGCCAGAAAATCCGCCGCCTCATCCCCAACACGCTGTCCGCCCGCCGCATCGGCAACCGCTGGTACATCAACCGCGCCACCGCCGAGGCCTGGGCCGCCGGATCCGACCTCGCCTCCATCATGGCCCACCCCAATACGGTGCGGGCGGCGCTGCGAGAGGTGGCCCGGTGATGAGTGCCTGGGGACCGGTGGTGACGGCGGTGGATGTGTTCCGGGACCCGTCGGGGCGGGCGTACGCGGCGGGGTGGCGGTTTGATCCGGCCCGTCCGTTGGAGGTCGCGCTGGAGCTGACCGCCGGCGATGGGGTGAGCGCGGTGTGGCGCTTGGCCCGGGAGCTGCTGGACCCCGACGTGGTGGGCCCGGTGGGTGGGGATGTGGCGCTGATCGGCTCGGGGCCGCGGCTGGTGGTGTTGCTGTACCCGCTGACGCTGCGGGCCAAGACCCTGACCGGCTCGGGGGTGGTGGCCCTGGAGTTCCTGGCCGCCACCGAGGCGCTGGTCCCGCGCTGCGCCGGCTGCCAGTGCCCGCGGTGCCGGTCGTGTGCAGCGACCGGGGCCGGGCTGGAGGCGCTGCTGGCCGAGATCGCCCAGGAGCCGGCCCCGCGACCGGATCGCCCGCTGTCCTGACCCGGGTCTGCCCAGATCAACCCTGTGCCGTGAGGAGAACCTGATGATACCGACCGAACCGGCCCGCCCCGCCCGGGTGGTGATCCCGGACCCGGCCGCGCCGCCGCTGCGGCTGGTGCTGACCTGCGGCTCCCGCCGGTGTGGGCAGACCTTCGAGCCCGACCCGGTGGCGTTCGCCGTCGGGGAGCTGGGGTGCCCGCGCTGCTCGGGGTGGGTGTTCACCGCTGAGGTGATCGACCCCGATGCCCCGATCCGCTACCGGCTGACCAGGCTGAGTGGGGGTGGGTCGTGATCTGTGAGTTGCGGTGTTACGTGCTCGCCTGCGACGGCTGCCACCGGCAGTTCGACGACGCTCACGAGTACCTGCTGCATTTCGAGTCGGCTGAGCAGGCCCGGGCCGATGCTGCCGAGCAGGCCGCGGACGAGCCGCAACGGGGCTGGACCCGCGACGGTGAGCGGGATCTGTGTCAGCGGTGCACCTGCCAGGCCCGCGGCCATGACTGGCGGCGCTTCCTGCCGTATGACCCGCAAGTCCCGCCCTACCAGACCTGTGAGCGCTGCGACCGGATCGAGGACGTGCCCGGGGGTGAGCCGCGATGATCCGCGAGCCGCACTGCCACGCGCTGGTCCGCGACGTGTGCCACGTGCTGGTCTGCGACGTGTGTGGCGAGTCCTCAGACCGGATCGAGGAGATGGTCGACCAGCACTTCCCGAGCGCTGAGTCGGCGCGCAGCGAGGGCCGGTTGTACGGCTGGTCGCGCCACGGGGGCCGGGACGTGTGCCCGGCCTGCCTGGGGTGGGTGCTGTCTGATCCCGGGCCGGCTGAGGCGCCGATCCCGGGCGAGGGGCTGCCGACTGGGGAGCCGGGCACCGTGTACCTGCTGCATTTCGACCGTCCGTATCGCCACGCCCGGCATTACCTGGGGTGGGCGGCCGACTTGCAGGCCCGGTTGGCCGCGCACGCCGCCGGGCGCGGCCCACCGGGCCTGCAGGTGATCACCGGCGCCGGGATCGGGTACACCCTGGCCCGCACCTGGCCCGGCACCCGCACCCGCGAGCGCCAGCTCAAACGACAAGGCGGCCGGTCCCGCTGCTGCCCCCTGTGTGGCATCACCCCCCGGCCCACCCCGACCAGACCCACTCCGACCAGGACGGGGGTGCAGCGATGACGATCCGGATCACTGGCACCCCGTGCGTGCTGCTCGACGCCGGCCTGGAAGAGGCCGCGTCGTGACCGGCCCGGCGGTGCCGGCGGCTGAGGTGGTGGTGGGCCGGTACTGGCCGTTGCACGGCCCGTATGGCCCGGCCCGGACCCAGGCCGCGGTGAGCACGGTGGCGCAGTTGGTGCGGTATCTGAACTACGCCACCCGCACCCCGGAAGCGCTGCCCGAGGCCGGCGATGTCTACCCCGTGCTCGGGGAGCTGGCGGCGGTGTCCGGGGGGCTGCAGCAGCTGCTGGGCCAGCTCGCCACGCGGGCCGAGGCATTGATCGACGACCCGACGATGCGGCACACCGGGGATCGCCAGGACCGGGCGGCGGGGCGGGCCGCGGCGGGCGCAGCGGTCGAGGCGCTGGCCACGGCCTGGCAGGCGGTGGCGGTGCTCGCCGGCGCGCTCAGCGCAGCCCAGTCCCATCTGGCCGCTCTGGGCCACAACCCGGGAGAGCAGTCGTGATCAGCCACGACACCGAGGCGGGCACCCGGGCGTGCCGGGGGGTGGACCTGGAGGTGTTCTTCGGTCCGGCCGAGGCCCCAGCCGGTGTGGCTGCGGGTGCCGCGCTGCTGGCGCTGCTGGTGGTGGTCCTGGCCGGGTGTGTCCCGCCGGACGGGACCACAGCCACACCCGGCCCGGGCGGCGACGCGGGTGTGGTGTGGGTGGTCGACAGCATCGGCTACCACGGCCCGCGCGGGGGCGGGCAGTACTACCTGCTGTGTGTTCCGGAGGACGCGGCGGGCGCGGACCCGCAGGCACCGGGTCTGACGGGGGCGTTCACCGAGGTCCCCATCGCCGTCGACGACGGCGCCTACGAGTCCGGCGACCGGTGCCCTGCGGGCGGCCATCGTAGGGGTGCGCGGTGAGCCCGGGGCAGGTGGATCCGGTGGTGCTCGGGGTGGGGGTGCTTGCTCTGGTGGGGGTGGTGGTGGCGTTTCGTAGCGGTGCCCGGGCGGGCTCGAGGGTGGCGCGGCAGACCCGGGAGGTGTCCCGGATGGGTGGGGTGCTGGCCCGGGCGGTGGGGATCGGCGCGGTGATCACCGGGGTGCAGTGGGTGGTGGTGACTTACAGCTCCGATCCGGTGGTGTGGGCGGTCGTACTTGGGCTGCCGGCGCTGTTCGCGGGCAGCGCGCTGGCGAGGGTGTTCGTGGTGAGCACCCTCGAGCACGGTGGGCAGCGGCGGGGGGCCCGGCGATGAGCGCGCCGAGGACCCACGCCCAGCGGCTGGCCGCCGAGGCCGCTGACGCGGCGGAGGTCCGGGGCTGGCAGACCCACCCGGATGTGGTGGCGCTGCGGGTGGAACGGATCCGGTCCCAGGTGGAACGGCTGATGTGGACCGGGATCGTGTTGGGCCTGTGCTTCACCATGACCAACGTCCAGCAGTTCGCCGCCGCTGGTGCCGTGGTGTGGTCGCTGGGCTGGTGCGCGGCCTGGTTGCTGGACCCGATGGTGTCGCTGGTGCTGCTCGCGGTGCTGCGCGCCGAGCAGGTCACCGCCGGCTGGCAGGTTCCGATGGGTCCCTGGCCGCGGACGGCGAAATGGTCCCTGTTGTCGGCCACGTATGTGATGAACACCTGGTCGTCCTGGGTGGCCGGGTCGGTGTCGGGGATCGTGCTGCACTCGGTGCCGGTGCTGACGGTGTTCATGGCCGCTGAGGCGGTCACCGACTGCCAGGACAAACTCACCGAGGCCGTGCACCGGGCCCACGCCTACGCCACCCAGCGCGCCGAGCGCAAGGCCCACCCCGACGGCGCGAAGCAGGCCACCGCCAAGGCGCGCAGCGCATCACCCGCGCCGCTGCCCGGGCCGGTCCCGGCCGTCCCGGGACCACCCCCGGCAGCGCCTCGGTTCCCGGCCGTCCCGGTCCGGCCCGAGACCACCCCGGCGGTTCGGTCTGCGGAACGCCCCGCTGCACCCCCTGCGGAACGCCCCGCTGCTCACCCGGCGGGCCGGTCCGCGGACCGTTCCAGCCCGCCCACCCAGGCCGCCCTCCCGGACCAGCCCGCAGACCGGCCCGCTGTCGGGGGGACGGACCGGTGGGGGCCGGTGACCCGACCCGGACCGGTGCGCAGCCGGTCCGGTGCGGCGAGGACCGATGCGCAACTGGTCGCGGCGGTCTGTGAGCTGGCCGAGCGCAACGGTGGCACTCCCCCGAGTCAGTACCAGATCAAGCAGCGCTTCGGGGTGGGCAGCGGGCGGGCGGCCCGGTTGCTCGCCGAGGCGCGCGCCACCCCGGCCGGGCCACCGGAGAGCAACGGAGCAGCCACGCGAAAGGACGGTGCCCGATGAGCACACCCGAACGCGACCCTCAGCACCCCGACCCGCAGCCGGCCAGCCAGCAGGACCGGGCCGGGCACGACCCGGAGCGGGCCGGTCAGCTTGTGGTGTTCCCGACCCCCGCCCCCCAGGGACTGCAGGTCGTGCCGGTGTCCTCGGGCGCGGTGGTGGAACCGGCCCCGGGGGTGTTGGACGGGGAGATCGAGACCGAGCAGGAGTACGCCCGCCGCACCGGTGGGGACCGGCTGCCCGTGCTCGCGCGGCAGCGGGTGGTGGCCCTGGTGAGGGTGGTCCGCACCGCGGAGCGCACCGCCCAGCTCAAGGCACTCGCGGCGTACCGGGTGCGCCAGGCCCCCCGGGATGCCGCCCGGTTGTGTTGGTTCGCCCTGCGGGGCCATGGCCGGTGGATCGCAAAGGTGTGGCGCTGGGCCACGTACGCGGACTTGCGGGCGGATTACCGCGCCGCCCGGCTGGGTGGGGACGTCGAGGCCCGTCGGGTAGCGCAGGACGCCCTGCGCGCCGAGCAGGCCGCCCGCCGGGCGCGGCGCGGCGAGCTGGCACCGAAGCTGATCGGGGCCGGGTGCCTGGCCGTGGTGGTGTGGGCTGCGTTGGCCATCACGAGCTCGCTGCTGGACCGGGCCGACATGTGGGGCTGGCTTGCCACCGTCTACGCGGTGCTCGACACGATCGGCGCCCTGCTGCCCTGGGTGCTGGCCGGCGGGTGTGTGGGTTGGCTGGTCGCGGCCGTCGTCGAGGGCCGCGACCGCACCCCCGGCGCCTCCTGGCTCGTCCGCCCGGACCGGGCGGACGCCGACTCCTGGGTGGACGAGCGGATGATCTCCCAAGCCCTGGCGCACCTGGGTATCGCCCCACTGGACAAGTTCTTCAAAGCCGGCGGTGAGCTGGTCTACACCGTGCCCGCCCGGGTCGACGGGGACGGCACCTACGCCCAGCTCAAGCTGCCGATGGGGGTCACCGCCGAGATGGTGGCCGCCAAGCGCCAGACGCTGGCCGCGAACCTGGGCCGAGCCAGCCTGGAGACCTGGCCCACCCAGGGCGAGGAGGCCGGCATTCTGGATCTGTGGGTGGCCGACAAGGGCAAACTCGGCGGCGGCGCTGGGCAGTGGCCGCTGCAACAGCAAGGCAGCGCCGAGGTGTTCGAGGGGGTGCCGTTCGGGCTGACCCAACGCGGCCGGGTGATCAACGCCCCGCTGTTCGAAGCGAACTGGCTGATCGGCGGGCGGCCCGGGCAGGGCAAAAGCGCGGCGATGCGGACCCTGCTGCTGGGTGCGGCGCTGGATCCCACCGCCGAGTTGTGGGTGTTCGTGATGGGCCAGTCCCCGGACTTCGCCCCCTTCAGACCCCGGCTGTCGCGCTACGCGATGGGCATGGACGACTCGGTAGCCGAGACCGCCCTGCACGCCCTGGCCGATCTGCTCGTCGAGATGGAACGCCGAGGCAAGGTCCTGGAACGCCAGCCCGGCAGCCCCCCCAAGACCTCCCGCAAACTCGCCGACAAACCCACCCTCGGCGTGCACCCGCTGATCTGCGCCATCGACGAGTGCCACGAGCTGTTCCAGCACCCCACCTACGGCAAACAAGCTGAAGAACTGGCCATCCGGCTGATCAAACGGGGCCGCAAGTACGGGATCATCCTGATCCTGGCCACCCAGTCCCCGACCAAGGACTCCATTCCCAAGGAAGTCACCCGCAACGTCTCCTGCGGAGTCGCCTTCGCGGTCGCAGATCATGTCGCCAACGACGGGCTGTTGGGCTCGGGTAAGTACCGGGAAGGCATCCGGGCTACCGACCTGCGGATGAAAACCGACCGGGGCACCTGCGTCGCAGTCGGCGTCACCGACGAACGGTTCGAGCTGGTCCGCACCTTCTACGTGCCCTTCGACGACGGCATCGACATGGTGTCCCCCGTCATCGCCCGCGCCATGGCCCAACTCAGCGACCTGCGCCGCACCGGCCCAGCCCCCGACGACCCGCACGACCCCGCCACCGAAGCCGACCACCTGGCCGACATCGCCGAGGTGATGGGCAGCGAGCCGCGGGTGCGCACCCAGGTCGTGCTCCGGCGCCTTGGCGAGCACCACCCCCCGGTGTACCGGGACTGGGGTTTCTCCGACCTCAAAGCCGCCCTAAGCGAGTACCGGATCGAGATCGGCAAGTCCCACGGACACAGCGTGGTCCGCGCCGACGACATCACCCAAGCCCTCACCGACCGTGACCACGACACGGACCCAGGCCCAGAGGAGGAGGCGGGGAACTAGCCGGGGAAGCGCCCGGGGAACCGGGGAACTCTCCCCACCCCCTCCCCGGGCCCTCTTCCCCCACCTGACCAGGACAGTCCCCTCCCGGGGAAGCACCCGACCACCACCCCGACGACACCGACACCACCCCGAAAACCAGACCCGGACACCCCGCGGGCGAACTCCCTCCCCGCACCCGACCCCACCCCCGCACACCCACCAACGACTACCCAAAGTGACAGGAGCGTCACCAGTACGCACCCTCCCCGACATCGACCCGACCCAACCCTGACTGAGGAAGGACCGAAACTGATCATGGCTGGACTGCCCGAGATCACCGTCGCCGGAACCCTGACCGCCGACCCCGAACTGCGGTACCTCCCCACCGGCACCCCGCTGGCCACCTTCACCGTGGCCGCCAACGACCGCCGCTACGACCAACACACCGGCCGGTGGGCCGACCACGGTGCCACCTTCCTGCGCTGCAGCGTCTGGCGCGAGGTCGCCGAGCACGTCGCCGAGTCACTGACCCGGGGCACCCGCGTGCTGCTCACCGGCACCTTGCGTCAACGCGAATGGGAAACCACAGACGGCGACAAACGCTCCGGCTTCGAGGTCGACGTCACCGAAATCGGCGCCTCCCTCAAATGGGCCACCACCCAGGTCAGCAAAACCACCCGCACCCACCCCACCCCAGCCCCCGCGGACACCACAAACCCCGGAGACACCCCCACCGGGAACCTCTTCCCCGCCTCGGACCAGCCCCCGTTCTGATCATCGCCACGCCCCCCACACCTCCCCCCAGCAAGCCCCACCAACAGCAACCGCAGCACCACACGAAAGGAACCCCACCCATGACCACCACCCGAGACCATCTGCGCGCCTGGGCGTTGCACCTGGCCACCAAGGGCTGGCACGTGTTCCCGGTCGCCCCCGGCGCGAAGGCGCCCCCCCTGGTGGACCGCTGGGAGGCCCGGGCCAGCACCGACACCCAGACACCCCCCAGCGTGCCCTGAACCCGCGCCGGCTCACCCGCGCGCTCAGCACCGGCCGTCGAGTGGCTCATCCGCGCCGTCACTGCCTCCCTGCGTCACGGCGCCTGAACACCCCAGGAAGGACGACGATTGATCATGACTGTGCCGCTGTTCGATGAGGACGTCGCCGCCGCTGCCGTGGTGGCCTCCGGTGTCCGCGCGGCTGGCCGCCCGGATCCGGCGGTCAGTGATGCCGCGCTGGTGGGGGACGGGTTCGGGTGGCTGGCCGGGTGGCTGCCCGCCCCATGCCCGCCGGGGTGCGAGCGCTGCGGTGCGCTGATGGTGCTGCCGCCGGCCGTGCCGGTGCTGTGGGTCTGCCCGGCCTGCCACCCGGGGGAGGTGGGATCGCGTGGCTGACTACACCCGCACCATCGCCGGTCACACGATGACCGTGCACGCCCCCGGACCGGGGGAGCTGGACCATGCCGTGTTCGGTGCGTTCACCGCGTCGGATCCGGTGCTCGGGCTGGACGTGGAGACCAGCTCTGTCCCCGATGCCGGGGCGCGGCAGTTCGGGGCGGGGTTCACCGTCCGGCTGGTCCAGTTCGGCACCGAGCACACCGCGTGGGTGCTCAACCCGGCCGATCCCGACCAGCGGGCGGCGATCGAGGCGGTGCTGGGCGATCCGGAACGCCGGTTCGTCACGTTCACCAACTACGACCCCCTGGCGGTCTGGGTGGTGTTCGGGATCGCGCTCGGGCAGCGGGTGGCCGACGCGCACCTGTTGTCCAAGCTCGCCCACCCCGACGAACGGGCTGGGCACGGGTTGAAGGAGCTGGCCGCCCGCCACCTCGACGAGGGGCTGGACCAGGCGCAGCAGGCGCTGTACGCGCGGATGCGGGCGCTGGCCCCGCCTGGGCGGCGGGCGGGGAATTTTTGGCAGGGGTGGGGCTGGGACCACCTCCCCGCAGAGGACGAGGCGTATGTGGTGTATGCCGGGCTGGACGCGATCTACGTCCGGCGCCTGCTCCCGATCCTGCTGGACCAGTGCACCGGGTTCGCGCACCTGGCCCGGATGGAGGCCTGGTTGGCCGCCCAGGCCAGCGGCATCACCATCCGCGGGCTGCTGCTCGACCGCCGGTACGCCACCGGGCTGCTGGCCGAGTTGACCGCCGAGCACCAGGGCGCCGACACGGTCATCCGGGGCGCGCTGAGGTGCCCAGGTGCCTCGCCCCGGTTCGCCGCGTGGCTGGACACCCAGACCACCACCGCGGGGATCACCGGGCTGGCCCGCACCCCCGGGGGCCGGCTCCAGGTCAGCGCTGATGCCCTGGCCGCCCTGCTGGACCGGCACGCCGACACCCTGCCCACCCACGTGGTGGAACTGGTCCAGGCACGGCTGGCGATGGCCCGCACCAGCAATCTGCTGGCCAACCTGCGGGGATTTTTGGCCGCCGCCGACCCCACCGACCGGATCCACCCGCAGATCAAGACGCTGCGGGCCAAGACCGCGCGGATGAGCATCACCGGCCCACCGCTGCAGACACTGAAAAAGCATGACCCGCGGTTGCGGCGGTGCCTGCGGGCCGACCCCGGGCATGTCCTGGTCTCGTGTGACTTCTCCCAGGTCGAGATCCGGGTCGCCGCCGCCCTGTCCGGGGACCGGGCGCTGACCGAGGTGATCGCCTCGGGTGCCGATATCCACGACGCCACCGCCACCTTGATGTACGGCCCCGACTTCACCCCCGAGCAGCGCACCCTCTCCAAGCGGGCCACGTTCGGCACCATCTTCGGCGGCGGCGCCCGCGCCCTCGCGTCCCAGACCGGCGTCGACGAGGACACCGCCCGGCAGGTGATCACCCGGTGGCGGGCCACCTACCCCGGGGTAGCCGCCTACGGCCGCCGCCTGGCCGCCCTCCCCGAGGTCATCACCCCGAGCGGGCGCCAGATCCCGGCCGACCCGGCCCGGCCCTACGCCAACGCCAACTACCCCATCCAGTCCACCGCCCGTGACCTCCTGCTCGCCGCGGTGTACACCCTGATCACCCACCACCACGTCGGCGGACTGTGGCTGTTCGTGCACGACGAGGTCATCGTCCAGGCCCCCGAACACGACGCCGAACGGGTCCGGGATCTGCTCGCCCAGGCCATGACCACCACCTTCCGCGGCATCCGGATCGAGGCCGACGCCCAGATCCTCGGCCCCACCTGGGGCAGCACACCTGACACCGCACCCGAACCCGGGGGCAGGGTCCACCCCGACCAGAACCAGGACGGCCAAGACGACGCCGCGGCAAAGACCCCGGTAGAACCCCGAAGCGGGCTCGGTGCCGGGCTCCATGACCGCGACCAGACCCTCGGGGGTCGTGGCCGGGGTGAATCCCGGGCGGCACAACTCCTCGATGACCGCACCCCCCTCGCCGTAGACGACGGTGTCGGTGGACCAGTCCAGGACCCTCACCCGCCCTCCCGGCGGGGGGACGTGCTGCGCGCGGCGCTGACCTGCGCCGCCCGCGGCTGGCATGTCTTCCCCCTCACCCCGGGCGCGAAGGAGCCCCCGCTGGTGGACCGGTGGGAACAGCGGGCCAGCACCGACCCCGCCCAGATCCGCCGCTGGTGGACCCGCGCCCCCACCGCGAACATCGGCATCGCCACCGGCCCGTCCGGACTGGTCGTGGTCGACCTCGACCGACCCAAGCCCGGCGAGGCGACCCCGGACCGGTGGCGCGCCCTCGGCGTGCACTCTGGCACCGGCGTGTTGCGCGCGCTGGCCGCCGCCCAGCACACCACCGTCACCCCCACCTACACCGTGGCCACCCCGTCGGGGGGTTGGCACCTGTACTACACCACCCCACCCGGCGCGGTGCTACGCAACACCCGCGGACAGGCCGGCTGGTGTCTCGACACCCGCGCGCACGGCGGCTACGTCGTCGCGCCCGGCTCCCGGATCGCCTCCCAAGGCGCCTACACGCTGTTCGACGGCCGCGACCCGGTGGACCTGCCGGGCTGGTTACACCAGATCCTGGCGACCAGACCCGCAGCGGCCGGCTCAGCGGCCCAGCAGATCACCCCTGCCAAGCTCACCACCTACGTCACCGCCGCGATCAGAGGCGAGTGCGCACGGATCTCCCAGGCACCCTCAGGGCAGCACAACCGGCCCCAGTGGATCGCCGGGCTGGCCCTGGGGCAGCTCATCGGCGCCGGGCAGCTCGACCACGACACCGCCCTGCGGGCGTTGATGGCAGCCGCCGAGCCCCACATCACCGGAGCCTGCGGCTGCACCGAACGCGGCGTACGCGCCGCCATCGAGTGGGGCCTGACCACCGGTACCCGCAACCCCCGCCGCATCACCACCCCCCAAACCCGGCACGGAGCAACGCATGACTGAACCAAACACGACCGGGACCAACACGACCGGGGCACACATGACCGGGGCGAACAGGACCGGGGCGAACACCGCCCGCGCCCCGCGCACCCCGTTGTTCCCGATCGGTACCGGCGGGCGGCGGCTGATCCGGGTCGGCACCCCCCCGGAAACCATCCGCGCGCTCACGACCGCCGTGGACGCGCGGATCATCCCGGACACCTACGTCACCGACGGCGCCCCCGTGGCCGTGGAGGCTGTGTCCGGGGCCGGGGAGGTCACCGCCGGCGACGAGGACGTGCCACTGCCCCTGGCCGCCGCACCCCTGCGCCCCCCGCTGCTGGCCAGCCTGCTCGCCGAACACGCCGACGTGCGCCGCCCCGAGACGGACAAGAACAACCAGCCGATCGAGGTGGAGGTGTCCCCACCCAGCCCGGTGCTCGCCGCGGTGCTGGCCCGTCGCTGTTGGCCCGGCCTGCCGGTACTGCGCCGGATCCTCTCCACCCCGGTCCTGCGCCCGGACGGGACGCTGCTGCAACAACCCGGGTACGACCCAGCCACCGGGTTCTACCTCGCCACCAAGACCCGCCTCGACCCCGTACCCGAGCACCCCACCCCCGCCCAGGTGGCCGACGCGCGACAGTTCCTGCTGGAAAAGTTCCTGCGCGATTTCCCCTGGCGCAGCACGGCTGACCGGGCGAACTACCTCGCCCTGCTGGTCACCCCGATCGTCCGGCCGTTCACCCGGTCCCTGGCACCGTTCGGGCTGATCGAGGCGTCCATGCCCGGGTCCGGCAAGACCATCCTCGCCGGCTGTGTCGGGCTGCTGGTCGGGCAACGCGTACTCACCTGGCCAGATTCCGAAGAAGAGCTACGCAAGGCCATCACCACCGTGCTAGCCGACCAAATCGGCGTGGTCGTGTTCGACAACCTCACCGAGGGCACCGTCATCGACTCGGCCGTGCTGGCCCGGCTGGTCACCGAACGCACCTGGACCGACCGGCGCCTGGGCACCAACACCGCAGCCACCTACCCCAACGACCGGCTCTGGCTGGCCACCGGCAACAACCTGCGCACCGGCGGGGACATGGCCTCCCGCACCGTGTGGATCCGCCTCGACCCCGACTGCCCCCGCCCCGAAGCCCGCACCGGGTTCACCATCCCACACCTAGACACCTGGATCCTCGACCCAGCCAACCAAGCCACCGTGCTGCGCCACCTCCTGGCACTCATCCTGGACTGGACCGCCGCCGGCGCCCCAGCCACCAGCGCGGTACCGCACATGCGCCAGTTCACCCGCTGGGCGCAAAACCTCGGCGGATTCCTCGCCCACCACCACATACCCGGATTCCTCGACAACACCGAGCACGCCCACGAGCTAGACGACACCGGTGCCGAATGGCGCGCGTTCCTCACCCGCTGGCACCACCTACACGCCAGCACACCGTTGACCGCCAACGAACTCCGCGCCCACGCCGAACTCGACCACCCCTCCGCACCCGACCCGTGGGCGGGCACCTTCCCCACCACCGCCGGCGGAAAGCTGCTATCCACCAAATCACTGGGCCGCCGACTCACCGGCCAACTCGACCGGTGGCACGGCGACATCGTTCTACGCAGCGTGATCGACCCACACGACAAAATCAGCCGCTACTGGACCCAAACCCAGAGCGACAAGCCCACCCCACCAAAACTAACCCCGCAAACCCCGCACACCCCGCACCAGCACCAGGACCAGCAAGAATAGCCACCACACCAGCGCGGGGTCAGATCAGCACAGACGACCACCAAACCCCGCAAACCCCGCCACCCTGCGGTATTTGCGGGGTTTAACCAACCCCCAACACCCCCAAACCCCGCAACCAAAACCCCCGACCACCCACCACATGCGGGGTTTGCGG
>DASTLT010000125.1:0-16120 GCA_035714625.1 Pseudonocardiaceae bacterium | reverse complement strand
CCTCCGGCTTGTCCACCACAGCGGTCTCGGTGGTGATCAGCATCCGGGCGATCGACGCGGCGTTGACGACCGCCGAGCGGGTCACCTTCACCGGGTCCACGATGCCGGCAGCCACCAGGTCACCGTAGGACTGGGCCTCGGCGTCGAAGCCGTGCCCCCAGTCCATCTCGCGCACCTTGGCGGCCACCACCGAACCCTCGTGCCCAGCGTTGGCCGCGATCCAGCGCAGCGGGGCGGCGCTGGCGGCCTGGACGATGCGGACCCCGGTGGCCTCGTCATCACGCAGGCCAAGATCACCGATGGAGCTGGCGGCGTGCAGCAGTGCCGCGCCGCCACCCGGCACGATGCCCTCCTCCACGGCCGCCCGGGTGGCCGCCACCGCGTCCTCGATCCGGGCCTTGCGTTCCCTGAGCTCGGTCTCGGTGGCCGCCCCGACCTTGATGATCGCCACAGCGCCGAGCAGCTTGGCCAGCCGCTCGGTGAGCTTCTCGCGGTCCCACTGGGACTCCTCCACCTCGATCTCGTGGCGGAGCTGCGCGGCCCGGGCCTGCACCGCGGCCGGGTCACCCGCACCGTCGACGATGATGGTGTCGTCGGTGGTCACCACGATGCGGCGGGCCCGGCCGAGCATCTCCAGGCCGACCTCGGAGAGCACGTGGCCCATCTCGTGATCGACCAGCTTGCCCCCGGTGAGCACGGCAACGTCCTCCAGGAACGCCTTGCGGCGGTCACCGAAATACGGTGCCTTGACCGCGGCCACCGCGAGGGTCTTGCGGATCGCGTTGACCACCAGGGTGGACAGTGCCTCGCCCTCGACGTCCTCGGCCAGGATGAGCAGTGGCTTGCCGGCCTGGCTCACCTGCTCCAGCAACGGCAGCAGGTCGAGGATGGCGGAGATTTTCTCCCGGTACACCAGGATGTAGGCATCCTCGAACACCGCCTCCAGGCGCTCGGAGTCAGTGGCGAAGTAGGGCGAGATGAAACCCTTCTCCAGGGAGAGACCCTCCGTGATCTCCAGCTCGATGGCCATCGTGGAGGACTCCTCCACCGTGATGACGCCGTCCTTGCCGACCTTGGTCATCGCCTCGCCGATCAGCTCCCCGATCCTCGGGTCACGCGAGGCCACCGTGGCGACCTGCGCGATTGCTTCCTGGCCTTGCACCGGGGTGGCCCTGGCCTTCATCGCCTCGGCCACAGCGTCCGCGGCCAGCGCGATACCGTGCCCGAGCGAGGTGGGGTTCGCGCCTGCGGCCACGTTGCGCAGCCCCTCGCGGACCATCGCCTGAGCCAGCACGGTGGCCGTGGTGGTGCCATCGCCGGCCACGTCGTTGGTCTTGATCGCCACGTTCTTGGCGAGTTGAGCACCGAGGTTCTCATAGGGGTCGGTCAACTCGATCTCGCGGGCGATCGTCACGCCGTCGGTGGTGATCGACGGGCCGCCATGCCTTCTTGCCAGCACGACGTGCCGACCTCGTGGGCCGAGAGTGACCTTGACCGCGTCGGCGAGCTTGTCGACGCCGCGCTCGAGCGCGCGGCGCGCGGTCTCGTCGAACGTGATCTGCTTGGGCATTGCCTGCCTTCCTCACGTACGGAGTGCGGGGGCCACCGGATCTACCGGGGCCCGATGTGCGACCGCCCCCCGACCCCGGGAGGGGCCGCGGGGGCGGTCGCGACGACGTGACGGCGCCGTCAGTTGACAATCGCGAGCACGTCACGGGCGGAGAGGATCAGGTACTCCTCGCCGTTGTACTTGATCTCGGTGCCGCCGTACTTGGAATAGATGACGACGTCGCCTTCGGACACATCCATCGGGATCCGCTTGCCGTTGTCGTCGTAGCGACCGGGGCCCACGGCCAGAACCTTGCCCTCCTGGGGCTTCTCCTTGGCGGTTTCCGGGATGACGATGCCGGACGCGGTCGTCGTCTCGGCCTCGCTGGCCTGAACGACGATCTTGTCCTCGAGCGGCTTGATGTTCACGCTCGCCACGGTGTGACCTCCACCTTCTGGGGTCTTCGAAGCGTTGGCAGGTTGTCTGAGTTGGCTCCTGCCACCCCGCCGTCGCGGGTGCCGAGGCGGCCCTTGCCGTTGGCACTCCGATGACCAGAGTGCTAGTTGGCACTCTACTCACCCGACTGCCAGCACTCAACCGGGGTCCCGATCAGGTCTCACCGAGGGTTCCTGCGCCCGGTTCCGACACCGACCGGCTGCGGGTGATTGTGGGCTACGCTGTGGCCATGCGACTGCACATCACACTCGACGAGGAGCTGGTCGCCGATCTCGACCGGATCGTCGGGGCCCGCGAGCGGAGCAGGTTCATCGCCTGCGCGCTACGGCGGGCCATCGACGAGCGGGAACGTTCCCAGGCACTGGAGACCGCACTGGGTTCCATCCCGGATTCTGGACATGGCTGGGACACCGATCCTGCCGCGTGGGTGCGCGCCCAGCGCACCGAGCGGGATCAGCTCGCCGGCTGATGTACGCCCTGGTCCTGGACACCAGCGTCCTGATCGACGCACTGCGGGGGCGATCCGCCGCAGCCCGGCTGCGCGACCTCGCTTCGCGAAGCGAGGTGCTGCTCACCACCGTCATCAATGCCGAGGAGATCATCCGTGGATTGCGGCCGAGCGAGCAGTCCGCGGCCGACGCGCTGTTCGCCGCGATCCGGGTGCTCCCGGTGCGGGAGCCCGACGCCAGGCGAGCCGGCGCGTGGCGACGCGAACACGGGGCCTGACCCGGGTCTACCGTGGGCACTCTTACCCCGTCGTACGGCGTGGCTGAGCCGGCCGTGCGGGAACAGGTGGACGCGCTGTTGCGAGTCGCTCTCGACTTGTGACGCGCACCCAGTGGCCTTCGATCACTGGGCCCGGCTCATGCCAGTGGTCCCCTTCACGCCCGGGTCGCGGCGACCTGCCGGGCCATCCGGGCCAGCTCCTTCGCGTCAGACCCGGGACGGGCCTGCAGCGCGGCGATCAGGGGCTCGAGCCGGCGACGGGCGCGCACCGAGCTGAGTCTGCTCACGGCTTTGATGGCGCCGTGGGCCAGCGCCAGCCCATCGGCCTCCCCGACCCGCACGTGGATGGTGGCCAGCACGATGCCGGACTGGGTGCGAGCCCGCTCACTGCCACCCTCCCACCGGCGCAGGGACGCGGTAGTGAACTGCTCCGCCACGTCCAGCCGGCCCCGATCGAGCTCGAGACGCGCGGCCACAATGTCCAGATCACCGGCCGGGTCGCTGCGGGTGGGCTGCCACAGCTCCCGCGCCTTGCCCTGGGCCTGGTACGCCGCCTCGGCCTGGCCCAGCGCGAGCAACGCGGTGGCCGAGTCGGCGTACCCGCACGCCTCCAAGGCCACCCGGGAACCGACACAGATCGCCACTGTGCTGCGGTCCAGGTCGAGCGGGATCCTCCAGGCGGTGACCTGCCCGCACTGCAGCATCTTCAGCCCGTCATTGGGGTGGCCGTGCTCGATGGTGGCCAGCCCCGCGTAGTTCAGGGCGACCGTCTGGTAATAAGGGTCCCCGGCCTCGGTCGCCAGCTCTAGCGCCCGGCTGGTGTGGTACATCGCCCGGTCGTACCGCCCCGCGTCGAAACCAGCCCAGCCCCCCTCAGCGTGCAATCCGGCCACGGCCACCAGCAGGGCCTGCTTGACCGGCTCGGGACCGGGCACCGCCAGCAGCTTGGTCGCCTGCTCGGCCGCTGCGCTGCTGACCCGCGGATCCGAGCCGTAGGCGTTACCGGCTTCCCGCAGCCGCCGGGTCAGATCGCGGACTTGCACGACGTGCACCTGGCTGAGCCGGCCCGGCAGCGGCGCGGGCGCCGGCTCGGTCAGCTCGGTCAGCTCACCGAGCCACTGGATCGGAGCACCGAACGCGGCGGCACCGCCCAGCACCAGCGCGTACCTTCGCAGCATGTCTTCATCAACCCCCTCCTGGGGGTCGGCGTCGCGGTCCTCTCCACAGTAGGTGCCGCCCGGGCCGTAGGCGCTCAGGCTCATCAGCTCCCGGGGGACACCCAGCCGGTTAGCGATGCGCTCCAGCAGCGCGATGTCCTTGACCCGCCGGCCGGTGAGGATCTCGCTCACCTCAGACTGCGCCTGGCCCACCAGATTCGCCAGCCGGTGCTGCGACATCCCGGTCTCGTCCAGGATCAGCCGGTACACCCTGGCGATGTCACGGACCCACAGCGCCGCGCGCATGTCCTCGCGCCACCACAACACCGGATCCACCGGCGGAGGCTCGGAGCTGCCCACCGGAGCCGGTTTCCCGGCCGGTTGCCCCGTCAGGTTCTGAGCGTGCCCATAGCTCACCGTGATTCCCCACTTCCCCTCAGTGGACATTTCGGCGAACTGTAGCGCAACCGGACGACACTCCTGATCGCCCCCAACCGCTACCGATCAGGGGGGCTCAGTGATCGCCCTCGTCCCCCCGCGCCCATGCCAGCAGGCCCTGGCCTCTGGCGCTGAGCAGGCCGTCCTCTTCGAAGGGGGTAAGTACCGCTCTGACCTCGTTGCGCTCAGCCTCACCGGCGTGCTCTTGTGCCTCCCGGGTCCCGATCGACGCACTCAGGTACAGCGTGTACGCGAACTCGACGGCCACGTCCACCCTCTGCGGTTCCAGCCGGTGGAGGGCACGCCGAAGGTAGACCGCCTGGTCAACCAGGTTTCGGGCAGTCTTCAGGTCCCCCACCCGTGCCGCCAGATCCGCCAGCCGCTCATAGGAGATCGACAAGTCCCGCCGGTAGGTCGTGTTCCCCGGCTCCAACTCGGTCAACTCCTCGCGCACCTGCAGCGCCTGCCGGTACAGCCCCTCCGCCTCCGCCGAACGCCCCGCCGCCAACGCCACATCCGCCAGCCTGTTATAGGAGACCGACAAGTCCCGCCGGTAGATCGTGTTCCCCGGCTCCAACTCGGTCAACTCCTCGCGCACCTGCAGCGCCTGCCGGTACAGCCCCTCCGCCTCCGCCGAACGTCCCGCCGCCAACGCCAGATCCGCCAGCCGCTCATAGGAGATCGACAAGTCCCGTTGGTAGGTCGTGTTCCCCGGCTCCAGGTCGTGCTTATGTTTGTCGATCGCGAAGACGCCTTCGAAGATGACTTGTGCCTGCATGCTGCGGCCGTGCGCGCAGGCTAGGTCACCCAGGGTGTCCGCTGACGCGCTGAGCGCAAGCTGCACAGGCAAGGGCAGGTCGGCGACCCGCTGGTCGGTCAGCAGTTTGACGTGTAGCCGGGCCAGGCCGTCGAGCAGACCGGTCCGTCCTGGTCGCAGGCCAGTTCCGCGGGCCTGCTCGGTGCAGCGCGTCACGAGAGCGGCGTGGCGCTGCGCCACTACCGTCGCCATGGCGTCCTCGGTGGCCGTGTCGACAGCGAGGCGGACCAGCACGTCCAGCGCCCGTTCCAACTGCGCGTCGGAGGGTAGGTCCAGCACGGCGGTGAGCAATGCCCGCCCGCCGTCCTCGTCCGTCCGCAGGGTGCGGACGATCAGGGCTTCACCCAGCCGGTCGGGGCGAAGCGGGTTCCACCGGTCGGGACCCTCGTACAGACCCCGCAGCCAGGTGTCGAGCCGATCCCGCATGGCAGCCGTCAGCTCGGGAACCAGAGCAAGGAGCGCCTGAGCCTCGGCGTCATCCCGGGCACCGGCCAGGGTGGCCAGCGCCACACACCGGGACAGCACCCGGGAGTCGACGCCGGGCATCCGGGCCCGCCAGTGCCGGACCTCGTGATCGAGCGCCCGGTCCACTGGGGGTCGGCCGTCGGGCTGCCAGCCCGGCCCGGACAGTGCCGCGTCGTATGCCTCGAGCAGCACATCCAGCGGCCGGGCGTACCGGTCGGCGGACAGGTCCACACCGGCCACATCCGGCACTGTCCAGCTCGGACCGTGCCAGGTCCGGCCCAGCCTGCGCCGGGCCTCGTCGAACAGTTCACCGCGCTCGGGGTCGGCCAGCCCTGCCGCAGCCGAGGAGCGGTCCTTCGCGGTCTCCAGCGCGGTGAGCGCCTGCCCGGATGCCAGCTCCTTGAGCGGCTCCAGTGCCCACCCGGCCACCACCCGGACCGCCGGGCGGCTGAGCAGCAGCACCCGCACCGGAGCCATCGCCGTCGCCGAGCGTGCCAGCACCGACAGCCGCTCCGCCAGGGCGGCTGCGTCGCGCTCCTCCACGTAGTCGACGACGAACAGCCGTGGCAGCGGCACCTCGTCGGCGCCGCGGTCCTGCTTGGGCAGCAGCCCGGCCACCCACCCGCGGGCCTGTGCGGCCAGGCACACCTCGATGGCGAAGCGGGTCTTGCCCGCACCCCCTGCCGCGTCCAGGTAGCTCACCGCCAGTGGGGCCGGAGCATCACACCAGCTCTGCATGTCGGTCAGCGCAGCGTCACGGAACCGGTAGGGCACCACCCGGAACTCGGCGCGCAGCATCACCGACGGCTGCGCCGACGCCGGGTCCACCTCCGCGCCGTCCCACGGCCGGTCCACCAGCGACCCGGCACCCGGGATCGGCAACACCGCATGCCACGCATCCCGGTACTGCCAGCAGGACTTGCGGTTGAGTTCCAGCACCTGGTAGCCGACCCGGGTCAGCTCCTCGGGCACCCCCGGGCCGCCCGTCAGCGCCGCGACCGGAGACGCCCAGCCACCGCGGTCGTCATCGGGGTCCCGGCTGACCGACATCAGCCCGGCGACGGCGCGCTGCTGCGGGCACACCAGCGGCGCGCCGCTCAGCCCCGGCGCCGCCTCACCAGCCTTGAGCCGCAGGTAGCCATCACCGTCCGTGCCGACATAGGTGAACGACGTGGCAGAGCCTACCGCGGCGACCCCCTCCTCCCGGCGGCTAAACCCCCAGGCGTGCGGCTCGCTCGCCCGCACCGGCTCGTCCCTGGTCAACGGTGCGCAGACGTGCTGGGTCCAGCCGGACAGCTCCAGCAACGCCAGATCCGGGAACGGCCAGAATGCCGACGCCGATGCCGCGTCCCGGGCCTCGGAGCGGGCTCGCACCCGCGCCTGCACCCACGGTGGCGCCGCTCCTTGCGGTGCCGCCCCCCGGTCGGGCACCACCCGGACGACGTTCCAGTCCTCGACGACGTGCGCGCAGGTGAGCACCCAGCCCGGCGCGACCAGCACCCCCGTGCCGCGACCGTCCGGTGTCTCGATCCGGACCACGAACCGCCGCAACTGCCGGTCCGCGACTTCGGTGCGCCACATCATGGGGTTCCCCACCGTCGCCGCTCAGCTCGGATCCGGCGGTGGCTTCCAGGTCAAGGTCACCGTGAGGCTGGCCTCGCCACCGCCCTCGACCACCAGGCCGGTGAGCTTGCCGGACTTCGCGGTGAGCTTGAGCCCGAACGCCACGGTGGCTTCCGACGGCTTCACCTGCTGCCACGCCTGCGCCAGCTCGGTGGCGATGCCCGCCACCGTCGCCCGCACCCCATCGAAGGACAGCGGACCCGCGTCACGGATCGTCGCCGGGCCCCCGGCGTTGCTGACCTCGACGTAGAACTCCGCACCCCCGGCCCTGACCAGCCGCTCGGCCATGCTGCCCCTCCAAACGAGAACGCACTGGCCAACGGCCACGCGGCTGATCGGGCGTGAGTCAATCACACTGACCATCGCTGCGGGGGCGCTCCCGGTTACCCTTCGCGATCCGTCTGCCACCGGGACATGCCCGTCGCCGGCTACGGCGGGAACCTCATCACTACTCGGCCGCCGCGTGGACCAGCCTTGTGCTCAGGCGCTGGTGTGGTCGGTAGCGTCGGCCTGCGCGCCTTTAGAGCCACCTGGGGAACTGGACGAACTGCCGGGACACCGGGCACGAAAGCCCGACCCCGGACAGGAGAGCCCGACATGCCGGGCATGAGAGCCCGGCATGCGGGGAGTGGGAGTCAGAGCAGGGGAAGGGTGACCGGGAGGGTGGGGGTGGTGGGGATGGTCAGTGCCGAGGGGGGTGCACCAGCGGCCAGGAGGTGGGCGCCGAGGGCGGCGACCATGGCGCCGTTGTCGGTGCACAGCTTGGGGCGGGGGATGCGCAGTTGCACCCCCGCGGTGGCGCAGCGCTGCGCGGCCAGCTCACGCAACCGCGAGTTGGCCGCCACCCCGCCGCCGATGAGCAGGGTGTCGATGCCCAGGTCGGTTGCGGCGCGCAGCGCCTTGGCGGTGAGCACGTCGGCCACCGCCTCCTGGAAGGCCGCCGCCACGTCGGCCACCGGCACCCCCCGCCCTTCGCGGGCCAGCGCCTCGACGTGCCGGGCGACCGCGGTCTTCAGACCGGAGAAGGAGAAGTCGTAGGGCGGGTCACCCGGACCGGACAGGCCCCGGGGGAAGCGGACAGCCCCGGGGTCGCCGTCCCGGGCGGCCCGGTCGATGAAGGGCCCACCGGGAAAGCCCAGCCCGAGCAGCCGGGCCACCTTGTCGAACGCCTCGCCGGCGGCGTCGTCGACGGTGGCGCCGAGCGGCTCGGCGGGCTGGGCCAGCGAGGCGACCTGCAGCAGGCTGGAATGCCCCCCGGAGACCAGCAGGGCCAGCGCGGGCGGCAGCGGGCCGTGCTCCAGGGTATCCACCGCGACATGCGCGGTGAGGTGGTTCACCCCGAACAGCGGGACGTCCCAGGCCGCCGCGTACGCCTTGGCCGCGGCCACCCCGACCAGCAGGGCCCCGGCCAGCCCCGGCCCTGCGGTGACCGCCACCGCGTCCACATCGGACGGCGCTACCCCGGCGACGCGCAGCGCCCTGCGCACCGTGGGCACCATCGCCTCCAGATGGGCCCGGGAGGCCACCTCGGGCACCACCCCGCCGAACCGGGCATGCTCCTCGACGCTGGAGGCCACCTCGTCGGCGAGCAGGGTGAGCGTGCCGTAGGCGCCCAGCCGGACGACACCCACCCCGGTCTCGTCGCAGGAGGTCTCGATCCCCAGCACGATGCCGCTCGACCCCACCCCGCCTACCCCCATCCCGCTCGCCTCCGCCCGGTCATTCCCACGCCTCCTTGCGCATGGTGAAGGCGTCCGCGCCGCTGGGCCGGTAGTAGCCACGGCGGGTGCCGATCACGGTGAAGCCCTCGCTGCGGTACAGCGCGATCGCCGCCTCGTTGTCGGTGCGCACCTCCAGGAACACGGCGGCTCCCGCCGCGCGTTCCAGCAACGCGCGCAGCAGCGCCCGGCCGACCCCCCGGCCCTGATGCGCCGGGTCCACCGCGAGCGTGTGCACCTCGGCATCCCGGCCGGTCCGGGCCAGCCCGCCGTATCCGATCAGCGAGCCATCCTCGCGCGCGGCGAGATAGTGGTGGCCCGCGGCCAGCGCCTGCCGGAAGGCGTCCGGGTGCCAGGGGTCGTCGTCCGGGAACAGCAGCCGCTCCAGTTCCGCGCAGCGCTGCGCGTCGGACGCCAGCAGCGGCCCGATCAGCACGCTCATACCCGGGTCACCCGTTTGCCCGGCCCGGGCTCGAGCGCGTCGGGACGGCGCAGGTACAGCGGGGTGAGCGGGCCGGGTGGGTGCTGCCCGCGCAGCGCCGGGGCCGCCACCGCGACCAGCGCGGCCGGGTCGGGGTACAGCGGTGCGACCACCACCGGTGTCCCCACCACCGGTGTCCCCACCAGGGTCGGGGCGGCGGCCCCGGCCACCCGGACCACCCCGGCGCGGGACACGTCGTGCGGGCGGTTCACGCCGGGACCGGCGATCCGGGCCCCGGACTCGTCATAGCGCGCCCAGTAGACCTCCCGGCGCCGGGCGTCGATGGCCACCAGCAGCCCCGATCCCGGACCCGCGCGGTGGGCGATGGCGTCCAGGCTGACCACCGGGTACACCGGGATGCCCAGCGCGTCACCCAGCGCCGCGGCCGAGACCATTCCCACCCGCAGCCCGGTGAACGGGCCCGGGCCGGCGCCGCACACCACCGCGTCCAGCTCCCGCATCCCCACCCCGGCGGCCAGCACCGCGCGCACCGACGGCATGAGCAGCTCGCCGTGCGCCCGCGGGTCCACGGTGACCCGCTCGGCGAGCACCTGCGGGGGCCCGTCGAGGTCCAACCGCACCACCCCGGCGGTCACCGCGGGCGTGGCAGTGTCCAGAGCCAGCACCAGCACGGGGTGCAGCCTACGGCTGCCCGTCAGTGGCCTTCGGTGCCAGAAGGCTGTTACGCACGCACGACCAACCTGGCCGGCCCGACCAGGTTGGCGATCCGGCGGTCATCGGCCCGCCGGTGCAACCGGATCAGCAGGTGTTCGTCGGCGAGCCGCTCGGCCAGGCCCTCGCCCCACTCCACCACCATCGCCGCGGTCAGCAGGTCGGTGTCCAGGTCGAGGTCGTCCAGCTCGGCCAGCCCACCCAGCCGGTAGGCGTCGACGTGCACCAGCGGCACCCCCCGCCCGCCGGGCAGCGCGGGGTGCTCCCGGGCGATGACGAACGTCGGCGAGGTCACCGGCCCGCGGACCCCCAGCCCGGTGCCGATCCCGCGGGCCAGCACCGTCTTGCCCGCGCCCAGCGGACCGGACAGCACCACCAGGTCACCGGCCCGCAGCCGCACCCCCACCGCCCGGCCGAGTCGCTCGGTGTCGGCCGGGGTGGGCAGCTCGTGCACCTGCCTCACCCGTGCTGCCGCCGTCCGGCACACCGCGCCAGCAGGTCCAGCAGGTGTTTGTTGACCAGCTCGGGCTGCTCCAGCATGGTCATGTGCCCGGAGTTCGGCACCCGCACCAGCTCGGCGTCGGGCAGCAGCTCCGCGATCTCCTGACAGTGCTCGAACTGCACCAGCCGGTCACAGTCGGAGCCGAGCACCAGCACCTTGGCGAACTGCAGCCCGGTCAGCGCGGCGTACCGGTTGTGCGCCGAGAGGGTGGGCAGGAAGTTGCACATGACCTCCAGGGTGGTGCCCCGCATCATCGTGTTCATCAGCTCGACCACCGCTGGGCTGATCTTCTCGTCACCGAAGGAGAGTTTGCGGATCAGGCTCCAGATCAGGTGCCCGCCGAGTTCCCGGCTGCGCTCGACAGCGGCGGGTCGGCGGACGGCGAGCCAGGCGGCGGCGATCATCACCGGGTTGTGCCGGGACAGCACCGGCCGGGGCAGGCCCGAGCGGCCGAAGTCCCCGGCGCTGGTGTTGAGGAAGGCCACCCCGGCGATCCGGTCGGCGAACAGCTCGGGGCGGAGCTCGGCCAGCGCCATGATCGCCATGCCGCCCATGGAATGCCCGACCAGCACGATCCGGCCCTCCGCGGCGGTGGCCCGGATCACCGCGTCCAGGTCCCGGCCGAGCTGCTCCAGCGTGCAGGTACTGCGGTGGGACCGGCCGGAGCGGCCGTGGCTGCGGTGGTCGTAGCACACCTGACGGACCCGGGGGAAGGTGCACTGCGCCAGCTCCCGGCGCTGGAAGCACCAGCACCGCCGGTCCAGCGTGTAGCCGTGCAGCAGGATCACGGTCAGCTCGGGCGCTCCTCCGTCTGCCGGGTCGACCTCCTCCACCCACAACGGGGTCCCGTCGTCGGCGGCCACCATGTACTCCCGGTACTCGGGTGGCTGGCCCAGCACCTCGTCGGCCAGCTCGGCGGCCAGCGCGCGTAGCTTGGCGATGCCGTGGTAATAGGTGGCGGTGAACGCGGCAACCGCGGTGCCCAGCACGCCGCCAAACACCCACCCGGGGATCTTCCGCAGCGAGGTCATCGGAGGACCTGCTCGGTACTCTGCCGCCGGCCCAGCACCGTGCGGGTCACCCGGGGCCGCACCATGCCGGTCACCACCTCGTAGTGGATCGTGCCGAGCTTGTCCGCCCACTCGGCCGCAGTCGGCGCCCCACCCTCGCCGGTGCCGAAGAACACCACCTCATCACCCACCGCGACCGGGGTGTCGCCGCAGTCCACCATCACCTGGTCCATGCACACCCTCCCCACCACCGGGCACCGCCGCCCGCCGCACCACACGTCGAGCCGGCCGGTGAGCGCCCGCGGCACCCCATCGGCGTAACCCACCGGGACCAGCGCCAACGTGGTCTCCCGCGCGGTGTGCCACACATGCCCGTAGGAGACGCCCTCGCCGGCGGGGACCCGCTTGAGCAACGCCACCTGCGAGCGCAACGTCATGGCGGGCACCAGGCCGTAGCCCTGCCCCGGCACCGGGGACAGCCCGTAGACCGCGATACCCGGGCGGACCAGGTCGTAATGCAGGTCCGGCCGGGTCAGGGTGGCCGCCGAGTTCGCCAGATGCCGCCGTGGCCGCCTGGTCCCGGCTCCCAGTCCAGCGGCCTCGGCCAGTTGGCAGGCTGCGTCGAAGTGCCGCCGCTGCTGGTCGACGACCGGATGCCCGGGGTCGTCGGCATGCGCCAGGTGCGACCAGATGCCCACCACCTCGACCCCAGCCGCACCCGCCGCCGCCTGGACCAGGGCGGGCCACTCGGTGCGGTAGGCGCCACCCCGGGTCAGTCCGGTGTCCACCTTCAGGTGGGCCCGGGCCGGTCGGGCGGCCGCCGCGGCAGCCCGGGCGGCGTCGCGGAGCTGGCCCACCGAGTAGACGCCAAGGTCCACCCCGGCGGCGACACCCGCGGCGAGGTCCTCACCGGGGGCGTGCAACCAGGCCAGCACCGGAGCGTCGATGCCGGCGGCGCGCAGCGCCAGCGCCTCATCCACGCTGCACACCCCGAGCGAGCCCGCGCCCGCCTGCAGCGCCGCCGCGGCGACGTCGACCGCGCCGTGGCCGTACCCCTCGGCCTTGACCACCGCCATGGTCGCCGCCCCCGAGGCGGCCGCGGACCGGGCAAGGATCCCGACGTTGTGCCGGACTGCGTCCAGATCGATCACCACCTCGGCCCGGGGACGCGCCGCGGGTGCTGTCCTCGCCGTCATCCTCGCTTCCCGGCCGTCCTTCGCAGCGTACGAATCGCCGTACTGAGCGCAACTTGGAGCACCGAGGCCGGGGCCGGGGCCCCCGTCCCGCGCCGGGCGCCGGTGCGGGCGGCCAGGGTGGCGGCGAGCTCGTGGGCGTGCGCCGCGGCCACCGCGGCCGTGGCCGGTTCCAGGCCAGCGGCCAGCAGCTTGCCGAGCACCCCGGTGAGCACGTCACCGGACCCGGCGGTGGCCGCCCAGGCCGAGCGGGCCGGGTGCACCAGCACCCGGCCATCCGGGGCGGCCACGATCGTGGTGTTGCCCTTGAGCAGCAGCACCGCGTCGAACCGGACGGCGGCGTGCTGGGCGGCCGCCACCCGGTCCGGGCCCAGGGGCTGGCCGGTGAGCCGTTCGAACTCCCGGTCGTGCGGGGTGAGCACCAGCGGGGTCTCCGGGTCGCGGCGGTCGGCCAGCTCGGGATGGCGGGCCAGCAGGGTGATCGCGTCCGCGTCGGCGACCACCGGCACCCCGGCGTCCAGCACCTGCTCGAGCACCTCACGGCCGGCCGCGCCGGTGCCCATTCCCGGGCCGACCGCCCAGGCCTGCACCCGCCCGACATCCGACACCGACCCGGTGGCCACCACCTCCGGCCAGCGGGTGCGCACCGCGTCGGCGGCCGTGCCCGCGAAACGGACCATCCCCGAGGTCGCCAGCACCGCCGCCCCGGCGCAGAGCACCGCCGCCCCGGGGTAGTCCGCCGAGCCCGCAGCCACCCCCAGCACCCCCTGCGTGTACTTGTCGCTGGTCGGGTCGGGTACCGGCCACAACGCGCCCACCTCGGCGTCGGTGAGCACCCGCAGGTCCGGCTCGCCCAGCTCGCCGAGCAGCCCGATGTCCACCAGGTGCACCGGGCCGCAGCGCCACGGGGCGAGCACGTGCACCGGCTTGCAGGCGCCGAAGGTGACGGTCTCGGTGGCGGTGACCGCGGGGCCGTCGGCGGTGCCGGTGTCCGGGTCCACCCCGGACGGCGAGTCCACCGCGATGATCGGTGCCCGGACGGTGGCCACCAGGCGCGCCGCGGCCGGGCGCAACCCGCCCTTGCCGGCCAGCCCGACGATCCCGTCCAGCACCACCTCGGCGTGCCCGGGCAACTGCGCGGCGATGCGCCCGCCGGCCCGGCGCAGCGCGGCCAGACCCTGCGGGTGGGCCCGCTCGGGGCTGAGCAGCACCGCGGTGACCGCCACCCCGCGGCGGCGCAGGAAGGTCCCGGCCCACAGCGTGTCCCCGCCGTTGTTGCCCGCGCCGACCATGAGCCCGACCTGCCGGCCGGCCACCCCCCCGGTGCGCTCGGCGAGCATCCGCACCGTCCGGGTGGCCAGCCCGAACGCCGCCCTGCGCATCAGCACCCCCACCGGCACCCGCGCCAGCAGGGCTTCCTCGGCGGCGCGCACCCGCTGGGCGCGGTAAGCGCCTCGGGAGTGCGTTCCGGTGCCCGAGCCCTGAATGCCACTCACGACTATTCGACCGTGACCGACTTGGCGAGGTTGCGCGGGCGGTCCACGTCGTAGCCGCGCTGCCGGGCGATCTCGGCGGCGAGCACCTGCAGCGGCACGGTGGACACCAGGGGCTGGAACAGGGTCGGTACCGCGGGCACCTCCAGCACCTGCCAGGCATAGGGGCGCACGGTGTCGTCACCCTCCTCGGCGACGACGACGGGGCGCGCGCCGCGGGCCCGGATCTCCTGGATGTTGGACAGCAGCTTGGCGTGCAGCACCGCCCGCCCCTTGGGCGAGGGCACCACCACGACCACCGGCAACCCGTCCTCCAGCAGCGCGATCGGGCCGTGTTTGAGCTCACCGGCCGCGAAGCCCTCGGCATGCATGTAGGCCAGCTCCTTGAGCTTGAGCGCACCTTCCAGGGCCACCGGGAAGCCGACATGGCGGCCGAGGAACAGCACCGCCTTGGCGTCGGCCAGCTCCCGGCCCAGCGCCCGCACCTGGTCGACGGTGTGCAGCACCTGCTGCACTGCCGCGGGCATGGCCGCCAGCTCGGTGAACTCGCGGGCCACCTCGTCGGCGTACTTGGTGCCGCGGGCCTGCGCGAGCGCCAGCCCGACCAGGAAGTTCGCCGCGATCTGGGCGAGGAAGGTCTTGGTGGCCGCCACCCCGATCTCCGGCCCGGCATGGGTGTAGAGCACCGCGTCGGACTCCCGCGGGATCTGCGCCCCGTTGGTGTTGCAGATCGCCAGCACCCGGGCCTTCTGCTCGCGGGCGTGGCGCACCGCCTCCAGGGTGTCGGCGGTCTCCCCGGACTGCGAGATCGCAACCACCAAAGTGCAGCGGTCCAGCACCGGGTCGCGGTAGCGGAACTCGCTGGCCAGCTCCACCTCCACCGGCAGCCGGCACCAGTGCTCGATGGCGTACTTGGCGACCATCCCGGAGTGGTAGGCGGTGCCGCAGGCGACCACGAAGACCTTGTCCACGTCGCGCAGCTCCTGGGTGTCCATCCGCTGCTCGTCGAGCACGATCCGGCCGTCCACGAAGTGCCCGCGCAGCGTGTTGGCGACCGCGCTGGGCTGTTCTTGAATCTCCTTGAGCATGAAGTAGTCGTGGCCGCCCTTCTCGGCGGCGGACAGGTCCCAGTCAACGTGAAACGGGATGCCCTGGACCGGTACGCCGTGCAGGTCGGTGATCTCGAAGCTGCCTGCGGTGAGGGTGACCACCTGGTCCTGGCCCAGCTCGACGGCGTCCCGGGTGTGCTCGATGAACGCGGCGAGGTCGGAGGCGACGAAGTACTCGCCCACGCCCACCCCCACCACCAGCGGCGACGAACGCCGGGCCGCGACGATCCGGCCCGGCTCGGCGGCGTGCGCGACGACGAGGGTGAACGCCCCTTCCAGTCGCCGGCACACCTCGCGCACCGCCGCCGCCAGCTCACCGCAGCGCAGGTAGGCCGCGGCGATGAGGTGCGCGGTGGTCTCGGTGTCGGTGTCACTGGTCAGCTCCACCCCGGCTGCCTCGAGCTCGGCCCGCAACTGGGCGAAGTTCTCGATGATCCCGTTGTGCACCACGGCGACCTGGTGCGCGGTGTCGCGGTGCGGGTGGGCGTTGCGGTCGGTCGGCCCGCCGTGGGTGGCCCAGCGGGTGTGCCCCATCCCGGTGTGGCCGGGGAAGCTGGCCCGGCCAGCCATGTCGATCTCAGCGAGCAGGTTGGCCAGCGGCCCGGCCTTGCGCCGCACCGCCAGCACCCCCACCCCGTCCAGCACCGCGACACCCGCCGAGTCGTAACCGCGGTACTCCAGCCTGCCCAGACCCTGCAGGACCACGTCGAG
>DASTLT010000124.1:0-14479 GCA_035714625.1 Pseudonocardiaceae bacterium | reverse complement strand
GCCCTCGTCGCGTCGGCGCCGGCCGGCCGGCCGGGCGACGTCCCGGTGCGGGACGTGCGGGTCCGGCTCAGCGCGCACCGGGACCCGGCGGTGCATTTCCCCGTCGTGGCGCAAGGCAACGCCGACGTCGCCGGCCACCCGGTGCGCGCCCAGGTACACGCCGCGACGGCATGGGAAGCCATCGCGGCCCTGCAGGCCCGGCTCGGCGACCAGATCGACCGGGCCCGCAGGGCGGCTGAGTCGTGGCAGCCGGCTGCGCCACCGAGCCCCCGGGTGGCGTGGTTTCCCCGGCCACCGGCGGCGCGCCAGATCGTCCGGTACAAGCCGTGGCAACTGGCGTTGCTCGGCGTCGACGACGCGGTTGCCGAGATGGAGCGCCGCGACTACGGCTTTTACCTGTTCACCGAGGCAGGTAACGGGCAGGACAGCGTGGTGTACCGGTGCGGGCCGACCGGATACCGGCTCGCGCAGGTGCTCCCCGCCCCGCAGCGGCTGGCCCGCTACACCGTCCCGCTGACCTGCTACGACCGCCCCGCGCCCGAGTTGCGGACCGTCGAGGCCGCCGAGTTGCTCGGGATGAGCGAGGTGCCGTTCCTGTTCTTCCGCGACACCGCCAGCGGGCGTGGTCGGGTGCTGTACCGCCGCTACGACGGCCATTACGGGCTGATCTGCCCGGGGGAGAGCCCATCCAGAGGAGCGCGATGACGACGACCAGCACGCCGACGCCAGTCCGCACGCAGCAGTACCCGCCGCAGCGCCGACCGAGAGGCGCTGTTCTGCTGGGTCTGCTGGGCACCACCGACCACAAACAGATCGGCCTGCTCTACGTGGTCACGTCGTTCGGATTCTTCATGATCGGCGGCGCGATGGCGATGCTGATGCGCGGCGAGCTGGCCCGGCCGGGGCTGCAGTTCCTGTCCACCGAGCAGTACAACCAGTTGTTCACGATGCACGGCACGATCATGCTGCTGTTGTATGCGACGCCGATCCTGTTCGGGTTCGCCAACCTGGTGCTGCCGCTGCAGATCGGCTCGCCGGACGTCGCATTCCCCCGGCTCAACGCGCTGTCCTACTGGTTGTTCCTCTTCGGTGGGCTGACCGTGGTCAGCGGGTTTCTCACCCCGCTGGGTGCGGCGGACTTCGGCTGGTACGCCTACGCGCCGCTGAACCAGCTCGAGCACTCGCCCGGTCCCGGCGCGAACCTGTGGATCATCGGGCTGGTGCTGGCCGGGCTGGGCACGATCCTGGGCGCGGTCAACATGGTCACCACCGTGGTGTGCCTGCGCGCCCCGGGGATGACGATGTTCCGAATGCCGATCTTCACCTGGAACATCCTGATCACCTCGGTGCTGGTGCTGCTGGCGTTCCCGATCCTCACCGCTGCGCTGCTGGGGCTGATGGCCGACCGGTTGATCGGTGCCCATGTGTTCGACCCGGCGAACGGCGGCGCGATCCTGTGGCAGCATCTGTTCTGGTTCTTCGGCCACCCCGAGGTCTACATCGTGGCACTGCCGTTCTTCGGCATCATCTCCGAGGTGATCCCGGTGTTCAGCCGCAAACCGCTGTTCGCCTACAAGGGGATGGTCTTTGCGACGCTGGGGATCGCCGGGCTGTCCGTGGTCGTCTGGGCGCACCACATGTATGCCACCGGCGCCGTGCTGCTGCCGTTCTTCGCTTTCACCACGTTCCTCATCGCGGTGCCCACCGGGGTGAAGTTCTTCAACTGGATTGGCACCATGTGGCACGGCCGGCTGAGCTTCGAGACCCCGATGCTGTTCTCGATCGGTTTCCTGGTGACGTTCCTGCTCGGCGGGCTGTCCGGGGTGCTGCTGGCTTCCCCGCCGATCGACTTCCACGTCAACGACACCTACTTCGTGGTCGCGCACTTCCACTACGTGCTCTACGGCACGATCGTGTTCGCCACCTTCGCCGGCATCTACTTCTGGTTCCCCAAGTTCACCGGGCGCATGCTCGACGAGCCGCTGGGCAGGCTCCACTTCTGGGCCACATTCATCGGGTTCCACCTGACATTTTTGGTGCAACACTGGCTGGGCGACGAGGGCATGCCCCGGCGCTACGCCAACTACCTGCCCACCGACGGGTTCACCACCCTGAACATGGTGTCCACGATCGGTGCGTTCGTGCTCGGGCTCTCCACGCTGCCGTTCCTGTGGAACGTGCTGCGCAGCTACCGCTACGGTGAGATCGTCACCGTGGACGACCCCTGGGGCTACGGCAACTCGCTGGAATGGGCCACCGCCACCCCGCCGCCGCGGCACAATTTCACCGAGCTGCCCCGGATCCGCTCCGAGCGCCCCGCTTTCGAGCTGCACTACCCGCACATGGCCGGACGGATGCGCAGCGAAGCGTATACCGGAACGCGGACCCGCTGGCCGGCTCCCTCGGAAGCGGCCGCCCACGCCGTCGCACCCGAAGAGCAGGACCTGCCGCATTCCGACCCCCCGCTTAGCTGATCCGGTCCACCGAAATACGTGGCATTCATGGCGGACCTGAGTCCCGGCGTGACTGGGTGACGAGGGCGACGATTCGTTGGGCGAGCGCGACGAGCACCGTGTCGCGCTCGACCTCGCTCATCGCCGCCAGCGGCTGCGTATTTGAGTTCACGGTCTGGAAGCGGTTCAGCTCGGGCCGCTCGGTGAACAGGCTCGGCCGTACCAGCAGCGGCAGGATGGTGCAGCCCCGGTTTTCCGCCGCGGTCAGCAGCGGCGGCAGTTCGTTATCCATGATGAAGTCCGACGCGAGAAAGTCGGGACTGATCAGCAGCACCGCGACGACGGCGCTGTCCAGTGCGGCGTCGATCTCGTCCCGCCAGATCTGGCCGGCGGCGATCCGGGTGTCGTCCCACAGGTCGACCTTGCCGTCACGCTCGATCGGTCGCAGGTGCACCCGCAGCCGGTCGCACCAGTCCCGGTCGTGGTGGCTGTAGCTGATGAAGATCCGGGTGCGGTGCGTGCGCGTCCGCTTACCGGCGTCGAGGGCGAGCTGTTCGAAGTTGAGCTGGCGCAGGTAGAACGTGAGCTGCGGGTCGTCGATCACCAGGGTCGCCGACTCGGCGTCATACAGCAGGTGCCGATCGGGGGCGGTGTGCCGCTCGCCGAGACTGTCCATCCGTCGCGTGTGGATGAAGCGGTCAATCCCAGCGGCGAGTTCTGGGCGCCGGGCGCGCAGCGGCCACAGCCGCAGCATGCCGTCCTTGGCCTCCGCGAGCTCGTACAGCAACTCCAGGCACAGCCGATCGTGCGGGCCACCCAGCGCGGCGAAGGACCGCGCCATCGTGCCGAACTTCAGCGCCATCACCTTCATGGCTTTGTCGATAGCGTTCGCCAGGGGAGTGTCGACCGGGGTGGTGATCGTCTGGGTCTCCCGGATGCCCGCCAGTGCCACCATGTGTTTGCAGAGCACCTGCGCGATGTTCAGGCTGCCCGCCGACGCGCGCACGATCTCGGATTTGCCGATGAGGTCGACGTTCAGCGCCGCCTCTCCCTTACCGATCATCTCCAGCACCTTGTCGTCGCTCACCGTGCCCAGGCTGAGGATCTCGATCCGGGTGGCGATGTCGAAGGCGATGTCCACCAGCCGTTGCCCGGTGCCGGGAATGCCGACGATGACCAGCTTGCGGTCGGGTCGTTCGGTGTCGGCGAGCAGTTTCAGGTAGTCGGCCAGTTCGCGGCGCTGCGGCGGGTCGAGGCGGTGGAAATCATCGATGGCAACCGGCCCGCGGTGCCACTGCCGGAGCTGGCGGAGGCGCTCGACGTGCGCACCGTCGCGGCAGCTCAGCACCTCGAACCTGGCCTGCGACCCGTGGTCGAGCTGGTTCAGGGCAGTCTGCAGGGCCGTGGTCTTGCCGACCCCGGACGGCCCCTCGATCACCACGCCCCGACCAGGTTGCTCCAGCGCCAGCCGAAGCCGGTAGAAGTCATCCGGCTCGACGAAGGTCACCGACGGGACACCGGACTCCTTGAACACCTCCACCAGACGGTGCTGCACCCGCCCCGGTCCCCGGTGCCGTACCACCGCTGGCTCGCTGCGGCTGGAGTGCGTCCGGGTAGCGGCGAGGTCCAGACAGGCGAGCCGGATCCCCTCGACCACCTCGACGAACGCCGCCTCCCGGTTGGACGCCTCGACCACCGAGTGGTCCCCGCTGGGCAGCGGTGGGATCCGGCTCAGCCCGGGAGGAAGTGACTTCCACTCCACGGGGCGCAGCATCACCGGCACGAGCTGCGGCTGCCGGGCTCGGTGCAGATCCAGAAGCCAGCCGAACTCTGCCTGGTCGAGGTACCCGGAGGTGACCAGATCGGAGCTGACCATGAGCAGCACAAGATCGGAGCTGCGAATCGCACTCTCCCGAGCACGATTCGTACGATTCGCCCTATTGGCGTCGCGGTCAACCCGTAGTTCCCTCACCTGCGCCACGACTCCTTCGCGCCGCAGCCCGCCCAGGTGGTGACCCAACTCTGCGGCGAACCGCTGGTCACTCCTGGCATACAGCATCAGCACGCGAGCACCGACCGCGACCGGTCGGCCCGGCAGCCCGTCGGGTTCCCGGTCGGAGATCAACCGGCTTACCGCGGTGACCGTTGCGGCAGCCAACTGATCGGGTGTGCGGAAGACGCTGACGGTGTGCTCGCGGGCGAGCGTCGACCGCTGGGCCTCGATCTGCTGGCCGTCGGCCCCGCGGTCGATCAGGTTTCGCGGCCACGGCGCGTTCTCGTCAAGGAGAAACCACAGGCAGGGGATGCCGCGCCGGCGAGCCTCGCGGTACTCCAGCTCAGTGATCGACCGGCCCTCCGGGTTGTCCTGCTCCGGTCTGTAGCCGTAGCGCCAGGCCAGGATGCCGAGGTAGACGTCACTCGCCGCCACGTCGGCCAGGCAGCGCTGCAGCGGGCGCTGATCGGCTGCGACATAATCCTCCATCGCGACCACGTCGTGCCCGAACTGGCGCAGTGCCCGGCAGACCGCCTCGCGGTGCTCACGCAAGTCCCGGTAGGTCGACGAGACGTAAATCCTGGCCACCGTGCTCTCCTCAGCCAACCGACCCTTCCCGATGGAGGCCCCGACACCGATGAGGACGACCCACACCGTCCTTCACGTCACTCCTACCGGGGATGAACACTACGCTCAGATGGAGTTCCCCCAGGGCGACAGGGAACAGGGACTGCCGCCCGCACCCAGGTCAGGCATGCTGTGACCGGGAATTGGCACACACCCAACCCCTTGGTGGTGGTCTGATGGTCGCACTTCCGGTCCGTGATGCGGCGGGCAATGCTCTGGTGGGCTTCCGCTTTGCCGCGGAGTCCGAGCTGGCGGCCCTGGACCAGCGGGTACCCCTGGCGCTGTCGTTGGTGGTGGTCGTGCTCTCCGACCGGGTGCTGATGGTGTTCGATCGCTGGCGCCGCCAGTGGGAGCTTCCGGGCGGGATGCTGGATCCGGGAGAGAGCGCCCGGCAGGCCGCGGTGCGGGAGCTGGCCGAAGAGACCGGCATCCTGGCCACGGACCTGAACTTCCTCGCTATTGCCCAGTTCGACCTGAAGCGGCCCGGCCGCCAGGAGTATGGAGCGATCTACCAGACTGTGCTCCCCGGTCCCCCGCAACTCGTCGTGAACGACGAGGTATCGGATTTCCGCTGGTGGCATCCAGGTTCACCACCCGGCGACGGGATAAGCCCAGTGGATGCGGAAATCGGCAGGCGGGCGGGACTCATGAGCTTCCCCCAGACCCCGCCCAGCCCTCGCGGAGGGACGTACTCGGCGTAGCTGCGTTGCTGGGCTCCCGCGGCGAGGGAGTATCAGGCCTCGGTACCTGCCCGTCGCGGGTTCCGGGATCATTTTTCCGACAGCTCGCGTCGTACCTGGCTACTGAGAGCGCTATCCGCGGCAAGCTCTGCTACTTTGCTGGGCTATTTTGCTGGTTGCGGCAGACCGCCGCCAGCAGGGTGGGCGTGCGGCCCGAGGCTCAGTTCGAAGTGCCGCTCGCAGGGCAGTTCCCCGCACACCGTTTCGTTCTCGGTGTCGAACTCGATGACATAGATACGATCACCGTCGCGCACCTCGGACCGGGTGACGATCCCCATGGACCCCACCGGCAGGTTCGGTGTCAGGTCCTCCCCGACGACCCGGGCTGACATGCCGAGGTAAGCCGACACCTCGGGCGGTGGTCGGCGACGGTGGTACGCGCGCCGCAGGTGAGCGTAGACCAGCCGGGCGGGACTCGTGAGCTTCCACCAGATCCCGCCCAGCCCTCGCGGAGGGACGTACTCGGCGTAGCTGCGTTGCTGGGTCATCGTTTACTCCGTGCAGTCGCCCACCGAGTATACGCGCGTGATCCACCCGTAGTCCTGGTACTCGAACGGCTTACCCCTAGGATTATCCGGCAACGCCGGTCCGCGCCCGGTGACGTGGTAGCCGCTACGGTAAGCACCCTCCAGGCATGGTGCGGTGACTTTGATCGGGAAGCCCGTCTCGTCGGGGATGGTGAGCACCAAGACGCTACGTGGGCCAAGTGGACTCCACTCGCCGATGTTTTTGTACTCAATCCAGGCCTGGATCTTATGGATCTGTGGCGGAACGTCACAGATGGGTGTCAACACATCGGTGACCTGCCCGTTCTCGATCTCCAAACCACGAAATAGAACGGTGCACGCCTTCTTCAATTCAGCGCCGCACTCGCTGGTAGTGGTGGTAGCCAAGAGGACGACTGCGAGTGCGAGGATCTTCACCGTATCCAGTCCTTCGTCTCCTTGTCGGTGTTCCAACACCTGCAGCGACGACGATTTCGCTCTAGGATAACGACACGTCGCATCTGAGTGATGACTCAGAGTGTGATCAAGAGTGTGACCAGATGTTGGGTCGTGCATATTTACAGTTGATGCACAACCGTCTGACCGGGGGGCGTCGGGTGGGATCGGTGTGCACAATTCCACCCTTCCCCGGATCCCACACTGCCCACCGACGCCCGCCCTGCGCTGAGTAGCTCGGCTGCCTGCTCAGACCCCGCCCATCAACTGCAGGCCGTGGGATGTATCAGCGGTATGGGGTGTTGTGGTGAGTCGAGCCAGATGGTGTGGCCCGCTGGTCCGGCGGTGATGCCGAGCCTGCCGGGTTGTGGGTGGTCGAGCTGGTTCCATTGCTGGGCGGCGTGTTCGATGTGGTCGAAGAGGTCAGTGGGCCCTCCTTGGGTGACACGGCCGGTGGCGGGGTCGACCTCGGCCCATGCGCCCGCATCGCCAGAGACGCGGATCAGTGCTTTGCCGTCCCGCGTGCAGGTCCAGATCTGTCCCATGCTGGGTGCGGTGAGCTGGAGGAGGAACCGGAATCCGGGGTGGTCCAGGATGCTCGGGTTCAGGTGGGTGGTCGTGGTGCGGGCACTGGTGTAGTCGATGTGGGTGGTGATCTGGCCGCCGTCACGAAGTGGGTTGTCCGGGTGGGTGCGCAGCCACATGAAGTGGCCGGGCTCGGCCAGGAACCTGCCGCTGACGGTGCCATCGCCGTTGTCGCGGGCCACGAGGAGGCTGGAGGCGAGTTCACCGCGCAGGTCGGCCACGATCAGCCCGTCAGGCCGCAGTTGGGCGATCCAGGGTGGGGGGATCGTCCGCACGGCGCAGGTCGCGATAATGCGGTCATAGGGGGCGTGCTCGGCCAGTCCTGCGGCGCCGTCTCCAGTCGTGAGCACCGGGTGGAGTCCGAGCACGGCCAGGTGCTGGCGAGCGGTGTCGACCAGGTCGGAGTCGAGGTCGAGGCTGGCGACGTTGCTGGATCCGACGCGATGGCACAGCAGTGCGGCGTTGTAGCCGGTGCCGGTGCCGATCTCCAGCACCCGGTGCCCGTCGTGGACGTCGAGCAGGGTGAGCATGCGGGCCATCAGGCTTGGGCGGGTGGAGGAGCTGGTGGACTGCCACAGATCCGTCGTGCCTGGGGTCAGCCGGTATTGGGTGACCAGGGACTCGTCGCTGTAGACCCCGTCCAGCCATTCCTCCTGCCGGTGCGGGTCCGCGCCGTCGACGATCTGGGGTGGGTCGAGGTCGGGGTAGAACCGGGGGATGAATACATGCCGGGGCACCTCGGCGAACGCGGCGGCCCACTGCGGATCCACTCCGTCGAGTGCGGCCAGATACTCCGCCAAAGCGATGGCCCGCTGTCTCCAGTCACTCACCGGGGCAGGGTCACCTGCTGCCCTGCAGGGCCTACCTGGAACCGCCACCGCTGCGCCGGGGGGCGACCTTGACCGGCCCACCAGTGGTAGGCGGCCTCGACCTCGTCCCAGAGCCGGCGGGGCCCGCCCTGGCGAACCTCGTGCGGGCCGTCGGAATCGGGATGATGGCGCAGTCGGGCCCAGGAGCCCGACCATTGGTCGAGCAGCCAGAAGGTTCCGTGGTCGTCGTCAGCGTCGGGGCGCCAATAGCGTTGGGTGCAGTTCGGTACGCGCATGCCGATGGCGATCGCGGCGTCGGGATCGCCGGCGACGTCGTAGGGGTGAAGGTCCGTGGTGGAGGCGGGGGCGGTGTTCTCGTCGTGGTCCCCGAGGACGGTGGCGACCGAGACGCGGGGCAGGCGCTGGTCGCGCAGGGTCATGAAGGCCATGCCCGGGTCAGCGACCGAGCCGGTCGCGGTGCCGTCCCCGGCGACGGTGTAAGCGAGCAGCGCTGGGAAATAGAGGTGGGCCCACGGAGTCACGATTCGGCCACCGGGTCTGGTCTGCTCAACCCAGGGATAGGGAAAACGGCACACGCTCGCGGTGGAGATGATGCGGTCGTAAGGGGCGCCCGGCAGGTAGCCGTGGGCGCCGTCACCGGTGATGACCCGCACATCCCCGTAGCCGGCAGCGGTGAGTGCTGTGCGTGCGCGTTCGGCGAGCACGGGGTCGACCTCGATGGTGGTGACGTGCTGCGCGCCGAGGTGGTGTGCGAGCAGAGCGGCGTTGTAGCCGGTGCCGGTGCCGATCTCCAGCACCCGGTTGCCGGGTTCGACCTCCAGCGCGGTGAGCATTCGGGAGACCAACAGCGGCATGCTCGCCGAGCTGGTGATGTCGTATCCGGCCAGGTCGGGACCTGCTGGAACGCCATCGTCCACCTGGATGATCACCGCATCGTCGTCGTAGGCCAGCGTCAGCCAGCGGTCTGGACTATCGTCGCGGTGCAACGGGATGAGGTTATAGCGGCTTTCGATAGTATCGTCCTCCTGCCAGACCAGATCGGGGATAAAGGCGTGCCGAGGCACTGCCCGAAACGCCGGCTGCCACTGCGCGGTGAGTTCCCCGGCTTCGGTCAGCCGGTCGACCATCTCTTGCCGCAGCGCGTCAGGGTCAGGCACCGATCTGCACCTACTGCCCACGCTTACCGGGTTTAGGCTCCCGCGGCGAGGGAGTATCGGGCTTCGGTACCTGCCCGTCTCTGGTTCCAGGATTATCTTTCTCGTGCTTCGCCATCGCTTCCTCCTACTGTAACTGGTGATTCTCGGCGCCCGTGCTGAACCGTCCGCCGGCTATCCGTTCCGTCCCTGCCACATCGCACCCGACGTGGCAGCCGTAGCTGTATCGTGTCTGGACCACTGCGTGCGGCCCTTCTCGGCAACAATGAGCAAGAACAGCGGACGTACGAAATTCTCCCGCCACCATGGATCACCAGTTAGCTGCTCAGTCGAAGGATGTGGCTCGCTCAGCGAAGTGATGAAAAAACCTGCATCACGGAGAGCTGCTGTGTAGTCTTCAAGAGGTCGGAGCCATATCCTAACCGGTGCCGGTGATCTGATTCCCGCTACGTTGAACTTCTGCTCCACGACACGAACACGAAAGTACTCATCGGGTGTGAGGAATCCGTTCATGGCCTCCTGCTCGGCACCTGCCCCATAGAAGCACGGGTGCAGCATGAGCATCACCAGACGACCTCCTTCCCGGGTGACCCGAGAAAACTCGGCAACCGGAGCAGATATGTCCCGCAGGTCATTGACGAGATGGTTGCAGACCACGATATCGCAGTGACCGTCAGCGATAGGCAGGTCATCGACGCTACAGGTCCGGTAATCGATGCTCAGACCTGATTCTCGCGCTATCGCCCGGGCTGATTCGACAAGCTCTGCGCAGGCGTCGACAGCGATCACGTGTGCGCCTTGTTGCGCTAGTATCCGGGATAGGTAGCCCTCACCGCATCCAGCGTCCAGGATCGTCATGCTCCCGCTCGGCCCGATAGCATTCAGGACTGCCGAGTCTGTGAGTCCCAGCCGGTAACGGTCAAGTCGTTCCCGGATAATCCTCACCCAGAACCCTGCGTTCTCGGCATAACTGCTCCCGAGGGTCTCATTGCCGAAGCTAGTTGCCAAGGAGGTCTCCTGTCAGATCGTGCCGATCAAGAACGTTAGGTTGGCGCGCGCCAGTAAGGGGACTCACTGCGGGTACGAGTTTGCGTGCCACCATGAGTAGGTGCGTGCGCAATGACGGATGACGGGCCAGGGAACACTACGTGGCGGTCAGGGTTCGCTGGCCTGAGTGTGCAGGCTGGCCACACAGGATCAACGTCCCCGCCAGGCGAGGGGTGAAGTGCGCAGGGCGGCGTCGGCGATCCGGCGTGCGGTGTCGGTCTGCAGCCCGGTGCGTGCGGAGTCGATCCAGCCTTGTACCCGGGCGTAGCCCACGTCCTGGTACTCGATTGCCTGGATCAGGCACTCCAGCTTGTCGGCGTCCTTCGCGCACTGCGCCTCGCGGGTCTGCTGCGCCTCGTACTCGGTGACCGCCTCCTGCACCGTCTTGCGTGCGGCGTCGGGCAGTGCGGCGGTCTGATCTGCGGTGATCGTCTCGGGTGAGCATTGGTCGAGGTAGGGTCGGGCCGTGTGCGGAAGGTCGCCGGTGCGGGTCTCCTGCGAGTCGTGCCAGACGGCGAGCAGCGCCGCTCGGCCCGGCTCGGCGCCCTCGATCGCGGCGATGAGTGACGCGAGCTGCGCGACCCGCAGGCTGTGCTCTGCGACCGACTCCGGATCCCGGACTCCAACGTGCCACCAGCCGGCCCGGCGGATCCGCTTGAGCACGCCAAGCTCGAAGGCGAACTCGGCGATGGCGACGGCGTGCTGCGCGTCTGACTCCTCCATGGCGGTGACCCTACCTACCTGCTGGCCAGACGGATGGCATAGGCGATGTCCGACAACTCGCGTCGTGCCTGGCTGCTAAGAGCGCCATCCGCAGCAAGCTCTTCTACTTTGCTGGCTGCGGCAGACCGCAGACTAGGGTGGTTGCTGAGCAGGGCAGGATGGGCCAGGAGCAGTGCCCACACGGTATGGATATTGAGTTCCGCATGTCCGGAGCCTGCGTGCCAGCGTCCGAGTAGGTGCTCCAGTAGTCGAAGCCCCACCCAGCCTCGCGGGTCAAGGCGGTCCATGAAGTCGTCATTGACCTGGACGCTATTGATCTCACCCACCCAGTAAGCCCAGTAGTTGAGGTTCGCCAACTCCAGACGGTCAGTGACCAATGCCTTCCGGAGGAAGGCGCGCAGCGCGTCACGATCGCCGCCATGGGCGAGCGCGACGGCGGAGGACCGGACAGCCACCCAGGACGGGACATGATCGGTGCGTCCGGCCCGGTGCAGGGCACGAACCTGTTCCCGGTGCAACCACTCAGCCGTACTCGCTCGTGCATCGAAACCGAGAAGATAGATCGCTTGCCGACGTTGCAAAGCCGCGTCTTCATGTGGATTCGCGTCCACGGTCAGAAGGAGATGATCGAAGAAGCGAATCCGTTCGTCCTCGGCGAGGGAGGGCCTGTCGGGGACGGGACCACGCCGCGCCCGCACCGTAGGTAGGCACCGCAGAGAGGCCGGGATGATGCCAGTGAACGGCCAAGTGATCAGGTTGGTGAGCTTGCGTTGGTGAACAGTCGCGCCGAGCGGGTGCTCATCGGCGTCGATAAGCTGCCCATCGGCCTGAACCATCTCGGCGATAATCAAATCCGCCATAACGGCGTCCTCCAGCGTCGCGAGCAGGTGGGACGCTGCGCCGCACCGCAAGAGCCGGGATCGCAGCCGCACCAGGTCTGCGGCGCGTAGGGCAGTGAGTGATCGTCGACCGCTTTCCCAGCCCTGGACGCTTGCCACGTCCACCCCAAGGAACTCGGCTAAGCGGACTTGGGTGAGTCCTACCGATTCCCGGATCAGTTTAAGGAGGAAGCCCGACACGATGCCGAGGCAGCGCGGGGAGCCGTGACTACCGCGCAGCGTTCTGTGCCTGCTGACCACCCTGTTCCCCCATCCCACTAGTCCTGAGCTGCATGTACTCGTACCGGCAGTCAGTTCTGTCTGAGCGCCGTTGAGCCTACCGTTCGCACACGAGCACGATCTTACCCCTCAACCTGGCACAGACGAGGCCACTAACGCAATCAGGCTCGGTGGAAGCGCCCTGCTGGTAACCATACGACAGGAGCCATCATGGCAAAGCAGCAGACAAGCGTGTCAACGGATGCCGCATGAGCCAGAGCGCACATGAGCAGGGCTATGACGTGTTGCGTGAGGTGTTACGTCGCCGTGTAGTGGCTGCTGCGCCACAGCCTGATGCCGCCGTGTCGACCAGTCGCGCCGCACCGACCCCGGTCATCTTCCCCCCGCGTCCTGACTGCGGGTTCCCCAGGGCGGAATGGCCGGACCTTGATCACGGCGGGGCCGGGGAGCGACCTGACCGCCTCCGGCTCCGCCGTGGCCCATCCGCAGACCCGAGCGTGCATGTCGCGCCTGCCCCGATACACCTCAGCTCACCGCCTCCACCAGGTGTCCCGGACGCCCTGCGCGGTCTGCGGCTGGGTACCGAGCGGATCAAAGCGAGCACTCTCGGAGCGGGCTCATGATGATCGCGCCAGGGCTGCTCACCCTGGTCTTGGTGGTGATCAGCGTGGGGTCGGTGGTGCTGGATCTGGAGCTGGCGCTGCGGTGCTGGCCGACCGGGCCCGGCCCGCGGTGAACGGCGATGCCCTGGCCGGGATGCGGGGCCGCAACCGGGGTGGCGGGGCCGTGGTGGGTGCTGGGCACGCTGGCCGTGGTGGTGCTGAGCGTGGTGGTGCTGGGCGTGGTGTGCTGGCGGCAGCGGCGGCTGGCGCGGGACCGGCGTCGGTCCGAGCACGCTGTGCCCGGCCTGCCGCTCGCGGTGGCGGTGACGGTCTGGGAGATCCGGGACCGGCTGGTGCGCGAGGCGGCCCAGGCCCAGGCGGCGCGAGCCCGCCCGCCACGGGACGTGTCCGTGCTGCCCCGACCGGCGAGGACCCGGGGTGAGTGGCGTCGGGCCCGCCCGGACGCCACGGCGGCGGGTGCTGTTCCTGCCGATGACTGACGCCACCGCCACGGTGCACCTGATCAGCGAGGACGCCGCGGCCCGCGGCCGCCGGGCGGGCCGCTACCTGGCCCTCTGCGGGGCCGTGGTGCTCGCGGCCAGCCTGGCCACCCCCGAGCAGCGGCACTGCCCGCGCTGCACCGAGATCCGGCAGACCTGCCAGGCACTCCGGCACGCCCCGCGCCGCGGAACCCGGTAGGCCCGCGACCACCGCCCGAGCACGGCGACCATCGAGGAGAATCGTGAAACGCACCAGGAGCAAGAAGCGCCGCGGGCTGGTCACCCGGCGCATCCTCTACCTGAACCGGCAGCACCCGCACGACCGGCCCCACGAACTGAAGGTGGACCTCCGGCGCGGCGAGGAGATAGACAACGATTACGCGACCGCGATGGTGGCCGTGCGTACCGGTCTTTCTCTGGAGAACGTGCAGATAGTCGAGATCAGAGAACCAGACGAGTGATGTGAACTGGGCGGTGCTGGAGGCCGCCAGGGATCTCAATCATGCTGCATATCGTTAGGAAGATCGTGCCGCAGCGATTATCTTAGTCCATGTCGTTCCGCAGAACACGCACCAACTGGCCCACCGAGCTTCCTGGATTATCAGGGATGCCGGTTCTGGTATCGCTAGCTCGGCGCAGCGCGTCCCGATGTGTGGTGTAGTCAAATCCTTTGGGCGCAGCGCTTCTACCGCCCGGCCCGGAGCGCCCCGATCTCCGAGCCGGGTGGTCCCACACCTGGGAGGGAGGTCACCGTTGCCGCCTGTCTGCCCGCCATATCCGGAGTCGCATCCCTTCACGTGGTTCCCGCTTGCCGGGCAACGCCACGCCATTGACCGGCGGGACCGTAACGTGCCGATCGGGGAGCCGATGCGGTGCCTGTGCGGTGCCACCCATCCCCGGGGCGCGGATGGTGACCGGGAATGGCTCTGGCATACCTGCGAGCCATGCTGGGAAGCAGCCTGCAAGATCGTCGGTCTTCGTCCTGCCGGGACCGCCGGCCGGTCAGCACGACCCAGGTAGCAGCGTCAGCCCCGTCGGTGTCACCGAAGTTCCGGAGCAATTCTGTCCGGGCCAGCTTCGGGAGCCGGGAACTGTCAGACCCCGTCTCTACCGTGGTGCTCATGACGGTTCGGCAGGTGCTCCCCCCGGGTCTGGCGCAGCTCGCG
>DASTLT010000123.1:0-2510 GCA_035714625.1 Pseudonocardiaceae bacterium | reverse complement strand
GCACGGGTCCGCTCGGCGAGCACCGCCCCGCCCCCCAGCGCCAGCACCCCGCGGTGGCGGGCCAGCGCCTGCACCACCTCGGCCTGCTCCAGCTCCCGGAACACCGGCTCCCCGTCGCTGGTGAAGATGTCGGAGATGCTGCGGCCCGTACGGGCCACGATCAGCTCGTCGACGTCAACGAAGTCCGTGTCGAGCCGCTCGGCCAACAACGCCCCTATGGTGGACTTCCCCGCGCCTGGCGGTCCCACCAGCACCACGGCCGGCCCCTGCCCGTTGCTCCCAAGCCCCTGGCTCACGCTCAGCAGCCTAACCACTGCCCGGACCCTGATCGCGCCGAACTCGACGTGACCCGCGCGATCCAGATGCCCTCAACGGGACGCGGTTTCCTGGCGGGGAACCTCAGGTGGCTCAGGCATAGACCAGGTGACGCCCGGGAAGCGACCGAAGTCGCTGTCGTAGGTGATGACTTCGCCTCGGTGCTCGATCGCCAGCGCAGCGAGGTGTGCGTCGTTGACGAGGTTCCCGCCGGTGCCGAGCGAAACCAGCAGGCTGCTCAGCACCTCGAGATGCTGGGCTGTGGGCTCCAGCAGGACGCTCGTCGGCTGGGCCAACCAGGCCCGCACGCGATCGACAGCCTGATCCACGGCGAGTGGCGCGGGGAAAAGGCCGATCTTGGTCGACAACCGGAGAAAGGCCAGCAGGCTGATCCAACTGAAACCGATGGTGCAGCGCCCACCCAGTGCCGCGTCGAGCCAGCCGACAGCGTCGTCGTGGTGCTCGGCGGACTCGTTCACCGCGTAGAGCAGGACGTTGGCGTCGACGACCTTCACTTGCCGACCCAGATCTTGCGCACCAGTTCCTCGTCCTCGAGTTCCGCGGCAAGCTGCAGCGCACGGTCGAGATTGACCGTGGGCACGCCCAGCGCAGCGGTGGCGGTGCGGAAAGGCGCTCCGCGGTTCTCGGCGGCTCCGGCGCGGATCGCCTCGTTCAACGCCTGCTTGAAGGAAATACCGCGCTCGCGCATTCGCTGTTTGATGAGCGCGGCGGTGTCGGGGTCGAGCGTGACCGTAGTGCGCATGGTGACATCATAGCATCATTTCCTATGATGCTTTGATGAGGGCCAGGCTACCCGAAGATCGGCTCTGTTCTCGAGGATGCCGTCACTGCGCACGGTGGTAGCCGACTCAAGGCGTGGAGCCGAGTGCTCCTCACCCTGCTGCTCATTGTGGGGGTTGCCACCGCGGTGGGTGCAGCGCTGCTGCGCGCCTTCGGCACCGGCGGTACACCGTGCGTGCCTCGACCAGCAGTTCCTCCTACCACTGGCAGCCGGCTGGCTTGATCGATATCCCGGGCACGGAGGGGGTCGAGGTGGTCGCCGTGCACACCGTCGCCCCGGTCGGCCGGGTGCAGCCCGCCGAATGGCGCGCCGAGCTCGCCGACCTGCCCGGGCCCCTGCCCGGACCCTCGACCCGGCTGCTCGTGGGCGATTTCAACGCCACCCTGGACCACCAGCCGCTGCGCACGCTGCTCGAGGCGGGGTACCGGGACGCCGCCGACGTGCTCGGCCAGGGCCTGCGGCCCACCTGGCTCGCTGACACGTCACTCATCCCGATCGCGGCAATCGATCATGTGCTCGTGGAGCAGGGCGGCTCGGTCCAGTCGTTTGCGACTCTCCCGCTTCCCGGTGGCGATCACCCGGGGGGTGGTGGCCGAGATCGTGCTACCCCGCTGAGCGGTCAACCTCCAGACATCGAGGGCCGACACCGGAGTTGATGGGTGGGCTGGTGGGGCCGCAGCGCGGTGCGGGTGAAGGCGGTGGGGACCGGAGCGGCGCGTTCAGGAGGCTCGGGGGCTGCGGCGGGTACCGCGTTCGGCGACGAGCGCCAGCAGTGCGCTGACCGGGACCGTTGCGTCCTCGTCCGGCTCGGTCTCCAGGATGAGACGCTCCTGGAGCCACTCCCGCATCAACGCGCTCACCCTGACCCCGCGTACCTCAGCAGCGTCGCGAAGCTGGTCGATGACCGGCTTGGCAAGCGCAGGGCGTAGGTCACCATCGGCTCGGCGACTGGCTCGGGCTCTTCCCATGCGGCCTGCTCGATGTTCTCAGCCAGATCGGTCGTGTCGTAGTACTCGGCAAGGTCGTGCCGCTGGTCTGGATTCATTGCTTCAGCGTGCGGTCAGCGCATGGCCGCCCGCGATCACGAAGGCGGTGCGCCGGGTCGCCTTCACGTCGAGGATGCCGTCGTCGCGGATCTCCGATCCGAGCAGCAGCCGCCCCACCCCCGCGTGCATCGCCCGCGCCTCAGCCCGGGTGATCCAGCGTGACGACGACCTGCACGGACGCCTCCCCGCCCGCGGTCACCACCGCCTCGATGGCCTTGCCCGCCCCGACGGTCAGCTTCACCCCGAACGACAGCTCCACCGACGAGGCCCGCAACCCCGCCGCCGTCGCCTGGGCAAGCTCGGCGCGCTCCATCCCGGCCAGCGTCTCCCGGACCACCATCCCCACC
>DASTLT010000122.1:0-9951 GCA_035714625.1 Pseudonocardiaceae bacterium | reverse complement strand
GGCCCTGTTCGACCTCGGTGAGCAGGCTCGGGTGGTCATCACCTCGGTCACCGAAGGGGCGGAGAAACCGCGGAAGTATCCCCACATGTTCCGCTCAGCGACTCTGGTGCTGCTCAACAAGATCGATCTGCTGCCGTATGTCAACTTCGATGTTGGCGCCTTCCTGGCCGGAGCGCACGCCGCCAATCCGGGTGTCGAAGTGCTGGAGCTGTCCGCAACCCGCGGGGACGGCATCGACGCCTGGTACGACTGGCTGCGCGCCCGCCTGCCCAGACCGACTCAGTAGGCGCGTTTCGGCATGATCACCCAGAGTACGAGGTAGATCAGGAACTGCGGGCCGGGCAGCAGGCAGGACAGCAGGAACAGCAGCCGCACCGTGTTCGCTCTCCAGCCCAGCCAGTCCGCCAAGCCTGCGCAGACCCCAGCGATGACCTTGCCGTCCTGCGGGCGGGTCAGTGACGTGCTCATCGAGTCCTCCTCCTGGCGGCGTGGCCGCCTGGCTCCAGGATCGCGCAGAGACAGCGGCGGTATCCTCGGTGTGCCCCCTGATCGGTCCCCGGGGTCACCCCTGATCGCTCGTCAGGGTAGGTCGGCTAGAGCGCGGGGGGCCGGGCCTCGTAGGGAATGGACAGCACCACCGTGGTGCGGGTGGACACCTTGGCGGCTTCCCTGATGCGGCGTAGCAGATCCTCCAGCGCCCGCGGCGAAGCCACGCGAACAGTGAGGATGTAGGCCTCATCACCGGCCACTGAGTAGCAGGACTCGATCTCCGGCAGGTGCGCGAGCTGCTGAGGGTAGTCGTCCGGCGCGGCCGGGTCGAACGGGGTGAGTGAGACGAACGCGGTGAGCGGCAGGCCCACCGCGTCGCGGTCCACCCGCGCGGTGTAGCCCCGCAGCACACCGCGCTGCTCCAGCCGCCGCACCCGCTGGTGCACCGCGGAGATCGACAGCCCGACCTGCTCAGCAAGGTCGGTGAAGCTGACCCGCCCTTCAGTGAGCAGCGCGCGGACGATCGCGGCGTCGGTGGCCTCCAGCGGGTCGGTCATCACGGCAACACCAGGAGCTCGCGCGGACGATGGTTGAGCCGGGTGGCGCCGTTCTCGTCCACCACCACGATGTCCTCGATCCGGGCCCCCCAGCGACCCGCCAGGTAGATGCCGGGCTCGACGCTGAACGCCATTCCCGGCTCGAGCACCAGATCGTTTCCGGCCACGATGTAGGGCTCCTCGTGCACGTCGAGACCGATGCCGTGCCCGGTCCGGTGGATGAACTGCTCGCCGAAGCCGGCCTCGGTGATCGGCCCCCGCGCGGCGGCATCCACTTGATCCGCGGTAGTTCCGGGCGCGACGGCGGTTACGGCGGCGTCCTGCGCGGCCTGTAGCACCGCGTAGGTCGCCGCGACGTCAGCATGCACCGGCTCGCCAAGGCTGTAGGTGCGGGTGCAGTCGGAGAAGTAGCCCTCCGGAGTCGGGCCGCCGATATCGACCACTACCACGTCCCCAGGTTGCAGCACTCGGTCGGAGACGTCGTGGTGCGGGCTCGCGCCGTGCGGGCCGGAGCCGACGATGACGAACGCCGCGACGCTGTGCCCTTCGGCGATGATTGCGGCCGCCACATCGGCACCCACCTGAGCCTCGGTTCGTCCGACTTGCAGCCACTCCCCCATCCGGGCGTGCACCCGGTCGATCGCCAGTCCCGCGGCGGTGAGCGCGGCGACCTCAGCGGCGTCCTTGCGCATCCGCAGGCTCCGCAGCACCGGCGACGCCAGTTCCTGCGCGCAGGCCGGCAGTGCGGCGCGCAGCCGGAGCACGTGCGCTGCGGGCATGGCGTCCCCCACCCCGGCGCGAGCTGGCCGGTACCGCCGCAGCAGGCTGGCCACCAGGGCGTAGGGGTCGGCCTCATCGGTCCACACGGCGAGCTCGAGACCGAGCCCGGCCACCGGAGTACCCTCCAGCCCAGGCCGCTCCAGCGCCGGGACCACTAGCACCGGGTCACCGTGGGCGGGCAGCACCAGGCAGGTCAGCCGCTCGTGTGACTCGCCGATCACCCCGAGCAGGTACCGCAGGTCCGAGCTCGGCGTGATCAGCAGGGCGTCCAGCCCCGCAGTTCGGGTGGCCTGCTGCGCCCGGGCCAGGCGGGCGGCGAGGATGTCCAGGGAAGCGATCACATCGTCAGCCTAAGACCGTCTGCGCTCCAGGTCAGCCCGAGCGGCAACGATCTGCTGCGGCGTGGAGCTGGACAGGGCGCCACGAGCTGGCAGGCTCTCTGCTCGTGGACGCACCTCTGCTGCTGCTCGACGCCGCAAGCCTGTACTTCCGTGCCTATTACGGCGTCCCCGAGTCGATCACCGCCCCGGACGGTACCCCGGTGAACGCGGTGCGGGGCTTCACCGACATGCTCGCCCGGCTGATCGAGTCGCGCCGCCCCGGTCGGCTGGTCGCATGCCTGGATCTGGACTGGCGCCCGGCGTTCCGGGTCGCCGCGATTCCCTCCTACAAGGCGCATCGGGTCGCGGTCGAGACTGGACCTGGCAGCACCGACGCCGAGAAGGTACCGGACACCCTGATCCCTCAGGTGCCGGTAATCCTCGAACTGCTGTCGGCCGCGGGGCTGGCCACCGCGGGCGCGCCGGGATACGAGGCCGACGACGTCATCGGTGCGCTGGTGGCGGCCGAGCGTCGCCACCCGGTGGAGGTGGTCAGCGGGGACCGGGATCTGTTCCAGGTGGTACGCCCCGCCCCCACCCCGGTGTGGGTGTATTACGTCGCGCGGGGGCTGTCCAAGGCGGAGCTGATCGGTCCCGCCGAGCTCGCCAAGCGTTATGGACTGCCCGAACTCAACACCGGTCCCGCTTATGCCGACCTAGCCGTGCTCCGTGGTGACCCGTCCGACGGGCTGCCCGGAGTGCCCGGGGTCGGTGAGAAGACTGCGGCCACCCTGATCAGCCGTTTCGGTTCCGTCGCAGGCCTGCTCACCGCGCTCGACGACCCGTCGGCGGCGCTGGCCCCCGGGTTGCGGGCCAAGCTGCGGGCCGCCCGGGACTACCTGGAACTGGCACCGACCGTGGTGCGGGTGGCCATCGACGCCCCGGTACGCCAGGACCGGGACGACACCTTGCCCACCGACCCCGCCGATCCCGCCGCACTCACCGCGCTGCAGCAACGCTACGGCCTGGGTGCCTCGGTGGACCGGCTCATCGCGGTGCTGCAGGTTCAGGCGTGATCAGCTCGGCCGAGCCACCTCGTACTCGCCGGAGTCGGTCTTGACCATGATCGTCACATCCCGTCGTGCCCCGTCAATGCTGGCCTGGCAGATGAAGGTGGCTCCGGGCTGGACCTTCTGATCAGCCGGGCAGGTCACTGCTTGAACATTCCGCCCGTAGTCGTCGGACAGAATCCGTCGCACGCCTTCCTGGACCGCGTCTCGGTCGAAGACAGTGGTGATGAAGTACCCGGGACTGACGAACCCGAGAATGAGGACTGCGGCCAGAACTGCCCCGCCGCCCACCCCGGGCAGGATCCAGGACAGCGCGGACTTCGGTGGCAGTCCGCCTTGTCCGGGATAGCCGGACGGGTCGTACGGGGTGCTCACGGGGTGCCTCCGAGGGCTGCCTAGTTAGGGTACCCAAACAAGCGGGGGCTGGCAGGGTGATCCAACCACACCGGGCGCACGCCAGCACGCGGTTCGGCGGCCCGGCTCCCGGCCTCAGACAGTGCCGAGGGCGACCACTCCCCGGCGCAACGCCCGTACCGCCGCCGCCGCCCCCGCGCCGACTCCGTGCTCCGCTCCGGCCACCCCACGCACCTGGTCGAGGAGGTCCAGCACCTGGCGGCACCAGCGTACGAAGTCTCCGGCGGACAGCTCGGCACCGTTCTGCTCTGCTGCGGTCAGCACCGCCGACAGTGACTCGCCACGGGCCCACCGGTAAACCGGCCAGGCGAAGCCCAAATCGGGTTCGCGAGTGCGATCAAGCCGGTGGTGCCGTTCGTCGGCGTCCAGCTCAGCCCATAACCGGACGGTCGCCGCCAGCGCGTCGCTGACCGGTCCGGGAGGTACCCGGGCAGCGACGTGGTCATCCCGGCGTGCGTCGTAGACGAGTGCCGACACCACGGCGGCCAGCTCGGCCGGCGCCAAGCCCGCCCAGACCTGGTGTCGGAGGCACTCCGCAGTGAGCAAGTCGGTCTCCGACCACAGCCTGGCCAGCCGATGACCGTGCTCGGTGAGCTGTTCTGCCACCAGGTAGCCCCGTTCCGACAGCAGTGCCCGGATCCGGTCGAACGTGCGGGCCAGCGAGTGTGTGGTGGCGGCGACTTGCTGGCGGAGCGTCTCGGTTTCCCGGTCCAGGCGGTCGTGCCGCTCGGCCCACCTGGCGTGCGCCTCCCGGTCGTCGCAGCCATGGCAGGCATGGGCCCGCAAGGCCCGCCGCAAGGCGGCCAGCTCGGCGTCGTCGGCGGTGTCCCGGCGCCTGCGCGGCACCTGCGGCGGCTCGAAACCGGTCGCGCGCAGCGCCGAGGCAAGGTCGCGGCGCACCCGGGGCGCTCGATGGTCCACCCGCTTGGGCAACCGCATCCGGCCGAGCACCTCGACCGGGGCCGGAAGATCGGTGACCGAGAGCCGACCGGCCCAGCGGTCTTCGGTGAGGACCAGCGGATGAGGCTCGTCGCAGGGACCGTCACCCGGGTCGATCACGACGGCCAGTCCTGAACGGCGCCCGCCAGGGACCGCGATGACCTCACCGCGCTGCAGCCTTTCCAAAGACGACGCCACCTCGGCGCGGCGGCGGGCAGCTCCCTGCCGGGCCAGCGCCCGCTCCCGGTCGGAAATCTGCCTGCGCAACTGGGCGTACTCGGCGAAGTCACCGAGGTGGCAGGTCATCGCCTCGGCGTAACCCCGTAGCCCCTCGCTGTTGTGCTCGATCCGCCGGGCCAGCCCCACCACCGAGCGGTCGGCCTGGAACTGGGCGAAGGACTGTTCCAGCAGCGCCCGCCCAGCCTCGACCCCCACCTGGTCAACCAGATTGACTGCCATGTTGTAGCCGGGCCGAAACGAGCTGTGCAGCGGGTAGGTGCGGGTTGAGGCCAGTCCGGCCACTCGGGTGGGATCCAGGCCAGGCTGCCAGAGCACCACGGCATGGCCCTCGATGTCGATGCCGCGTCGTCCAGCCCGCCCGGTGAGCTGGGTGTACTCGCCGGGGGTGAGATCGACGTGGGCCTCTCCGTTGAATTTGATCAGCCGCTCCAGGACCACGGTGCGGGCCGGCATGTTGATCCCCAGCGCCAGCGTCTCGGTGGCGAACACCACCTTGACCAACCCGCGGGTGAACAGCTCCTCCACGGTTTCCTTGAAGGCGGGCAGCATCCCGGCGTGGTGCGCGGCGAAGCCCCGCTCCAGCCCCTCCCGCCAGTCCCAGAAACCGAGCACGGCGAGATCCCCCTCGGGTAGGTCAGCGGCCCGGGTGTGCACCACCCGGCGGATCTCTGCGGCCTCCTCGGGAGTAGTCAGCGCCAGCCCGCCGCGGACGCACTGGGTCACCGCAGCGTCGCACCCAGCCCGGCTGAAGATGAAGGTGATCGCAGGCAACAGACCGTCGCGGTCCAGCCGCCGGACCACGTCCATCCGGGTCGGCGGCCGGAACCGGGACTCCCCCCCGCCTCCTCGCGAACCTCGGCGGGGCCGGTGCAAGCCGTCATGCCGCCGCTGCTGATCCTGCACATGCTGGACGAGCTGCGGGTCCACGGTGAGCTGGCCGCGCTGCCCGGCGAACAGGTCGAACATCCGCCGGCCGACCATCATGTGCTGCCACAACGGCACGGGGCGGTGTTCGTCGACCACCACGGCGGTGTTGCCGCGGATCGCGACCAGCCACTCACCGAACTCCTCGGCATTGCTCACCGTGGCGGACAGCCCGACCAGCCGCACCGCCTGCGGAAGGTTGAGGATCACCTCTTCCCAGACCGCGCCCCGGAACCGGTCGGCGAGGTAGTGCACCTCGTCCAGTACCACATAGGCCAACCCGTGGAGCGTCGCGGATCCGGCGTAGAGCATGTTGCGCAGCACCTCGGTGGTCATCACTACCACCGGCGCCGCCCCGTTGATCGAGGTGTCCCCGGTGAGCAGCCCGACGTTCCTGGTCCCGTGCCGAGCCACCAGATCGGTGTACTTCTGGTTGGACAGCGCTTTGATCGGCGTGGTGTAAAAGCATTTGGTTCCCTCAGCCAGCGCCAGGTGCACCGCGAACTCGCCGACCACTGTTTTGCCGGCACCGGTGGGCGCACACACCAGCACGCCGTGCCCGTTCTCGAGGGCCTGGCACGCGTCGAGCTGAAACGGGTCGAGGTCGAAACTCAGGCCGCTGGTGAACTCGCTGAGGCGAGGCGGCGTGACCCGCCAGCGGGCGGCGGCGTCTGCCTCGGCGGAAGAGGAGTTGGCCACGTTTTAGGTGCTGTCCTCGTAGCGAGGCTGCGCCTCGTTGGAGGCGGTGGGCTCCACCCGATGGTGCAGCGGGGAGGGCTGGTCGGGGTCGAGGTCATCCCAGCCCTGGTCGGCTTGTAGCCGGGCCGCCTTGCGGTCGTGGTACCAGGCGATCAGCACGGCTGCCTCGAAGAGCACCACCAGCGCCCCGGCCAGCGCGAGCATCGAGAACGGGTCTGACCCGGGGGTGGCCACCGCGGCAAGCACAAAGAGCCCGAAAAGGATGCCGCGCTGCCAGGAGCGGAGCTTGGCGTAGGGCAGCACGCCTATCCGGTTGAGCATCACGATGAGCAGCGGCAGCTCGAAGCACACTCCGAATGCCAGCAGCAGGGTGAGCATGAAGCCGATGTACGACTTGCCGGAAAGGGCGGTGATAAACGCACCGTCACCGAGCCCGATGAGGAAGGCCAGTCCGGTGGGCACCACAAAGTACGCCAGCACCGCCCCGGCGGCGAACAGCACGCTGCCCACGCCGACGAAGGTCAGCGCGAACTTGCGCTCTTTGGCGTGCAGGCCGGGGGTGATGAAGGCCCAGATCTGGTAGAGCCACGCCGGAGCCGTCAGCACCGCGCCAGCGGCCAGCCCGACCTGCATCCGGATGGTGAACGCCTCGAAGGGGCTGGTCTGCAGCAGTTGGCACTCTCCTGCGGTCGTGGTGAGCCGCCGGGTCTCCGGCAGGCCGCAGTATGGGCGGGTGAGCAGGTCCTGGAGGCTGGGCAGGCCGAACGGGGACGCGCTCCACCAGGCGAAGCCGAGGGCACCGCCGATCCCGATCGCCAACAGGGCGATGAACAGCCGGTCACGCAGCTCGTAGAGGTGCTCCATGAGGGTCATGGAGCCTTCCGGGTTGAGCTTGCGGTTACGTTCCGGCCGCCGTCGTGGAAAGCGCACCCCGCACCTGATCCTGGTCCTCAGCGGCGGGTGTCACGGTCACGCTGGGACTCCTCGGCCGCACCCACGGCCCGGGGGCCGGGTGGCGGCGGCACCTGCCGCGGTGGCTGCGCGGCCTGCGGTGGTGGCACTTGTTGCGGGTTGTTCGACGTGTCCTCGTCGTCCGCGCGCAGGCCCTTGGTCTCTGCCTTGAAAATGCGCAGTGACTGTCCGATGGACCGGGCGGCTGTCGGTAGCTTGGTCGCGCCGAACAGCAGGACCAGGACGCCTAGGAGCAGGATCAGCTCCCAACCAGTGGGAATCATCGTAAGACTCCTCTCTCGTCTTCGCGAGATCGATGCTACGCGGCCGGGGAACTGCCGGAACTCCGCATGGAGTGCCGACGGCGCAGCGCTACTCTCAGGCCCGCGATGCGCGCCCGCAGCAGGCCGATGCGATCGGCCAGGTAGGCGCCACACAGCCGGGCTGTCCCGGTTAGCCGCCGGATCGGGCCGCCGAGGCGCACCAACAGGATCAGCAGCACAACGACAGCAGCGCCGACGACAAGCAGGCTGACCACGTACGCCATGTCCGCCACGTTAGCTGGGCGACAGGGATGGCAGGTGAGCGGATCGTCGCAGCGCCGCGCGGGCCCGCTCGGCCACTGCTGCCGCCAGTTCGGCCGGCTCCCGGACGACCACCCCGGCCCCCAGCCCGAGTACCAGGCGCACCATCCATCCGGGGTCGGCATACCGCATTCGCACGGTTGCACTGCCCCCCTCGGCCTCGACGAGCTCATCCACCGGGTAGTACTCGGCAACCCATCGGACATCGGGGGCGAGGGTGAGCACGGCAACCTGCTGTCCGGGATCGGGGCGGAACAGCCCGGCGGACACGTCGGTGGGTCGGGCGTGCGGCGGTGGCTCGGACGGCTCGTCGAGGGTCGCGGCATGCTCGATGCGGTCCAGCCGGAACAACCGGACTCCGGCTGCGCTGCGGCACCATGCCTCCAGGTAGCTGCGACCTTCCACGAGCAGCAGCCGCATCGGATCCACGGTGCGCTCCCCCACGGCGTCCCGCGATGCCGTGTAGTAGCGGATTCGCAGCGCCCGGTGATGATCCAAGGCGTCGCGCACCGCGGCCAGCGCGGCGTCCTCCCGGGCTGCCAGCCCGACCACCACACCCTCCGCGGCTCCGACCGCCGCCTCGATCTTCGCCAGCGCTCGGCGCACCGCTGCGGCGTCGGTCACCCCAGGCGCCTCAGCCAGTGCCCTTAACGCCACCACCAGCGCGGTCGCCTCGGCACCGGAGAGCCGCAGCGGACGGCGCATCCCGGCATCGAAGGTGACGGTGACCGTGTCACCCTCGAAGGACAGGTCGATCAGGTCACCCGGGCCGTAGCCGGGCAGCCCGCACATCCACAGCAGCTCCAGATCGCGGCGCAACTGCCGGGGGCTCACGTCGAAGTCGGCGGCCACTTCGTCGATCGGTGCGCCGGGACGGGCCAGCAGGTAGGGCACCAGGGCCAGCAGCCGGGGCAGCCGCTCAGCGACGCGGGCCATCAGAGCACTCTCCCCGCAGCCGCCAGCAGCCGGTCCCGGACCGCTTCGGCCAGTGCTGCGGGTTCGACGACCACCGCATCGGGCCCGTGCCCAGCGATCCAGCGGGCGGCAACGTGTGAGCTGGGCAGTTGCACCGCAACCAGGTCGCCATCGACCCCGTCCAGGGTCAGCCTGCCCAGCACCGTCGCATGCCTGCGCAGGCCGTGGGCGCGTCCCTCGGCCAGCCACAGCCGGGCGGTGTGGGTCACCGGGGGCGGTTCGGCGGAGCCAGCCACGATCTTCAGCAGGTCCACCCCTTCCGGGCGTGGTACGCCACCAGGCGCGCCTACCGAACGCACCGGGCCGACGATCCGGGAGACCCGGAAGCAGCGGGTCGCTTTCCGGTCCCGGTCGTGGCCCACCACATACCAGCGGCCCCGCCAGGACACCACCCCCCACGGTTCGAGGGTACGGCTCACAGGTTCGGCGGTGGGGTGACGGCGATGCGAGAACATCACGACCTGGCCGGCTTGCACTGCCGAGATCAGCGGGGTGAGCGCCGGTTCGACGGCCCGCACCCGCGGTTCCACCGCCGTGGACGGCTCGGTCTCCACCTCCACCCCGGCGGCGCGCAGCTTGTGCACCGCGCGGTGCGCCGCCCCGGCTAGTTGCGAGGAGTCCCACAGCCGGGCGGCCAACGCAACGGCGGCGACCTCGTCGGGCTCGAGGTCGATCTCGGGCAGCTCGTAGTCCCGGCGCGCGATGCGGTAGCCCTCCTCGATGGCAGATCCCGGTGCCCGACCGGTCTCCAGCGGGACGCCCAGCTCGCGCAGCTCGGCCTTGTCCCGCTCGAACATCCGGAAGAACGCCTCGACAGTGGGGGTGGCGGCGTAACCGGGCACGATCTGCCGGATCTGTTCGGCGGGCAGGTACTGACGGCTCGACAGCAGGCAGAGCACCAGGTTGACCAAGCGCTCAGCACGGGCAGACGATGACACGGAGTGCAGCCTACGGCTACTCGTGAGTGCGTTTCGGCGCTATAGCGCCGAAACGCACTCACGAGTAGCCG
>DASTLT010000121.1:0-1891 GCA_035714625.1 Pseudonocardiaceae bacterium | reverse complement strand
TGTCGGCCGGCGCGCTGCTACTCAACGGGCCACGCCAACCGCGGATATGCAGTGAGGTGGTGCCAAAGCGTGACCGTCACGATTTACGGCCCTCCGCACTTAACCTCGATCTTTCGTGACCTGTTGCTGGTTGGGTGTCTGTCGTCCGGCTTGGCGGTTGTTGGTGGTGGGCGTGGGGGTTCTCCGGCGTTGTGTTCGCCGGTTCTCCCGTGCTGCGCTCGTCGGTGCGGGGGTTGGCTTAGCGGTAGCCGGCCAGGGCGTGGTGGCCGGTGATGATCAGGGCGGTCCAGGGCCACTGGTGGGATATTCGAAGGGTTCGGCGGCGGCCGCTGGTGATGAACCGGCCGGCCACGGCGAAGATCCGCAGGCGGAGTTTCTTGGGTTCCCAGCTGCGGGCGGGCTGGTCGGGGAAGCCGAGCAGCTGGGTCCAGACGATCAGCTCGTAGGCCAGTTGCGCGATCTCCAGCCAGATCTGGTTCTTGGCGAAGGCCTGCAACGGCAGGTTGGCCAGGCCGGTGTCTTTCAGGCAGCGGATCCGGTCCTCGGCGCGGGCGCGGAGCCGGTGGCGCAGCTCCAGGTCGGCCAGCCGCCACCCCGATCGGGGGCCGGTGTTGGTGGCCAACGCGGTCAGCCGCCACCCGTTGCGGTCGGTGATGCGCAGTTGGGCGCCCGGATGCGGCCGTTCCCGCCGCACGATGATGCGGGTGCCCGCCGGCCAGCCGGTGAACGAGGCAGGCAGCCACCGGGTGACCTCGGCGACCTGGGCTCCCTCGCGGGGCTGCCCGTCGGCGGTGTCCAGCGCACAGCGCCACGCCTGTTCCGGCAGCCGATCCAGCGCGTGCAGGATCGGGCCGCTAAGGCTCATCCCGACCGAGAACTGCAACCCCAGCCCGGCGACGTGGGCCAGCAACGCCTTGACCCCCGAGCCGGCGTCCCCGCGGACCAGCACCCGGGGCCGGGCCTCGGGCGGCAGCTGGGCCAGCGCGGCGTCCAGGACCGCGATCTGGTCGGCGGCGGTGTTGGCGTTGGCATTCCCCGGCCGCAGCAGCCCGGCCAGCGGCTCACCGGTGCCATGCTCGGCATGGTCGACAAAGGCCAGCATCGGATGAAACCCGAAGCCGCGTTTGAACGTGGCCGCCGCCTGCTCCTTGGCCGAGTGCGCGGTCACCAGCGTGGCGTCCAGGTCAACGACCACCAGCCCGGTCGCCGACACCGGGCATCGACGGGTCCATACCCGCTGCCGGGCGGCCGCCCGGGCCGCCCGGATCGCGGCCACCGCCGCATCCGGGTCACCGGCCAGCCGCTCGATCAGCCGGCTGACTGTCGGGTCCGAGGCCACCGAACCGAACAGCATCGGCTGGGCCCGCAGGACCGCCACGTCGGCCAGACAGTCACCGCCGAGCGCCACCGCGATGGCCAGGTCGAGCACCGTCTTACCCGCATCATGCACCGCCCGCGCGGCGCACCACGGCGCCAGCCGCTGCGACAGCTGGCCAGCCAGACCACCGACCGCGGCGGCCCGCAACAGCAGCACCGCACCCGCCGACGAGGTCAGCGACTCACCGCCGGCCCTAACCCGAACACCCCAACCAACCGGGTTACGCTTCACCTACGGAGTGCCTTCCGCTCGGATCACTTGAGACGTCGTAATCCCAAGTTTCCCGTGCCGGACAGGCACTTCCGTGCATTACCCGCCGGTGTCGCCAACCCCTCGCGGAGGGTGAGGGACTGGCGCGGTGACCGTGGTTCCGTCTCCAGCCCCTCCCCGTCGAACCGTGCGTGCGGTTTTCCCGCACACGGCTCACCGACGTCTTTCACCGCCGGCATTCGGCTTTTCCCGCCACGGCCGGTTCGGTCGTGGGGCGACGACGGATCCGTCGAGGTTGATCAG
>DASTLT010000120.1:0-5774 GCA_035714625.1 Pseudonocardiaceae bacterium | reverse complement strand
ACGACCTCGACCTGCTGCTGGAGCTGTTCCCGGACGTGGAGGCAGTGGCCGCGGCCACCGAGGTGGGGGTGCCGCAGCGCCAGCGCGAGGACGGCTCGCCGGCGTGGGTGACCACCGAGGACGCCTACGCGGTGCTGCTGCGCTTCCGGGGTGGCGGGTTGGGGGTGGTCAGCCTGGTGGCGACGGCCCGGCACGGCCGCGGCGACGTGATCGAGGTGCACGGCGAGGACGGCACCGCCCGCCTCGACGGGGAGCGACGGGTGTGGTGGGGCCGGGTGGGCGAGGAACTGCAGTGCGAGGGGCCGCTGAGCGCCAGCTCCTCCACCGCCTTCGAGCAGGTGGCGCGCAACTTCCACGCCGCGATCCGGGACGGCGCCGACCCCGAGCCGTCGCTGGACGAGGGCCTGCGGGTGCAGGCGGTGTTCGACGCGGTGCGCACCGCCGACGTCGAGCGCCGCTGGGTGCGACCCGAACCGATCCCCACCACCCCCTCGCTGCACACCGCCGCGCCGACCACGTCCAGGGGCCGATGATGCCCGCGCATTACGAGCTGCACGCGCACCGCGCGCTGGAATCGCCGGTGCTGCTGCTCGCCACCGAGAGCTGGGTCGATGCCGGGTTCGGGGCGCAGGGCGCCATCGCCCAGGTCCTGGAGACGGTCCCGACCGAGGTGCTGGCCACCTTCACCGCCGACGAGTTCATCGACTTCCGGGCCCGCCGCCCCGCCGCCCGGATCTCTGACGGGGTCCTCACCGGCTTGAGCTGGCCGGAGATCCAGTTGCGGGCCGGGCAGGACGGCGCAGGCCGCAGCGTCCTGGTCCTGGTGGGGCCCGAGCCCGACCTGGCCTGGCATGCGTTCGTGCGCGCCGTCATCACCCTGGTGAAGGAGCTGGGCGTGCGGCTCGTGGTCAGCCTCGGCGCCTACCCCGCTCCGGTCCCGCACACCCGCCCGGTCAAGCTGACCGCCATCGCCACCGAGGCCGAGCTGGCCGTCCGGGTGGGCGTGGTGCACGGCAGCACCGAGGTGGCGGCCGGGATCCAGACCGCGCTGCAGGAGGGCTTCGCGGCCGCGGGCATCCCGGCGATCGGGATCTGGGCGCGGGTACCGCACTACCTGGCCACCCTGCCCTACCCACCGGCCAGCGCGGCCCTGGTCGATGCCCTGGCCGCGGTGGCCGGGCTCGCGCTCGACTCGGCGCAGTTGCATGCCGCCGCGGGGGCCGTGCTGGCCCAGATCGACGAGGTGCTCGCCGCCAGCGAGGAGCACCGCGAGCTGGTGCGCGGCCTGGAGGCCGCCTTCGACGACGCGGCACCCCCGCCACCGGGCTTCTCCGACCTGCCGTCCGGTGACGAGCTGGCCGCCGAGCTGGAGCGCTACCTGCGCGGTGAGCGCGGGGAGCAGGACGGGAGTTGACGGCTCCCGGGGAGCAACCATGAAGTACGTCCTCACGAACTGGAAGATGTACACCACGCTCAGCCAGGACGTCACGATCTGCACGGCGGTGCAGCGCGGCCTGCAGGACCTGGCCGCGGCCCCGGCCACGAGCAGCCTGCCGACCGTGATCGTGTGCCCGCCCTTCCCTTCGCTGACCACGCTCGCCGCCCTGCTCGACCGGCGCCACCTGCGGCTGGGGGCGCAGAACTGCCACTGGGCCAGCGCGGGGGCCTACACCGGCGAGATCTCGGCGGCCATGCTGGCCGGGGTGGTCGACTACGTGCTCCTCGGGCACAGTGATCGGCGCGCCGCAGGCGAGACGGACGAGCTGATCGCCCGCAAGGTGCGCGCCGCCGCCGTCGCCGGACTCACCCCGGTGCTGTTCGTCGGCGAGGACACCCCGACCGGCGCTGCCGCCGACCTCGCTGAGCAGCGGCTGATCCGCGGGCTGGCTGAGCTGGACCTCGACCAGCACGGCGTGCTGGTGGTCTACGAGCCCACCTGGGCTATCGGTGCCGATGCCCCCGCCGACCCCGGACAGGTGCGCCACGTGGTGGCGCAGCTCAAGCAGCGGCTGACCACCCTCGGCGCCGGCTCGGCCGAGATCATTTACGGCGGGACGGTCACCGCGGACAACCTCGGGCAGTTCCTGGGCATCGAGCTCCTCGACGGGGTGGGCGCGACCCGGGCCGGCCTGGTGGACCGCGAGTTCCTGCGCATCGTCGCTCAGGTCGCGGCGGCCGGGCTGGCTGCCCGCGGACCCCTCAGCTAGCAGTCGAAGATTCCTGTCCTCATCGGGTTCCGCCGCGCGGTCCCCGGGGTAACCGATCTGATCAGCAGTCCGTAAACCACCGCTGAGGAGACGAACGTCATGACCGAGCAGTCGCAGCACAGCGCCGCGAGCGGTCCGGTGGACCGGCCGAGCGAGCCACACCGCCGGCCGATCGCCGTATTCGACCGGTACGCCGATGCCGAGCGCGCCGTGGACCGCCTGTCCGACCTGGGGTTCCCCGTGCAGCGGGTGGCCATCGTCGGCCGCGACCTCAGCCTCGTCGAGCAGGTCACTGGACGGGCCAACTATGGCACCGCGGCGCTGAAAGGGGCGGCCACCGGCGCCCTGCCCGGCGCGCTGATCGGCTGGATCTTCGGGTTGTTGGACCTGGTGAACCCGCTGGTTGCCAGCGTGGTGCTGGCCATTTACGGTCTATTCATCGGTGCCGTTCTGGGTGCGGTGCTGGGCGTGATCATGCACGGCTTGCAGCGCGGCCGCCGGGACTTCGACGCGGTGACGCTGACCGTGCCCAGCCGCTACGAGGTGCTCGTCGACGCGGAGGTGGCTGACGAGGCGGCCCGGCTGCTGACCCAATCTGATCGATGAGCCACGCTGGTTGATGTTGAGGAGGAGCATCCCATGGCGAAGGCAGTCGGTATCGACCTCGGCACGACCAACTCGGTGATCGCCGCCTGGGAGGGTGGCCAGGCCGAGGTGATCCCCAATGCGGAGGGAGCCCGCACCACGCCGTCGGTCGTGGCGTTCCCCGAGAGCGGCGAGCGGCTGGTGGGCCAGCTCGCCAAACGCCAAGCGATCATGAACCCGAAGGGGACGATCTACTCGGCGAAGCGCTTCATCGGGCGGCGCTACGAAGAGATCAGCGCCGAGGCCAAGGCGGTCACCTTCGACGTGGTGCCCGGGCCGGGCGGGGAGGCGCGGTTCACCGTGCGCGGAAAGCTGTACGCGCCGGAGGAGATCAGCGCGATGGTGCTGCGCAAGCTCGCCGACGACGCGGGCAGGTTCCTCGGCGAGCGGGTCACCGAAGCGGTGATCACGGTGCCGGCCTACTTCAACGACGCCCAGCGTCAGGCGACCAAGGACGCCGGCAAGATCGCGGGCCTGACCGTGCTCCGGATCATCAACGAGCCGACCGCCGCGGCGCTGGCCTACGGGCTGGACAAGCGCCAGCACGAGACGGTGCTGGTGTTCGACCTCGGGGGCGGCACCTTCGACGTCAGCATCCTCGACGTCGGCGACGGGGTGGTGGAGGTGCGCGCCACCGCCGGGGACACCCACCTGGGCGGGGACGACTTCGACCGCCGCCTCGTCGACCACCTCGCCGATCAGTTCCGCCGGGACTACGGTATCGACCTGCGCTCCGACCCGCAGGCGTTGCAGCGGCTGTTCGAGGCCGCCGAGAAGGCCAAGGTCGAGCTGAGCTCGGTGACCCAGACCCAGGTGAGCCTGCCGTTCATCACCGCCGACGCCAGCGGCCCTAAGCACCTGCAGGCCACCCTCACCCGGGCGACGTTCGAACAGATCACCGCCGACCTGGTGGAGCGGACCATGGCCCCGGTCAAGCAGGCCATGGCCGATGCGAAGGTCACCGAGCACGACATCGACGAGGTGATCCTGGTCGGCGGCTCGACCCGGGTGCCCGCGGTGCAGGCCCTGGTCCGGCGGCTCACCGGGGGCAAGGACCCCAACATGACCGTCAACCCCGACGAGGTGGTCGCGGTCGGGGCGGCCATCCAGGCCGGGGTGCTCAAGGGCGAGGTCTCCGACGTCCTGCTGCTCGACGTCACGCCACTGTCGCTGGGGGTGGAGACCCGCGGCGGGGTGATGACCCGCATCATCGAGCGCAACACCACCATTCCCGCCCGGCGCTCCGAGGTGTTCTCCACCGCCGAGGACAACCAGTCCGCGGTGGACGTCGTGGTGCTGCAGGGTGAGCGGGAGCGGGCGGCGGACAACCGGGTGCTCGGCCGGTTCCGGCTGGAGAACATCCGCCCGGCGCCGCGCGGCGAGCCGCAGATCGAGGTCACCTTCGACATCGACGCCAACGGCATCCTCAACGTCAACGCGCGAGACTCCGACACCGGGGCCGAGCAGCGCATCACCATCAGCGAGAGCTCCAACCTGGACCGCGGCGAGATCGACCGGATGGTCGCCGACGCGGACCGCAACCGGGCCGAGGACCAGCGGCTGCGGGAGGCGGTGGACGCCCGCAACGAGCTCGACTCGATGGCCTACCAGGTGCAGCGGCAACTGGACCAGCTCGGCGAGGCAGCACCGCCGCACGAGCGGGCCCGGGCCGAGATGCTCATCACCGACGCCCGGGACGCGGTGCAGAACGAGGCACCGATCGACCGGGTGCGTGCCCTGATCTCCGAGTTGCAGCAGGTCCTGCATGGGCTGCTGAGCCGGGTGGGCGCCCCCACCGGCGGCGGACCAGCCGGGCACCAGGACAGGTCCGCGCCCGCTACCGGCGGTCCCGGCGACGACGATGTCATCGATGCCGAGTTCGACCGCAGTTGAGGGTAGGGCCATGCACACCGAGTCCCCGCAGGTACCCGAGCAGACCGGACAGGCTGGGCCGGGCGGACAGGCTGGGCCGGGCGGGGAGCCTGGGCAGGCGCGGCCCGCGACGGAGGGCCCCGCACCGGACGAGCAGGCGGTGATTGCCGACCTGGAGAACCGGCTGCGGCAGGCCCTGGCCGACCTGGACAACCTGCGCAAGCGACAGGCCCGCGAGCGCGAGCGTGACCGGCTGGGCGAGGCGAAACGGGTCGCGCTCGCCTGGCTGCCGGTGCTGGACAACCTCGACCTGGCGTTGAGCTACGCCGACGCCGACCCCGCGTCGATCATCGAGGGTGTCCGGTCGGTGCGCGATCAGGCCCTGGCCGTGCTGGCCGGATTCGGCTACCCGCGCCACGATGAGGTGGGGGTGCCGTTCGACCCGAACCAGCATGAGGTGGTCAGCGTGGTGCATGACCCCGAGGCGGAACCGGGCACCGTGGTCCAGGTGCTGCGCCCCGGCTACGGCGAGGCGGAGCGCCAGTTGCGGCCCGGGGCCGTGGCAGTCGCGGGTCCGCAGGGCTGAGCGGCGATGGCGGCCCGGGACTACTACGAGGCACTCGGTGTCTCGCGCACCGCGAGCACCGAGGAACTGCAACGGGCGTACCGCAAGCTGGCTCGCCAGTACCACCCCGACGTCAACAAGGACCCCGGCGCCGAGGAACGGTTCAAGGAGATCAACGAGGCGTACAGCGTGCTCTCCGACCCGGCCACCCGCAAGCGCTACGATCGGTTCGGGCCCGATTTCCGGCAGATCCCCGAGGGCTACGAAGACTATGTCGGCGCGCCGGGCCCCGGCGCCCGCGGCGGCTCCCCGTTCACCGGCTCACCCGGTGGGTCACCCTTCGGTGGCTCGCGGATCTGGACCGAAGGCGGCCCGGGTGGGGGTGGGGTCGGGGGTATCGACTTCGACGACCTGTTCAGCGGGCTGTTCGGTGCCGGTGGCCCCGGTTTCAGCGGTGCCAGCGGGCCGATCTCGGGTGCCGATCA
>DASTLT010000119.1:0-55009 GCA_035714625.1 Pseudonocardiaceae bacterium | reverse complement strand
GTTCGGTGCTATAGCACCGAACCACTCACGAGTCAGCTCCGGCGCTGTTGCCACTCGTCCAGCTCCGAGCGCCACTGGCCGCGCTGCCGGTCGTAGTGCACCGGCCCCTGCCGGAAAGCGGAGAGGTCGAGTGCCACCAGCGCCTGGTACGCCTCGGCGGCCAGGTCGGCCTCCAGCACGATCTGCACCCGGGTCGCGGCATCTTGCAGTACCAACACCTGCGGGGCTGACGCCGTCTTGGGCTTGGCGCCCAGCACACGGGCGACCCGGCGCTTGATGCCCTGGGTGACGTCTTGCGCTGCGGCGGACCCGAGACCGCTGAGGAAGGCGTGCAGGGCAGCGTGGCGAGCACCAGCCAGTGCAGTTGCTCTAGTCCGCGTCGAGTGGGGATCGTCCGGGTACGCGTGGCAACGCCAAGAGCGCGAAAGGCTTCGATCGCGGGTGCTGGAACGGCTGCGCCGCCGGGCCGCCGCCGCTCCTGGCGCGACCCCTTCTGGGCTGGTTCAGCGGCTGGTCGACGAGGGGCTGCGGATGGCGGAGCATCCGGGGGTGGTGTTCAAGGACGGCCCTGAGGGTCGGCGCCCGGAGCTGAAGGTCGGGCCGGACATCTGGGAGCTGGTCAAGTTCCTCCGTGAGATCGACGAGCGTGGCGAGCCGGCGATCGAGGCCGCGAGCGAGGTGTTCGCGATTCCCGACACCGCAGTGCGCGCTGGGCTGGCCTCCTACACGAGCTACCCGGACGAGATCGACGCCTGGATCATCGACGCCGACACGGCAATCCAAGCCCGTTGCTCGATGCGCTGCGCCGGTGGCTCAGTCAGCCTTCCAGCCACGCCAGTCGGGTCGACTGGCTGGGTTGACCCGGCCCAAGCGCACCCGAGTCACTGCGTGACCCGTGAGTGACCTTCTCGCTCCAATGCCCGAGGAGGGAAAGTGGCGACCGTGCGCTACGGGCATGTAGACACCTACGGGACCGATCGGCGCTCACTGGCATCCTCCACGTGGCATGGACATGCCGGTAGGAAAAGTGTACATTTTGTGCATGTCCTTCGATGTTGCTTTGACCGAGGCCCGTACTTCCCTGGGTGAGCTGGCAGCGCGCGCCGAGTATGGGGGCGAGACGGTGTATCTCACCAGGCACGGTCGCCGAGCCGCTGCGGTTGTCTCGGCCGCGGCCGCTGAGCTGTTGGAGCAGCTTGAGGACCTGCTGGACGCGGAGGCTGTGGCCCAGGTGCAGAACCGGCTGGCCGCGGGCACCGAGGGCCGTCGCCGGCTCGTGACCGCGGAGCCCAGCGTGGAGGCGTACAGCGTGGACCCGGGCAACCTCGGCTGACGTGGAAGCGCGCTATCACGTCGATGTGACGGCGACAGCGGACAAGGAACTGGCAAGGATTCGGCGCGGCCAACCCAAGGACGCCGAACGGCTGGAACGCGCGATGATTGGCCTGAGCGATGATCCGCGCCCAGCCGGTTGTACCCCGGTGAAGGGAGTACCGGGGATCTGGCGGATCAGAGTCGGCGACTACCGCATCTGCTACACAATCGAACACGATGTCCTGACTGTGCTGGTGTTGCTCATACACACCCGGGGGGATGTATACCCGCAGCTTCTCCGGCTGCTCGGCAGGTAGATTGCCGCGACTACCTGCCGACGCATCCTCAACGTCTACGTCCAGCGCACCGGGCAGGCCGTGCTGCTCAACACCTCCCTGAACCTGCATGGCAACCCCCTGGCCCGGACCGCCACCGATGCCCTGGACGTGTTCACCCACTCCGACCTGCGCCATCTGCAACTCGACCCCTACCTCGTGCAGAAGGCATAGCCCCACCGGTTCGAGTTTGTGATGGCGCACGTTCCGCGTCCGCTGGCCTCGTCCTCGATCCGGATGCCCAGGGCGGCGGCCAGCGTGTGCGACAACGACACCAGGTCATCAGCCCGCACGATCGCCCCATTCCAGCTCGTCACCCCACCGATGCCTGCCAGCGCACACCGGGCGAACCGGGTACCGTCCATCGTTGCCTGCGAGAACTGCGCCCCCGTCAGATCACAACCGATGAACTGCGCACCGCTCAAATCAGCCTTGACGAAGTCAGCGCCGGTGAGGTTGCACCGCTCGAACCGGACCCGGACGAAGTCGGTGAAACGGAACGACGCCAGATCCAGCCGCGACTCGGTGACCCGCACATCACGCAGCAGTCCATCCGTCCAGTGACACCCGGTCATCCGCAGCACGGATAGCTGCACCCGCACCCACGACGACTGCTCGGCCTGCAGGTTCGCCAGATTACTGTTCTCGACCACGCAATCCGTGACGACCGCCCGGCCCAGTGTCGTCCCGCCCAGATTCACGCTCGTGAACCGGCACTGCGTGAACTCCACCGCCTTGGCCGACCGTCCGGCCAAGTCCAGGTCCGCCACGTGCAGACTACGGTAGGCGGTGTCGCTGGGCAGATCGTGCCCGGGTAGCGCCGCGCGCTCAAACGAGTGCGGCTGGACCGGGGCCCGCGGCGGCCCGGCCGCAACCCGCGCCCCACCGTCACGACGTGCCCTCACGCCACACCAGACGCTGCGAGGCGCTCATCCAGCTCGCTGTAGTGAGGGTCGTGCTGTCAGCCGTCATCAAGGGGCCGAGGCAGGTCATCAGCAGCAGGGCCCAGCTCGCCGGGAGGCTGCGAACCCAGCACAGCCGCCCACACCGCAGCATCGGCCTCGTACTCGCTAATCCGGTTATCCGCTACCTTCGCCCCCGGAGGGCGAGTGTTGTACTCCTGGGTGACCTTCCACTGCGGCCATCCCAGGGCGTAGCGCCAGGCCACCCGCGGGCGCAGCCCGAACCGGCGGGCCATCTCGACCGCGATCTGCACCACTGTGCACCCATAGCCGCGCATCCGCTCCCGAAGCTGGTCGCGCTAGGCTTTCGCCGACGTCCCAGCCTTCCTGGGCATCACCTGTCACCCCCATCAGCTCACCTGTAGTTCCGGATTCGCCGCGAACCGTAGCCCAAGGCCCGGACATCAACCGACGCTCAGCGGCCCCCAACGGCGAAAAGTCCACCCCGTTCCCACCTGTTGCCGAGGACAGCGTGACCGGGTGCGGCGAGGAAAACGTCCCACCCGCCCTGGGCTGCCGTCCTTTACCCCACCCAGCCGGGGCGGACCAGGCCGGCCTCGTAGGCGAGCACCACGAGCTGCGCGCGGTCCCGGGCGCCAAGCTTGACCATGGCGCGGCTGACGTGGGTCTTGGCGGTCGCCGGGCTGACGAAAAGCCGGGTGGCGATCTCCTCGTTGGACAGCCCCTGGGCGACCAGCGCCATCACCTCGCGCTCCCGCTCGGTGAGCCCGCGCAGCGCCCCGGTGTCGGCGGGCTGCTTGGCGCGGGTGGCGAACTCGGCGATCAGCCGCCGGGTCACCCCGGGGGACAGCAGCGCATCCCCCCGGGCCACCGCGCGCACCCCGGCGATCAGGTCGGCCGGCTCGGTGTCCTTGACCAGAAACCCGCTGGCCCCCGTGCGCAGCGCGGTGAAGACGTACTCGTCGAGCTCGAAGGTGGTGAGGATGACGACGTGCACGCCGGCCAGGCGCGGATCGGCGGCGATCTGGCGGGTGGCAGCGAGACCGTCGGTGCCCGGCATCCGGATGTCCATCAGCACCACATCGGGCCGCAGCTCGACGGCCAGCTTCACCGCCTGCGCCCCGTCGCCGGCCTCCCCGACCACGTCGATGTCGGGCTCGGCGGCGAGCAGCGCGCGGAACCCGGCCCGGACCAGCGCCTGGTCGTCCACCAGCAACACCCTGATCACTCACGCCTCCAACGGGAAGCTGGCCCGCACCCGGAACTCCTGACTCCCCGGCCGCGGACCGGCACTGAACTCACCGCCCAGTGCGGTGACCCGCTCGCGCATCCCCATGATGCCGTTGCCGGTCCGGCCAGACCCCGACGGTGGTGCATCCGGGGCGGGGTTGTCCACCTGGACGATCAGCGCGCCGGGGCGGTAGGTGATCAGGGCGGTGGCCCGGGCGGGCGAGCCGTGCCGGGCGGCGTTGGTCAGCGACTCCTGCAGCACCCGGTAGGCCGCGGCGTCCACGCTCGCTGGCAGCGGGATCGGGTCGCCGCGCAGCTCGGTGTGCAGGTCGAGCCCGGCCTCGCGGCTGCTGGCGAGCAGCTCCTCGAGCCGGGCCAGGCTCGGCGCCGGCACTCGCGGCGCTGCCTCGTCCCCGGCCCGCAGCACCCCCAGCACCGCGCGCATCTGGGTGAGCACATCCTTGCTGGCCTGCTTGATCGTGGTCAGCGCGCCGCGCGCGGCGTCGGGTTGCTGGTCGAGCAGGTGCAGCGCGACCGAAGCCTGCACGTTGATCAGCGAGATGTTGTGCGCCAGCACGTCATGCAGTTCCCGGGCGATCTGCAGCCGCTCCTCGCTGGCCCGGCGCCGGTCCTGCTCGGCCCTGGACCGGGCGGCTTCGGCGGCCCGTTCGGCCCGGGCGCGGAGCCCCTCGCTGGCCAGCAGCACCACGAGCAGCCAGGCCGCGACGCCGGTCGCCAGCACCCACCCCGGTGCGGGTGCTCCGCCGGGCAGGGCCTGCGCCAGCAGCAGCGCCAGGTACCCGAGCGCCGCGCCGGCCCAGGCGGCGAGCCGGTGCCGGCGCATCGTCACCGCCAGCGCCACCACTGCGCTCAGGAATGCCGGGCCGTAGGGGTAGCCGAGCGCGTAGTAGGCCACCGTCACGGTGAGCACCGCGGCGAGCACCAGCACTGCGTGCCGCCGGCGGGCGAGCAGTGCCACCGGGCCGGCCAGCAGCAGCACAACCGCGACCCCGTCCAGCGCCGCCGCCGCGGGCTGGTTGGCCGCGGCCCCCTTGGTGCCCATCAGTTGGACAAAAGCGACGGCCAGTGGCAGCACGAAGACCGGCAACCGCCGGAACGGCCCGGCCCCGGGCTGGTCCTGGACGGCCGCTGGTGCCATGAGTGCACCGTAACCAGCCCACCCCACCCTCGGCATCGATCAGCGGGCGCACCGCCACCTACCCCACCGGGAGTACTCACCCCACCCCCGTGTGTCGGGCTTCGTGCACGGTGTGTCGGGTTCTCGTGCCCCGTGTGTCCGGCTCTGGTGCCCAGCCGAAGCCAGCTCAGCCGCACGCTTGCGGTCTGCGGGGAATGCCTACCTGGTAGATCACCAGATTGGGTACCCTCTCGATCCATGCGGGCGCGACGGCAGCACGTCGAGATCGAGGTGCACATTCCCGCCGACGCCGCTACCGTCTACGCGCTGCTCCGGGACGGATCGAGCTGGCCGCTCTGGTCCCCGATCGAGTCCTTCGAGCTGGAACGGACCGGGGCGGACGAGCCGGAGGGGATCGGGGCGATCCGGATCTTCCGCAAAGGGCGGGTGACCGGCCGCGACGAGATCGTCGGCCTGGTGTCCGGTCGCCGGTTCAGCTACCGGCATCTGTCCGGGCTGCCGGTCCGCGATTACCGCGCCGATATTGAACTTACCCCGGGCGACGGCGGTATCCAGCTCCGCTGGCGCACGTCCTTCCTGCCGCGCACATCAGGCACCGGATTGCTGCTGCGCTGGGGAGTCCGGCGGCTGATCGGGCAGTGCGCACGGGGCCTGGCCGCCTACGCAGCCAAACCGGCCCAGCCCTGACCCCGCAGCTACCGCAGCAGGGATCGGTTCCGGGCCCAGGTGCGCGGCCAGGGTAAGCAGGCCGAGCGTGGCCGGACAGTCGGCGCCCAGCCGGTCGAACGCGATCTGGTAGCTGGCTGCCAGCGGCACCGGTACGTCGGCGGGGGCTGCTGGGCGAGCACCTCGGCGGTGCGGTCGGCGAGCCGGGGCAGGTAGCCGGGGCAGGTAGCCGGGGCAGCCCGGCCTCGCCCGCGGCCTGGAACTCCAGCTCGGTATAGGACAGCTCGGGCTGATCCCGAACTGGGGCGCCGTACCGGAACCCGACCACGGCGACGTAGATATCAGCGGACCGCACCGCCTCCCGGCACACCTGCGCCGGGCTCTGGTCCCGCGCGGGGAAATACGCCATGTCCGTGATGGCGTCTCCAGCCCGGGACACCGCCTGCTCCGCCGCCACCACGAACGACCGCCCCGCAGCCAGCCGCCGCAGCTCGAAGGTGATGCCCACAAGCACCCGCCAGGGCCGATCAGCACGCCCCGTAGCATCCCACCACCCGCTGAACCCTGAGGGGCCATCACCCGTGATAGGGGGCGCGACGGCGAGCCGGGTCGGTACCGTCGAACGTGAGTTCTACAGTATGTGCGGTGCGGCAGCCGTCGTTGTTTTCCGACCAGGCCAGATCGGCCAGGGTGGCTGATCTGGCCGGCCTGCTCTGCGCGCAGGGTCAGGTGCACGGTTTCGGCCGGGGGACCGCCGCTCGGGTGTCGATCGCGGTCACCGAGCAGTGGCGGGCCATCGAGATCGTCCGGGCCTGCGCCGAGCGGGGGTTGCCGGCCGAGTGGGGCCGTACCGCGGAGGACCACTACGGGGTGCGTACCGCGTTCGTGGCCGTCCTACGGTCGCTGGCCACCGCCTGGACCCGGGGGGCGGTCAAGGCGGTGCCGGGTGGCTGCCAGCTTGACGGCGCAGTGCTGCGGCTCTGGGCGATCGCTGCCGGGGCCCCGGACGGACGGGGCTACCTGCTGGGGTTGGATCCGCAGGCCCCGGGTACCCACGCCCCGATGGCGGCGGCGCTGGCGGCGGCCGGGCTCGCTGCCACCGCACGGGGCCCGCTTGCGGGCCGGCCGGTGCTGCGGGTGTCCGGACGGCGGCGGCTCTCCCGGCTGGCTGAGCTGGTCGGCGAGCCGCCGCTGGCTACTCCAACCGGGCTGTGGCCGGGCTGAATTGACCCGCGTGGCGTACCGCAGGATGCGGCTCCACGGGGCGGGTTGTGCGACCCTGACTGCTCCCCGCTGCCGACGCTGCTGCGCCGAGTTGTGCACACTGGCGAGCGGGGAGTTGGGGCATCAGGGGTCAACACCGAGGTAGGTCGAGCGTGGCACGGTTGAAGATGGCAGGCCCGGGCGGCCAGCCCGGCGGGCGCGACCGCGGCAGAGCCGCTGACGGCGCGGGGAACTCCAGTGGCCAGGTCAACGGCGCCAGCCGTCGGCTGGTGATCGTGGAGTCGCCGGCCAAGGCGCGCAAGATCGCCTCCTATCTGGGCTCGAACTACGTGGTCGAGTCCTCCCGGGGGCATATCCGCGACCTGCCCAGGGGAGCGGCGGACGTGCCCGCCAAGTACAAGGGGGAGCCGTGGGCGCGGCTGGGCGTCGACGTGGATCACGCCTTCGAGCCGCTCTACATCATCACCCCGGACAAGCGGTCCACGGTCACCGAGCTCAAGGACGCGCTGAAGAGCGTCGATGAGCTCTACCTCGCCACCGATGGTGACCGCGAGGGCGAGGCGATCGCCTGGCACCTGCTGGAGACGCTCAAGCCGAAGATTCCGGTCCGCCGGATGGTCTTCCACGAGATCACCGGCCCGGCCATCCGGGCGGCCGCGGACAACCCCCGGGACCTGGACCAGGACCTGGTGGACGCGCAGGAGACCCGGCGCATCCTGGACCGCCTCTACGGCTACGAGGTGTCCCCGGTGCTGTGGAAGAAGGTGATGCCCAAGCTCTCCGCCGGACGGGTGCAGTCGGTGGCCACCCGCATCATCGTGCGGCGCGAGCGGGAGCGGATGGCCTTCGTGCCCGCGTCGTTCTGGGATTTGGCCGCCACCGTGGACGCCGGGGCGGCGGCCGCCCCGCGCACGTTCGGGGCGCGGCTGGTCGGGGTGGACGGCCAGCGGGTCGCCACCGGGCGGGACTTCGGCCCGGACGGTCAGCTCCGCCGCGCCGACGCCGACCTGCTGGTGGTTGACGAGGCGCACGCCGGACGGCTCGCCGAGGCGCTGGCCGACGCCGCGCTGACCGTCGCCCGGGTCGAGGAGAAGTCCTACACCCGGCGGCCGTACGCGCCGTTCATGACCTCCACCCTGCAGCAGGAGGCGGGCCGCAAGCTGCGCTTCTCCGCCGAGCGGACGATGCGCACCGCGCAGCGGCTCTACGAGAACGGCTACATCACCTACATGCGCACCGACTCCACCACGTTGTCGGAGACAGCCATCGCGGCGGCCCGCGACCAGGCCAGGGAGCTCTATGGCGAGCAGTACCTGCACAGCGGGCCGCGCCAGTACACCCGCAAGGTCAAGAACGCCCAGGAGGCGCACGAGGCGATCCGCCCCGCCGGGGAGAGCTTCCGCACCCCAGGCCAGGTGGCGGGCGCCCTGGACGCCGACGAGTTCCGGCTCTACGAGCTGATCTGGCAGCGCACGGTGGCCTCACAGATGGCCGACGCCCGGGGCACCACCCTGAGTGTGCGGATCATCGGCACCGCGGCGACCGGACAGGAGTGCACCTTCGCCGCGTCCGGCCGCACCATCACCTTCCCCGGATTCCTCAAGGCGTACGTGGAGACCGTCGACGACCAGGCCGGTGGTGAGGCCGACGACGCCGAGCGCCGGCTGCCGCAACTGACCGAGGGCCAGCGGGTGGTCGCCACCGAGCTGGCAGCCGAGGGCCACACCACCACGCCGCCGCCGCGCTACACCGAGGCGAGCCTGGTGAAGGCGCTTGAGGATTTGGGTATCGGCCGCCCGTCCACCTATGCCTCGATCATCAACACCATCCAGGACCGCGGGTACGTGTGGAAGCGCGGCTCGGCGCTGGTGCCGTCGTGGGTGGCCTTCGCCGTGGTCGGCCTGATGGAGCAGCATTTCGGGTGCCTGGTCGACTACGACTTCACCGCGGCCATGGAGGACGAGCTGGACTCGATCGCGGCCGGGGCCCAGCACCGCACCGAGTGGCTGACCGGTTTCTACTTCGGCTCCGAGCAGGGCAGCGCGGTGGCCCGTTTCGGCGGGTTGAAGAAGCTGGTCGGGATGAACCTGGAGGAGATCGACGCCCGGGAGGTCAACTCCATCCCGTTGTTCGTCGACGACGCCGGTCGCGACGTGCTGGTCCGCGTGGGACGGTTCGGCCCGTACCTGGAACGGCTGGTGGACGGCGAGTCGCAGCGGGCCAGCCTGCCTGATGACCTGCCGCCTGACGAGCTCACCGCAGAGATCGCCGAGAAGCTCTTCGCCACCCCGGTGGAGGGTCGCTCACTGGGCACCGATCCGGTCACCGGGCACGAGATCATCGCCAAGGAGGGCCGCTACGGGCCGTATGTCACCGAGGTGCTACCCGAGGACGACGCGGCGGCGCCGGCCGCTGCGAAGAGGTCCAAGGCCAAGCCGCGCACTGGTTCGCTGTTCAAGTCCATGGACCTGGCCACCGTGACCCTTGACGATGCGCTGCGGCTGCTCTCGCTGCCCCGGGTGGTGGGTACCGACCCGCAGAACGGGCAGCAGATCACCGCGCAGAACGGGCGCTACGGGCCCTATCTGAAGAAGGGCACCGACTCCCGGTCACTGGCCGACGAGGAGCAGATCTTCACGGTCACCCTCGAGGAGGCGCTGCAGATCTACGCCGAGCCCAAGCGCCGGGGCCGGCAGGCGAGCGCGAAACCCCCGCTGCGCGAGCTGGGTGCCGACCCGGTGTCGGGTAAGCCGATGGTGGTCAAGGACGGCCGGTTCGGGCCGTACGTCACCGACGGCGAGGTCAACGCCTCGCTGCGCAAGAGCGACAAGGTGGACGAGCTGACCGACCAGCGCGCCGCAGAGCTGCTCGCCGAGAAGCGCGCCAAGGGCCCCGCGCCCAAGCGCGCCACCAGGCGAAGGACCGCGGCCCCGGCCTGATGGCCCGCTGCGTCGCACCGCGATATCCAGGAGGGACCTGATGGCTGGATCCAGTGCGCTGTTCGGGCCGGACGGCACCGAGCTGCCTGACCCGCTGCCGGTGCTTCCCGATCCGTTGACCGGACCGGAGCGGGGCGCGTCGTGGGAGCTGTCGACCTTACCGGCACCCCCACCGCCACCCCCCGCGCCCGACGTCAGCGCGATGCGGGAGGCCATCTCGGCCGTCCTCGCCGAGGATCCGAGCGCTTCAGCCGGGCAGGTCCGGCCCCGCGCAGCCGTCCCGCACCGTCCACCGGTGGCCATCACCCATCGCCCACCGGCCACCGCCCCGGCCCGAGCGCTGCCGCCGGAGCTGCGCCGCCGGATCGACCGGAACTTCCCCACCCGTACGCAAGCACCCCGCTCCGGTGCGGGCGGGCGGGGCGGCTGCGTGCTCGTGCTGCTCATCATGGGGGTGGTCGCAGTCAACCTCCTCCTCGGGCTGGTCGAGTCACTGTCGGCGTTGCTGCGCTGAACCGGTCGGCCGTTCTGGCTACGCTGAGCAGCGTGGCCCACCCATCCGAGCAAGCCCTGGTGGGGTCCACGGCGCACCGGATGCGTCACGTGCTGGCCATTCCCGCGTTCCGCAGGCTGTGGGGGGTCACCGCGCTGACCGCGACCGGGGACTGGCTGTCCCTGCTCGCCCTTTCGGCCCTGGCCACCCAGCTCACCACCGGTTACCAGGCGCAGAGCTTCGCGCTCGGTGGGGTGGTGGCCACCAAGCTGCTGCCCGCGATGCTGCTCGGGCCGCTGGCCGGGGCGCTGGCGGACAAGCTGGACCGCCGCCATGTGATGGTGGCCTGCGATGTGCTGCGGGCCACCCTGTTCCTGTCCATCCCCCTGGTGGGTGAGCTGGCCTGGCTGTTCATTGCGACCTTCCTCATCGAGGTGTGCGCGCTGTTCTGGATCCCGGCCAAGGACGCCTCGATTCCCAACCTGCTGCACCGCCCGCACCAGATCGAGACCGCCAACCAGCTCGCGTTGATCATGACCTACGGCTTCGCCGTGCTGGCTGCCGCCGGGCTGTTCACCGGGCTGTCCAAGCTCGGCCCGGTGCTGAGCCGGACCGAGCTGATGCCGGTCGCCGAGCTGTCGGCCTACCTCGCGCTGGCCGTGAACGGCGTGGCCTACGCCACCTGCGCGCTCGTCGTCGGCTTCCGGATCCCGGAGATCTCCGGCCGGGCCGCGACGCGGCAGGCAACCCAGCCCGGCCTGCTCGCGATGCTGCGCGACGGGGTGGTTTTCGTCCGCGGCACACCGCTGGTCCGCGGGCTGGTCACCGGGATCCTCGGGGCGTTCGCGGCGGGCGGCGCGGTGATCGCCTGCGCCAAGCTGTACGCCACCAGCCTGGGCGGCGGGGACGCTGCCTACGGGCTGCTGTTCGCGTCGCTGTTCGCCGGGCTGGGCCTGGGGATGCTGGGCGCGCCGACGGCGGCTCGCCGGATCCAGCATCGCAGGCTGTTCGGCCGGGCGATCGTGCTGGCCGGGCTGGGGCTGGTCGCGGTCGCGCTGGCGCCGCATCTGTTCGCCGCGCTCGGGGCCGTCATCCTGGTCGGCTGCGGCGCGGGGGTGGCTTTCCTCACCGGCCTGACCATCATCGGCACGCAGATCGCCGACGAGGTGCGCGGCCGCACCATCGCCTTCGTGCAGTCACTGGTCCGGGTCGACCTGCTGGCCTCGATGGCGATGGTCCCGCTGCTGGTCGGGCTGGTCCGGCAGCGTAGCTTCGTGCTGTTCGGTGAGCAGGTGACCGTCGACGGCACCCGCCCGGTGCTGCTCGGGGCGGGGGTGGTGGCGGTGGTGGTGGGTCTGGTTGCGCACCGCCAGATGGATGACTGGAGGCCGGGATGAGCGTCTGGGCTGCCGTGGTCGGCCAGCAGCCGGTGGTCGCCGCGCTGCAGCAGGCCGCCCGCTCTGCGGCGCTGACGCATGCCTGGTTGTTCACCGGTCCGCCCGGCAGCGGGCGCTCGGTCGCGGCCCGGGCCTTCGCCGCGGTGCTGCAGTGCACCAGCGCCGAACCCGGTTGCGGCACCTGCCAGGGCTGCCGGACCACGCTCGCCGGCACCCACCCCGATGTTCGCGAGGTGGTGCCGGAGGGGTTGTCCATCTCGGTCGGGGAGATGCGCACCCTGGTCACCGAGGCGTCGCGGCGTCCCGTGGCGGGCCGCTGGCAGGTGCTGCTCATCTCCGACGCCGACCGGCTCACCGAAGGTGCGGCCAACGCCCTGCTCAAGGCCGTGGAAGAGCCCCCGCCGCGGACCGTGTTCCTGCTCTGCGCCCCCTCCGACCACCCCGAGGACATCGCGGTGACCCTGCGCTCGCGCTGCCGTCCGGTCGGGTTGCGCACCCCCTGCGCCGCAGCCGTGGCCGACGTGCTGCAGCGCCGGGATGGCCTGGACGCCGAGACCGCGCGGTGGGCCGCGTCGGTGTGCGGCGGACACGTCGGCCGGGCCCGCCGGCTGGCCACCGACCCCGACGCCCGGGCCCGCCGGGAGGCCGTGCTGGCGGTGCCCACCGCGCTGCGCTCGCTTGGCGCCGCGTTCGCCCTGGCCGACGAACTGGTCGGCGCTGCTGAGTCCGAGGCCACCGGCCTGACCTCGGCCCGCAACGCCGCCGAGACCGAGGAGCTGGAGACCGCGCTCGGCGCGGGTGGCACCGGCAAGGGTGCCGCCGCCGCCACCCGCGGCGCCAAGGGCGCGCTGCGCGACCTGGAACGCCGCCAGAAGTCCCGGGCCACCCGCACCCAGCGCGACGCGCTGGACCGCGCCCTGGTCGACCTGGCCGGCTTCTACCGGGACGCGCTGGCGATGGCCTGGGGCGCCACCGTGGCACTGACCCACCCCGACCGGGCCGCCGACCTCAGCGCCGTCGCCGCCGCGAGCAGCCCGGAGGCGCTGCTGCGCCGGCTGGAGGCGGTGCTCGCCTGCCGCACGGCGCTCGAGCTCAACGTCAAGCCCCGGATCGCCGTCGAGGCGCTCACCTGCACGCTGCAGAGCTCGTGAGTGGCATGAGGTGCCATGGCACCCCACGCCACTCACGACCGCTAGACTGACCCGGGTTGCCTCAGCAGCACCGCCGCCTTAGCTCAGTCGGTCAGAGCGGCTCACTCGTAATGAGCAGGTCCGGGGTTCGATTCCCCGAGGCGGCTCGCAGGTCAGCCTCCGTCCACAGTGGTGCGGACGGGGCCTGACTGGTTCTCCGAGTGACTAACTGCGTGACGTCGATCATGCCATCAAGGAGTTCTGCACAGCCTCGTGGCAAGCATGGCCCTCATTCGGCTGTGCGTCGGCCGGTAGCCGACCCTTGCGAAGCTCCTGCGCCCCCAACAGCAGCACGGCCACCGCGTGGGCACCACGGTTCCCGGCTCTACCGTGACCTGGTGACTTCGGAACCGATCCCGGGCGCCCCGGTCCCTCCTGTGTCTCGCGCGTTCTCCACGCAGGTGTGGGGGGACGTGACGTTCCTGCACTGGCCCTACCCGCCTGAGGTGGTGCGTCCACTGCTGCCTCCGGCCACCGAGCTCGATCTCTGCGACGGGGTCTGCTGGGTGAGTGTGGTCGGGCTGCGCATGGGGCGGGTGTCCATCGCCGGTCTGCTCCACCTCGGTGACTTCCTGGAGACCAACGTGCGGACCTATGCAGTGGACGGGCGGGACCGATGCAGCACGGTATTCCTCACCATGGAGGCCTCGACGTTGCCGTTCGTGCTCAGCGCTCGGATCGTGGGCCGACTTCCCTACACCTGGTCGAGTATGGGGCTGCGTCGTGCGGGGAACAGCGTCGACTACAGGCTCAGCCGCCGCTGGCCGGCGCCTGCCGGTGTAGGGATCCGGTGGCGGGTGCGGCTCGGTGAGCGCATCGCACCCACACCGCTGGACCATCACCTCACCGCACGCTGGGCCCAGCATTCCCGCTGGTACGGCGGCGTCACGCTCTATACCCCGGTCGAGCACGAGCCGTGGCTGCTCCACGCGGCCGAACTGCTCGACCTCCACGAGGACGGGCTGTTCGCCGCCGCCGGGCTGCCTGGGCCCACCGGGCCGCCCAGCAGCGTCCGGTACGCCCCCGAGGTCCATGCCCGGTTCGGCTTGCCGCGCACTGCAGATAGCCGTCCATGCGCGGGAGAGGCGGCGCAATACGATCAACGTGACGGCGAGCAGGGTGACGCCAGAGAGCAGCATCACGAGCGGCACGCCGAGGGACCCAGCGACGAGGCGCCCCACCGCCCACGACGGGTACACAAACGTCCCCGGTGAGGCCGACGACGGTGCGCGGTGTCCAGTCGGGCAACCTGACGGCGACGACGGCCTCCACCTTGGCGATGTGTGCACGACCCGGGTGAGGGGTAATGAAAGGTGGTTCGCTTCGTCCTGATCCAGCCCGTTCAGTAGGAGCAATGGTGCACCACACGATCGAGATCAGGGTCCCGACCGAGACCACCGAAGGCGTGTTGGCCGAGCTCGAGGCGCTGGAGGGGGTGGTTGCCCTTTCCGTCCTGCCCGGGGCATCGGTCAAGCCGCCCGGTGATGTCGTCACGGTGCATGCGCTGAACCGAGGGGTCGACGCTGTATTAGCGGTGGCGGCGCAGGCCCGCCAGTTCGGGTTGGTGTCGGTGAGCACGGCCGGGCTTGAGAGCCTGATGGACCAGCAGGCCCAGCGGGCAATCGACAACGACGTCGACGAGGCGCCCTGGGAGGAGTTCGAGCGAACCCTTCGCCACCACAGCCGGCCGAACCTGAATTTCCTGGCGCTGATGGGGCTGGGAGCGACCATCGCCGTAGCTGGGCTGCTCTCCGCCCCCGTCCCGCAGGCCCTGGCGCTGGCCGCGGCGGCCATCATCGCGCCGGCGTTCGAACCGGTGGCCAAACTCGCCGTCGGCCTGGTTCGCGGCAGTTGGTACGCCGTCCGCCGGGCATTTATCGCCGCGGCCAGCGGTTACGTGGTGCTGGTCCTCGTCGGGGCGCTGGCCTACCTGCTGCTACAGGGGCTCGGCGCGGCGGGCCCGAAGTCGCTGGCCGCGAGTGAGGGGGTCAAGCTGGTCATCGATCCGACCGCCGCGGACTGGCTCATCTCGGCCGGTGGCGCGATCGCCGGTCTCGTGATCGTCACCGCCTTCCGTCATGCGGTCCTCGCCGGTGCCCTCATCGCTTTGGCTTTGGTTCCCGCTGCCGCCCTGGTGGGCGTGGGCCTGGCTGCCGGGGAGGTCGTCATGGCCCTGGAGGCGCTGCGGCGGGTGGGACTCGATGTGCTCCTGGTGATCGTGCTCGGCGGTGTGGTCGTCCTGCTCAAGCAGCGCCTCGTCCACCACAACCGCTGTCCCTGGATCTAATGGTGCCCACTCTAGCGACGTGGTCGGAGCTGGAGCCGAAGGTCTGTGACTGGCTCGAAGGGCTGAGCGCGGTGCGGGCGCTGCGCAGTGCCGAGCGCGTCTTTCCCACCGCGGTGCGGCGCTATCAGGGCGTCCGGGAGATGCTCGGCGAGATGCTGACCCGGGGATTGGTGCGCGGTGCGATGGGCGTGGAGCTGCGGGGATGGCCTTTCGCGCCGGTCTGCTCACGGCAGAGACACCCTCCGGCTGATCGAGCGCGGGCCGCGTCTCGGCGTGCTGTTCCCGTTTCCGGGACTCCCCCCTCGTGGGCGCATGGCACTTTGGTGCCTCCAAGGTGAGAGAGTCATGCGGAAGGGGGGTGACCGCGATGGAGCCGGTGATCATGCAGCGCGATAACGAGCATGACGTTCGGGCAGTGGGATGTCCTCAGTCCACGTCATAGACGTCTGCCGCGGGGCTGGCCATCAACCGGTCGGCCATCTGCTGCTTCAGCACGGTCAGGCGGTTCTCCTCCGCCGCGCTGCGCTCCGCCTTGCTCACCAGGGCGATGAATTCCTCAGACACGTAACCCTCGCGCAAGACAGCAAGCACGCTGCGCCCTCGGTAGTGGAGCTGGAAAACGAAGCGCTCCCGGGTCGGCCCGCAGTCCGGACGCGCCAAGGAGTCATCAACGAGGTACCTGTTCTCGGTCACGGCCCGGGTGACCATTTCGAACGCGTCACGGGCACCCACGCCGGCGAAGGCCGTCTGCACTCGGATCTCGCGCCGGTCCGCTGGACCGTTCGGATCGAGCAGCGGCAGCACCCGCTCCATGACCTTGAAGCCGTGCGCCACTCCCCCCGGGGAGCCGGGTCCGTGGTAACGCATCAGATCCTCGAACCTGTACGCCAGGACACGTCCCTGGTCGGTGACCTCGATCGTGCTGCTCATGCGGAAATCCTTTCACCCTGCTCCAGCCAGCGTGCGGGACAGTGCGGTGATATCGGCGGGACTGACCCGACAGCAGCCGCCGATGATCCGGGCACCCTCGGCAGACCACTGCTGGGCCAGGAGCGGCGAGAAACGGGCCGGTCCGGTCCATGCGCGCCGCTGCGCGTCCCAGCCCTCGCCGCTGTTCGGATAGGCAATCACCGGCTTTCCGGTCACCTGGCGGGCAGTCGCGATGGCGCGCGGCACATCGGCGGGTGAGCAGCAGTTGACCCCGACGGCCACGATGGTGTCATCGTTCGCTGCCACCGTGAATGCCTCCGCCAGCGGCTGGCCTGCCCTGGTTCGGGTCCCGGAGATCGTATAGGACAGCCATGCCGGGACGCCGAGCCCAGCAACGGCTGCCACCAGCGCGGCCCCCTCGTCGGCATCGGGCACGGTCTCCAGGGCCAGCAGGTCCGGTTCCGCTGCCGCCAGCACTTCCAACCGGGGCCGGTGAAACGCGGTCAACTCGCGGACACTCAGGCCGTAACGTCCTCGGTATTCCGAGCCGTCGGCGAGCGCCGCGCCATACGGGCCGGCCGACGCCGCCACCCACCGGGCACGGTGCTGGTCGGGCATCTGGTCGCGGGCCACCTTGGCGAGTTCGACGCTGCGCCGAAGCAACCGCACCGCGTCGCCCTGGTCGACCCCGTGCGCCCGGAATCCGGCGAAGCTCGCCTGATAGCTCGCGGTGGTGGCGATCTGGGCACCGGCCCGGAAGAACGCCAGGTGGGCCGCGACGATCTCCTGTGGTGCCTCCATGAGGAGCCGGGCCGACCACAGCGGGCCGGACAGGTCGTGGCCGCGCGCCTCCAGTTCGGTCGCCAAGCCGCCGTCGAGCACGATAGGCGCCCCGTTGAGCTCGAAAAAGCCCACGACTGCACCCTACGAGCTGCGGCGGCCCTATCAATGGGCCGTTGCCGTTTCGCTCGGCATGGGAGGACCCGCCATGACTGACCACCAGCCCGGAGCCACCGACCTCGGTCCACGCTGCGTCTGCGGTCACCCGGAGCATCCGGGCCATTGCTGGTGCGGCTGCCGCAGCTACATCTGCGCGGGGCCGCACCCCGACCAGTCGCGGGGTGGGGTGGTCCCGGCGGTGGTCGTGCTGGTGACGTTCGCGGTGCTGGTCGGTACTGCGGTGGCGGTCCTGGTGCTGCGGGCCCTGTGGTGAGGGCTAGTCGCGTCGGTTGCTGATGGCCCGCCACAGCCGACGTCCGGCTCGGGCGCGACGTCCGGTGCCGCGGCAGTGCCGGCAGTCCCGCCAATGCTTGCGCGACGCGCTGCGCTTCCTGCCGCCATCACACCAGGTGCAGGTCCGCCACGGGTAGGCGGCGCACGCGACGAGGTACCACACCAGCCACCCGGTGAGCCCGAGCAGGACCCAGGCGGTGAGGTTCGAGCCGTGGGCGCTGGCGGCGACGAAGTGGGTCACAGGTGCCTCATCGGCCCGACACGCCGAGGCCGCCATCGCTAGACCTGACGAGGCCGGGGTCAGATGCCTGGCCGTTCAGCCGCTTAGCTGGTGGATGGGTGCCGGGGTCACCGGTCCGCCATAATCGATCCAGGCGCGTCACCTCCGAATCGGTAGGAGATTGAGGTTGAGCGGACAGCAGCCGCCACCCGAGGGTGGTACGGATCCCACCTGGGACCGCTTGGAGGATCAACTGGACTGGTACGACCGCAAGAGCGTCGCTGCCCAGCGGTCGTACAAGCGGGTCAAGCTCGTCCAGCTCGTGGTGGGTGCCACGGTGCCGGTGATGGCCGGCCTGCAGGCACCCGCCGCGCTCACCGCGGCGCTCGCCGCCGTCGTGGTGGTCGCCGAGGGTGTCCAGCAGCTCTACCAGTGGCAGACCAACTGGGTGCTCTACCGGGCCACCGCCGAGGCGCTCAAGCACGAGAAGTACCTCTACCTCGCCTCAGCCGGTCCCTACAGCGCCGACGACCGGCAGCGGATCCTCGCCGAGCGGCTGGAAGGCCTGGTCTCCCAGGAACACGCCAAATGGACTGAGGCACGCCATCAGGACACCCAGACCCCGGCCCCTGGGGTGGGCATCCCCCCCAGCCGCTAGTGCAGGGGCGGGCGCACCGCAGTCAGCTAATGCCGCAGTAACGGGGGAAGGAGCGAGGAGTGTCCAGCACGGGCTTTGCCGGAGCGATCTTCGACGTGGACGGTGTCCTGGTCGACTCACCGCATGAGCGGGCTTGGCGGCAGGCGCTGCAGGAGCTGATGGAGACGGACTGGGCCCCCGTCCGCGCGCAGACCAGGTGGTCGCCTGAGGCCTTCACCTCGCAGGTCTACCAGCAGGTGCTCTCGGGCAAGCCCCGCACCAGCGGGGCGCTGGCCGCCGTCGAGTACTTCGGGATACCCGACCCGCAGGCCCGGGCAGCCAGCTACGCCGAGCACAAGCAGGAGCTGGTGGTCAAGCTGATCAAGGCGGGCGAGTTCGAGGCGTATCCGGACGCGCTGCGCTTCGTGCTGGCTGTGCGGAACGCGGGTGTCAAGCTGGCGGCAGCGTCCTCGTCCAAGAACGCCGGCCTGTTCCTGCGCCAGATCCGGCTCGACACCTTCGCCGCGCGGCATGGCCTGCGCTATGACTTCCTGCGCCCGGGCGAGACCCTGCTCGACGTCTTCGACGCCGACCTCTCGGGGCGGGACTTCGCCCAGGGCAAGCCGCACCCGGAGATCTTTCTGGCCGCCGCCGCCGAGCTCGCCGCGCCCCCGGAGAGCTGCGTTGTCGTCGAGGACGCGGTGAGCGGGGTGCAGGCCGCCAAGGCCGGCGCGATGGCCGCGCTGGGGGTGGCGCGGGCCGGTGATGCGGAGCTGCTGGCCACTGCGGGTGCCGATCTCGTCGTCACCAGCCTGGACGACGTGGACGTCGCGCTGCTGCGACAGGGCCGGCTGGAGCGCCGGACCGGATGAGCCCCGACCGGATGAGCCCCGCACCCTCCGTTGCGCCCACCTCGGCGCTGACCATCGGAGTGGACGTCGGCGGGACGAAGGTCGCCGCCGGGGTGGTCGACGAGCACGGCAAGATCGTCGCGGCCACCCGGTGGGACACCCCGGCCCAGGACACCAGCCGGACCGAGGATGTGATCGTCGCCGCGGTCCGCGAGCTGAGCTGCGAGTACGACGCCGAGGGGATCGGCGTCGGCGCCGCCGGGTTCGTCGACGAGCAGCGGTCGACCGTGCTGTTCGCCCCGAACCTTGCTTGGCGCGGTGAGCGGCTGCGGGCCTCGCTGGAGCGCCGGTTGGGCCTGCCGGTGGTGGTGGAGAACGACGCCAACGCCGCCGCGTGGGCGGAGGCCCGGTTCGGGGCGGGCCGCGGTGCCGAGCACGTGGTGACCCTGACGGTCGGGACCGGGATCGGCGGCGGCATCGTGGTGCACGGGCAGTTGCTGCGCGGCCGGTTCGGCGTGGCCGCCGAGGTCGGCCACCTCAACGTCGTCCCGGATGGACGGCCGTGCGGGTGCGGGCTGCACGGGTGCTGGGAGCAGTACGCCAGCGGCCGGGCACTGGTGCATGCGGCGCAGGGACTGGCCGGCAGCTCCCCCGACCTGGCGGGGGAGCTGCTGCGGCTGGCCGGGGGCTGCCCCGAGGACATCACCGGCCAGTTGGTCACCCAGGCCGCTCAGGGCGGTGATGTGCTGGCGTTGCAGTGCTTCGACGAGATCGGGACCTGGCTGGGGCGTGGGCTGGCCGACCTGGCTGCGGTACTCGACCCCGGTCTCTTCGTCATCGGTGGCGGGGTCTCGGCAGCGGGTGAAGTGCTCCGGGTCCCCACCCGGGACGCCTTTCGCCGGTTCCTGACCGGTTGCGGGCATCGCCCGGCCGCCGAGGTGCGGATCGCCGAGCTGGGTCACGAGGCCGGTCTCATCGGCGCCGCCGACCTGGCTCGCTGCAGTGCCCTGCACCCCGGCTAGCCCGAGCAGCCATGGTCACGACAGGTGCAGCCCCACCCCCGGCGACGGCACGCCCGCCTTGGTGACGACGAACAGCAGGTACCAGCCGGGGGGTGCCACGTTACCGGCGGCCGGCATCGTCAGGCTGATCTCGTCCGGTCCGGTCACCTGGTGCCCGACGTCGACCAGGCGGTGCTCGACGTTGGCGGAGTGGGTGGCGATACCGACCCGGATCAGACAGGCCGAGCCCAGGGCCGCCGCGTCGGGCACCTGCGCGGTCAGCGATTCGCCGTAATGCACCTCGGTGCGGGCCGGAGCACAGGTCGGGCGCGGGCCGGCGAACAGGTACGGCGGCCAGTACACCTCGATCCGCAGTTCCTCCACCTTGCGCGCCGGGTTGGAGCCGGCGGTGATGACCTTGCCGTCCGGCATGAGCAGCGACACCGAGTGGTAGAGCCGCGGTACCCGGGAAGCGGCGCCCACGGTCCAGACATTGGACGTCGGATGGTAGATCTCGGCCTCGAAGGCGGCCTGGGCGGCCATCTCGGCCATCCGCGCGCCGCCGTTGACCAGCACCGTCCGGTCCGGCAGCAGCACGGCGCACAGGTGCATCCGGGCGGTGTGCAGCGGCGCGGCCGCCCGGTACTGTGGCTTCGTCGCCGCCAGGTCGGCAATCGCCGTCGTCGCGGTCGCCGAGGCGACGTGGTGGGCGTCGAACGCCCCTCCTCCAATGATCATGACCCGCTGGTCCTGGGCGGGGGGCAGCAGCACGCTGGCCGACTGGTTGCGCAGGTGCTCCTCCGGCAGGCCCGCCACGTCGACCGTGGTGTTATTGGTGGTGTTCCAGACCGCCGGGTGGACACCCTCGTTCGAGCCGTACTGCCCGCCGCTGTAGAAGACGCGCCCGTCGGCGAGCAGGAAGAGATGCCCGTACAGCGGCCACCGCTTGGACGGCGGGAGCGACTTCCAGGAACCGCCGAGGTAGATCTCGGGGACGACGTTGAGATTGCCGTCGCTGCCGAGCCCGGAGACGGTCAGGACGTGGCCGTCGCCGAGCGGGACCAGCGTCGGGTACCAGCGGCCACCGGCCATATCGGGGGCGTGCAGCCAGGCGCCGGCAGCGCCGGTGGGGCTGGCCGGATCCGGGGGGCCGGCGGTGGGGTCGAAGATGGCGGCCTGCCGCAACCCGAGGAAGGGGTCGTACTGCTCGGTGCCACCGGCGGCCAGTACCCGGCCGTCGGGCAAGTGGGCATGACCGCAGCAGAACAGGTCCAGCGGCGTGGCCGGTGCGCTGGAGTTCGGTGACGGGTAGTGCCACACCCGGGTGCCGTAGCGGTGCGCCGCGTGGTTGTCCGGGTTGTTGCTGGACCCGGCGAAGAACAGCACGCTGCCGGTGGGCAGCACGGCGGCGTGGACGGCGAGCACGCCCGAGTCGTTCTCCAGCAGCCGCCACACCCCTCGGCTCGGGGCATCGGCCAGGTCGGTCACGACGTCCAGCAGGCGGTAGTAGCCCTGGTTCTTGCCTACTGCGTTGTCGACGGCCAGCACGGCCAGCTCCGCCGCCCCGTCCCCGTTGACGTCGGCCAGCGCCACACCCGCCCCCTGGTTCTCCCAGAATGGCCAGCCGGGCACCGGGGCCCAGGGTCCCCACCCCTCGGAGGGCCTGCCGCGGCCGTCCAGATGCCAGCCCACGCTGTAGTAACCATCGTTACGGCCGGCCGGATTGTCCACGGCGAACACAAGCAGCTCCGGCACCCCGTCGCCGTTCAGATCGGCGACGGCCAGCCCAGCGCCCTGGTTCTCCCAGTAGCGCCAGTCCGGGACCAGGGTCCATGGACTCCAGGTGGCCACCAGCCCGCCCGAGTCGATGGTTCCGGACCGGTAGAAGGCGCCATTCTGCCCGGCCGGGGCGTCGACCATGAGCACGACAAGTTCCGGACGGCCGTCGCCATTCACGTCGGCGATGGCGATGTCGGCACCCTGGTTCTCGTGGCTGAACCAGCCCGGCACCTGCTGCCACGGCCCCCAACCGGCGCTGAGGGTGCCGTCCGGGCGCAGGCCCCAGCCCACCCGGTAATACCCGGCGTTCTGGCCTTTCGCGTTGTCCACCGCGAGCACCACCAGCTCCGGCACCCCGTCGCCGTTCAGATCGGCGACGGCAATTCCAGCTCCCTGGTTTTCCCACCAGCCCCAATCCGGCACTGCCCGCCACGGAGCCCAGCCCCCGCTGAGCGTGCCGTCCGGGCGCAGGCCCCGACCCACCCGGTAATACCCGGCATTCTGGCCTTTCGGGTTGTCCACCGCGAACGCGACGACGTCGAGGCGGCCATCTCCCTCGATGTCGGCGACCGCGAGACCGGCCTCGGCGTTCTCCGACCAGATCCAGTCCGGAACAGGGGTAAATGGGGTGATCATGGTGCACTCCACGTGGTGAGGGGGCTCTACCGTGGACGGGCACCCAGGCCCTACAACTTGTGGTCCACAAGCCGGGGGCGACAAGCTGGAGGCGACATGATGTGGGCGTCCATCTGATCGTCGACAGTACGCCGCACGCACCGGGCGGATGGGCGGAATCCAGCAGGTCCCTACTCGTGAATGGGGTGGGCTGCCGGAACACCGTTACCCCCTCAGGAGTCCTTCGCGCGCTCCCAGGAGGTGCGGATCCGCGCTGGGCACGCAGATGATCTTGTCGTCGCGGCCTGCCGCGCGGCCCAGGGTGGCGCAGGGGCCGCCATGGGGCGCCGAACAGCACTCCCCAGGCCCCCCGAAAGGGCGATTCGGAACCGAATGGCGACCGGGCCTACCGGGCTCGGACGACCAGGAGGGCGATGTCGTCCCTGGGCGGGTCGGGGGAGAAGTCGGCGGCGGCGGTGCGCAGCGCGGCGACCATCGTGGCGGCCGGGGCGCCGGGCAGCTTGGCGGCCAGCGCAGCGAGCCGGGCGCGGCCGAAGAACTGGTTGCCGTGCCGGCGCTCGGTCACCCCGTCGGTGTAGATCACCATCGTGTCCCCGGGTGCCAGGGTGTGTCGGGTGGTACACAACCGGATCTCGTCCAGCAGCCCGACGGCGGTGCCGAACTCACCGAGGAACCCGGTCGACCCGTCGGCCCGCACCAGCAGCGGCTGGTCGTGCCCGGCCAGCACCAACACGCCATCGAGCCCAGCCCCGCTCGTCCGGGCGGCGACCAGCGCACCGGCGAGGGTGCAGAACTGTTGCTCGCCGGCCGGCTCGCCCATCACGTCGTTGAGCAGTTGCACGGCTCGCTCCAGCCGGCAGCCGTCGCGCACCAGCACCCGCAGCACATCGCGCACCCGGCCGGTGCGCGCCGCAGCCGGTGCGCCCTTGCCGCAGACGTCTCCGACCGCCACCAGCCAGCGCTCGCCCGGTAACGCGAGCACGTCATAGAAGTCGCCACCGACGTCGGTGCCTGTGCTGGCGGGCAGGTAGGCGGCAGCGAACTCGACCCGCGCCGACTCCGGTAGCGCGCGCGGCAACAGGGCCCGCTGGAACGCCTGCGCCACGGCCACGTGGGCGGCGTTGAGCTGGGCATTGGCGATGGCCAGGGACGCCCGCCGGGCGACGTCGGAGATGAGCGTGACGTCCTCGGGGGTGTGTGGCCGGGTCCCCGGCCGCCCCACGGTCAGGGTGCCCAGGGTGGTGCTTCGGGCAATCAACGGGACCGTGACCCCCTCGACCGGGGTGGTGAAGATGACCGGACGGTCGCCGCGCACGGCTTCGTCGATGCGGCCCTGCAGCCCGCCCGGCTGGTCGCGGTCCGCGTCCAGCCAGGATCGCAACGGCCCCAGGGCGGACTCGTCGGCGTGCCCCCAGACGGCCCTGGTGACCGTGCCGCGGTCATCGACCAGGTGCACCGCGCACCAATGACCGAGCCGGGGCACCACGATCTGGGGCACCAGCGCAGTGGTGAAGTTCACGTCCAGCGACTGCGCCAGCAGCTCGCTGGTCTCGGCGAGGTAGGTCATCCAGGACCGACGACGGCGGTCGGCGCCGCGTAGCCAGTCGGACTCGATGGCCAGCGCGATCCGGTGCGCCGACAGGGTGGCCAGCTCCTCGCTGGTGGCGGTGGGCGACGCCAGGTGTACCCGCAGCCGCCCGCGCAGCGGGGCGTCCAACGCCAGCCGGATCTCGACGCAGGGGGTGGTCACCGGAGCGGGGGCGACCACGCTGTGCTGCGCCAGCAACTGCTCACCCGTGCCGTCCCCGTAGTCCAGCAACACCCTCGCCGCGTCAGCTCCGAGCACCTCGCACAGCCGCCGCAACAGCTCGGTGACCAGCGAAGGCATGGCGAGCCGGGTAGCGACGGGGGCCGGCATGTGCAGCAGCCACCGGCAGCTCTGCGGCCCGGGCCAGCCGGCATGAACCGGGACCGGCTCAGCGGCCGGTGCGGGCTGGGCAGCCGCTGCGGGCTCGGCAGCGGGAGCGGGGGCGGTGTCGAGGGTGAACCAGACCAGGTGGCGCCCGGTGGCGTCGTGCCGCGTGCCCCAGGCCGATGCCAGGGCCGCGACCACCCGCAGCCCGGGCCCGGCGACCGGGTGCTCGGCGGTGCCCGGTGCTGCTCTCCGGTCAAGCTCAAGCGGCACCGGCCCGCGGTCGGTCAGCGAGACGGTGAGCGTGGTGTCGTCGATGCGCACCGCGAGCTCCATCTCGGTTCCGGCGTTGCGCACCGTGCCGGCACACAGTTCCGTGGTCAGCAGCAGCGCGACGTCGGTCAGGTGCTCGAGGGTGGCCTCGGCCAGCGCGGCGCGCAGCAGGGCGCGCGCCACCGACGGCGAGCGGGGGCTCGCCGGGAGTTGAGTTCGGCGCAGCAGGCGGGCGGCCACCGGCCCAGTCTGCCGAACGGGTAACCCGGAGGGCAGGGCCCTCGCCTTCGTGATCGAGGCGCGGTAAACATAGCCCGGAAGAACGACCTATGGTCCGGCCGGGCGGCTCCTTCGTCGTCGTTCCTTGTGCTGTGAGGTGGCTAGGTGCTGTGCGGTGGCTAGGGAGGAGGGCTCAGGGATGACCGCCGTTTCGCGCCCCGGGTCGCCAGCGGGCTTCGACGGGCGTCCTCCTGCTGTTGCCACCGGGGACGTGCTCACCGAGCTGGCCGATGCGCTGGCCCAGGTCCGGATGGGCCACTTCGGGGTGCGGCTGCCCCGGCGCAGCGGGCTGGAAGGCGAGGTCGTCGAGCGGTTCAACGAGGTGGTCGCCCTGCAGGAGCGGCGCAACCGGGACCTGTTGCGGATCAGTCGGGTGGTCGGGCGGGAAGGCCGGATGCTGGAGCGCCTCGACGAGGAGGCATTCGACGGTTCCTGGGCCGAGGACGCCCAGGCGGTCAACTCGCTGATCGACGACCTGGCCCGGCCGACCAGCGAGATCGCTCGGGTGATCGTGGCCGTCGCCGAGGGCGACCTGTCCCAGCACATGGCGCTGGAGATCGAGGGCCGGCCGTTAAGGGGCGAGTTCCTGCGGATCGGGCGCACCGTGAACACGATGGTCGACCAGCTCTCCTCGTTCGCCGACGAGGTGACCCGGGTGGCCCGGGAGGTGGGCACCGAGGGCAAGCTGGGGGGGCAGGCCGACGTCCGGGGCGTCGCGGGCACCTGGCGGGCGCTCACCGACTCGGTGAACACGATGGCGTCCAACCTGACCAACCAGGTCCGCTCGATCGCCTCGGTGTCCACCGCGATCGCCGAGGGCGACCTGTCGCGGCGGATCACGGTCAGTGCCCGCGGCGAGGTCGCCGAGCTGGCGGAGACGATCAACTCGCTGACCGACACGCTGCGGGTGTTCGCCGACGAGGTGACCCGGGTGGCCCGGGAGGTGGGCACCGAGGGCAAGCTGGGTGGGCAGGCCGGAATGCCGAACGTCGCCGGCACCTGGAAGGACCTCACCGATGCGGTGAACCTGATGGCGTCCAACCTCACCGCCCAGGTCCGCAACATCGCGCACGTGGCCACCGCGGTAGCCAAGGGCGATCTGAGCCAGAAGATCACCGTGGACGCGCAGGGTGAGATCCTGGCGCTGAAGAGCACGGTGAACACGATGGTGGACCAGCTCTCCTCGTTCGCCGACGAGGTGACCCGGGTGGCCCGTGAGGTGGGCACCGAGGGCAAGCTGGGGGGGCAGGCCCAGGTCAAGGGTGTCTCGGGGACCTGGCGGGACCTGACCGAGAGCGTCAACCAGCTCGCCTCCACGCTGACCATCCAGCTCCGTGCCATCGCGGAGGTGTCCACCTCGGTGGCCCGGGGGGATCTGACCCAGCAGATCACCGTGCAGGCCCGCGGCGAGGTCGCCGACCTCAAGGACAACATCAACCAGATGATCCTCACCCTGCGGGAGACCACCGCGGAGAACGCCGAGCAGGGCTGGCTGGACTCCAACCTGGCCCGGATCGGGGGCCTGCTGCAGGGCCAGCGGGACCTGACCGAGGTCTGCAACATGATCATGACGGAGCTGGCTCCGCTGGTGAACGCCCAGGTCGGGGCGTTCTTCCTGGGACCCGACATCGATGGTGGTGGGCCAGCGCAGTGGCGGCTGGCCGGCTCCTACGGGCTGGTCGGCCCCAGCCCACAGATCACCTTCCTGCCCGGCGAGGGCCTGATCGGCCAGGCCGCCGCGGACAAGAACGTCATCCTGCTCGCTGACGTGCCACCCGGCTACCTGCCGATCCGGTCCGGTACCGGCAAGGCCGTCCCGGCGGCGGTGGTGATCCTGCCGGTGCTGTTCGAGGGCGAGTCGCTGGGCGTGATGGAGTTCGGCTCGCTGGCTCCCTTCTCCGAGCTGCACCTGACGTTCCTGGAGCGGCTGGTGGTCACCATCGCGGTGGCGATCAAGACGATCCAGGCCAATCGCCGTACCGAGCAGTTGCTGGCCGAGTCCCAGCGGCTGGCCCGGGAGATGCAGGAGCAGTCGGCGGAGCTGCAGCGCACCAACGCCGAGCTGGAGGAGAAGGCTGAGCTGCTCTCCGAGCAGAACCGCAAGATTGAGATCAAGAACCTGGAGATCGAGACTGCCCGCCGGGGCCTGGAGGAGAAGGCCCAGCAGCTCGCCCTGGCCAGCCAGTACAAGTCGGAGTTCCTGGCGAACATGAGCCATGAGCTGCGCACTCCGCTCAACTCGCTGCTGCTGCTGTCCCGGATGCTGGCCGACAACCCGGACCGCAACCTCAATTCCCGGCAGATCGAGTTCGCCAGCACGATCCACAGCGCCGGTTCCGACCTGCTCGAGTTGATCGACGACATCCTGGATCTCTCCAAGATCGAGGCCGGCCGGGTGGACGTCGAGGTCAGCCCCCTCGCCCTGGTCGAGGTCCGCAGCTACGTCGAGCAGGCGTTCGGTCCGCAGGCCGACGAGAAGGGACTGCAGTTGCGGGTGCAGATGGTCAACTCCGGACTTGACCAGATCGTCACCGATGCCCAGCGGCTGCAGCAGATCCTGCGCAACCTGCTGTCCAACGCGGTGAAGTTCACCGATACCGGCAGCGTCACCCTGACCATCGAGCCGGCTCCGCCCGGCATGGTGTTCGGCGTGCCGACCCTGGACGCCGCCGAGCGGGTCATCGCGTTCGCGGTGGCCGACACCGGGATCGGCATCTCGGACACCAAGTTCGCGATGATCTTCGAGGCTTTCCAGCAGGCAGACGGCACCACCAGCCGCAAGTACGGCGGAACCGGGCTTGGCCTCTCGATCAGCCGGGAGCTGGCCCGGATGCTCGGCGGGGCGATCACGGTCACCTCCGCGGTGGGTGAGGGTTCCACCTTCACCCTGTACCTGCCCGAAGGCCCGCCGCCCGGCAACCCGGCGCCCGCACCGCGGACCGCCGAGCCACCAAGTGACAACTGGCGCCCGCCGAGCAACCACGGGGTCACGCCGATCCTGCGCCCCGCGCCGTCCAACCGGCGTGCCGCAGCGGCTACCCGCCGATTGGAAGGGGCCACCGTGCTCATCGTCGACGACGACGTGCGCAATGTGTTTGCCCTGACCAGTGCGCTGGAACTGCACGGACTCAACGTCCTATACGCCGACAGTGGTGCGGAGGGAATCCGGATGCTCACCGAGCATCCCGAGGTGGACGTGGTATTGATGGATGCGATGATGCCCGACCTGGACGGCAACCAGACCACTCGGCTCATCCGCGAGCTGCCGGGCGGGGTGCGGCTACCGGTGGTCTTCCTCACCGCCAAGGCGATGCCCGGTGATCGGGAGTCCAGTTTCGCCGCTGGTGCCACCGACTACATCACCAAACCGGTGGACCTGGACGAGTTGCTGGACGCGATGTCCAAATGGGTGGCGCACTACCGCGCTGGCTCGGAGGCTGAGTAGCCGTGCCGCGCATCCCCAAGGTCCTGATCGTGGACGACCGCCGGGAGAACCTGCTGGCCCTGGAGGCCCTGATGCAGGGCCTGGCGGTGGAACCGGTCCCGGTGACCAGCGGTGAGGCCGCGCTGAAGAAGTTGCTGGTCGAGGAGTACGCGGTGCTCCTGCTGGACGCGCACATGCCCGGGATGGACGGTTTCGAGACCGCCAGCCACATCAAGCAGCGCGAGCGCACCCGGCACATCCCGATCATCTTTCTGACCGCCGTCGACTACGACGCCCATCTGGCCTTCCGCAGTTACGAGGCAGGTGCGGTGGACTACATCACCAGGCCGTTCGACCCCTGGATGTTGCGGGCCAAGGTGTCGGTATTCGCCGATCTGTGGCGCACCACCGCGGCACTGGCCGCCCAGGCCGAGGCCGCCCGCGCGCTGCGAGCCCAGGCGGCCGGGCTGCGTTCGGCCGTCGATGACGCCCTCACCGCGCTGCGTGCGGTGCCCGAGCTGGACGGTCCCGCGGGGGTGGCCGTCGCCGCGGCGACGGCCCGCCTGGCCGACGCCCAGTCCCTGGAACCCCCCTCCCAGGAAGCCTCGCCCATCCCGCGGGTGAGGGTGGGGTAGTGCCTGGTGGAGATCGTCGTACAGCACCCCGACTCGAATTCCGGTCCCGTGGTGGTCGTCACCGGGGACGTCGATCTGGCGACTGCGCCCAAGCTGCGCCAGGTGATCCTCGATCTGCTCGCTGAGGAACCCCCCCAGCGGATCCGGGTCGACCTCACCGCGGTGTCGCTGCTCGACTCCACCGGAATCTTCGTGCTGGTCGACTGCTACAAGCGAGCCAGGGAGCGGGGTGTCAGCCTGACCGTCGAGCATCCCCAGCAGATCGTGCGCCGGGTGCTGGAGATCTGCGGATTGCTGGAGATCCTCACCGAGGGCTGAGCCGGCCCAGCCGGTCGAACCACAGGGCGACCGAACGCTTGTAGCCGTCGGGCATCACCAGGCTGGGTACCTCGTGCTCGGTGAACAGGCCGATCTCGGTGTGCTCGTCACTGAGCACCGGCTCGTCTCCGGCACTGAAGAAGCAGCCATAGGCGACGATGAACACCTGCCGTCCGGGCCACACGTGACACATCCAGGCATGCAGGATCGGACCCGGGGTCACCAGCCAGCGGGTCTCCTCGGCGATCTCGCGGGCGACGCACTGCGCCGGGGTCTCACCCAGCTCGATACGACCCCCGGGCAGGTCCCATTGCCCGCGCGCGTTCTTCAGCAGGATCACCCGCCCCGCACGCACGACGACGCCCTTCACCGAGACCGGGAAGGTCGTGGGCACCTGGTCGGACGGCATCATGGGCAGCTTCCTCCAAGCTCGTGGTGGTTGATTGCCGCGGTTGATCAGCACTGGTGATCAGCTCTGATGATCGGCAAGGTAGCACCACTGCGATCCACTGCTGCCAGCAGTCAGGCCAGCTTCATCACTCCGGTACGCCAGCACCGCCCAGCCGGGTCGTGGTCGACCCCGCCGGGTAACCCGGCGATACGAATGACCGCAGTTGTGGTCTTGGAGACCCGGTGCGGCCCTGGATGTCCGGTGCGGCCCTGGGCGCCTAATCTGCTCAGCAGCAGTAGCTCACGGTAGAGGGAAGAGGCGCCAGTGTCGGGACCCGGTCGCCGGATCGGTGCTGCGCTGCGCCTGCCGGTGCAGCGGGGGAAGCGGATCGCGGTGGTCGTCACCGTGCTGCTGCTCGCCGCCAGCGCCGGAATCGGCGCCGCGCTCGGCGTCCCTGCGCTGGCCGGGCTGGTCAGCGGCGCCGAGATCGCCGCGCTGCGGACCATGCCGCCGCCCCCTCCGGTACTGCCCCGGCCTGCGCTGCGCCCGGCCCTCGTGCAGGGCCCGGCCCCGACACCCGCCGGGGTGGCCGCGGTGCTGGACCCGCTGGTCGTCCAGGGCGGGCTGGGCAGGCTGTCGGGCCGGGTGGTCGACCCCGGCACCGGCAGCGTGCTGTGGCAACGGTATGCTGCCAGCCCGCTGGTGCCCGGCTCGACCGCCAAGCTGCTCACCGCGTCCGCCGCGTTGCTGGCCCTGGACCATCAGGCCAGGCTGCGCACCAGGGTGCTGGCCGGTGCCGAGCCGGGAACCGTCGTGTTGGTGGGTGGGGGGGATCCCACGCTGTCCACGGTGCCCGCCGCCGAGAACCCTGCCGCCGAGAACCCTGCCGCCGAGAACGTCGAGGATACGGTGTATCCCGGCGCGGCCCGGCTGGATGACCTGGTGCGCCAGGTCCGGGCGGCCGCACCGGGTCCGGTGCGTCGGGTGCTGGTCGACGTCGGGCGTTACGCCGGTGATGCGCTGGCTCCCGGTTGGTCCCGCGGTGACGTGGCAGCCGGTTATGTCGCACCGATCGTGCCGGTGATGCTCGACGGGGGGCGCGCCGATCCCGGCCAGGCTGTCTCGCCGCGCGCTGGGCTGCCCGCGGCCGCGGCCGCAGGTGAACTGGCCCGCAGGCTGGGGGCAGATCCCGGGGCGGTCGCGGTGGGCAGCGCCCCGGCCGGGGCGGCGGTGCTCGGGGAGGTGGCCTCACCGCCGGTGGAGGATCTGGTCGCCACGGTGCTCAGCACGTCGGACAACGTGCTCGCCGAGGTCCTGGCCAGGGAGGTGGCCCTGGCCAGGGGGGCCGAGCCGTCGTTCGCCGGTGCCGCCGCGGCAGTGCTCCAGGTGCTGGGGGCGCACGGTTTCGAGGTCACCGGGACGATCCTGGTCGACGGCAGTGGACTTTCGGTCCGCGATGCGGTTCCCGCGGCGCTGCTCACCGATCTGCTGGCCGCGGCCGCCGCACCCGATGAGTCCCAGCACCGCACGGCCGCACTGCGCCCTTTGCTGGTCGGGCTCCCGGTGGCCGGGGGCAGCGGCACGCTGGCCGATCGTTACGGCGGTTCCGCCACCGCGGGGCGGGGCTGGGTGCGCGCCAAGACCGGCACGCTCACCGGGGTGAACGCCCTCGCCGGCACGGTGCTCGACGCCGAGGGGCGGGTGCTGGTGTTCGCGCTGCTGTCCAACGGTCCCGATCCGGTTGCGGTCCGTCCTCGGCTGGACGCCTTGGCCGCCAGCTTGCAGTCCTGCGGCTGCCGCTAATCCTGCGGCTGGCGCTGGCACGCGTACCTTCGATGGTTATGGGACAACCCGCGCTCGGTCAGACCGTCGGCTCGGATACCGCCGGTCGCACCAGCACATCGAGTACCGTGGGCGCCCCCATCGACTGGGGTGTCGCGGCTGCCAGGGCACACCGCCTGTTGCCTACCGGACCTGCGGTTGCCGCCGACGAGGCGGCGCTGACGGTGCGCCGGTTACGGGACCTGGCGACAACCGCCGAAGGGCACGTGCGCGAGCTGACCGGGATGGACGACGGCCTGCCCCCGCAGCCCGCCGAGGTGGTGGACCGGCGCGGATGGGTGGAAGCGGCGGTGGGCGGCCTGCGCCTGCTGCTCGCCGGCGACGCCGCAGGGCCGGTCGAGGGAGGGATTGCCCGCCGGGTGCTGGCCAGGACCGCGGGGATGCAGATCGGGGTTGCCCTGGCGTTCCTCGGCTCCCGGGTGCTCGGCCAGTACGACCCGTTCGGCGAGGCAGTCGCGTCCGATCTCTCGGCTCGGCCGAGGGTGTCCGAGGGGTCGGCTCGGCCGACCGCTACCCAGGGGAATCTGCTGCTCGTCGCCCCCAACATGGTCAATGTGCAGCGGGCGCTGGAGGTCCCGGCCGACGACTTCCAGATGTGGGTGTGCCTGCACGAGGCGACCCACCGGCTGCAGTTCAACGCGGTGCCCTGGTTGCGCGCGCATTTCGCCACCCAGGTCCAGGCGTTCATCAGCGCCACCGAGGACCCGGAGTCGCTGGCCGGGATGCTCAGCAGGCTGCCCGCGGCGCTGCGGGGCGCCCGGCGGGGCGAGGCCGGCGGCTCTTCGGACGCGCTTGCCGTGCTGACCCTGCTGCAGTCGCCCGAGCAGCGCGCGGTGCTGGACCGGCTGCTGGCCCTGGCCACCCTGCTGGAGGGACATGCCGACCACGTGATGGATGCGGTCGGCCCCGATGTGGTGCCCTCGGTGCGGCTGATCCGCCAGCGGTTCACCGTCCGCAGGCAAGGCGGCGGGATCGCCGAGCGGGTGATGCGGGCGCTGCTGGGCGTTGACGCCAAGCTGCGCCAGTACGCCGAGGGTGCGGCCTTCACCCGGCACGTGGTGGATGCGGTCGGCATGGCCGGGTTCAATGCAGTGTGGACCTCACCGGAGACCTTGCCCACGCGCGCCGAAATCATCGACCCGGCGGCCTGGCTGCGCCGGGTGTGAGCGCGCCCCGGCCGGAGGTGAGCCCGGCCCGCCCGCCCGCCCGCCCGGCCCGGCCGGCGGCGGTGAGCGAGGTGCGTACCGCGGTTCGCCGTTTCCTGGTCGCGCACTGCACCGGGAAGTCGGTGGCGGTGGCCTGCTCGGGCGGCGCCGACTCACTGGCCCTGGCCGCCGCGACCGCGCACTGCGCCAGCCGGCTCGGCCTCGCGGTGCATGGCCTGGTCGTCGACCACCGGCTGCAACCGGACTCGGCGCAGGTGGCGCACACCGCCGCAGCCACCTTGCGCGGGTTCGACGTCACTACGGTGCGGGTACTGCAGGTCACTGTTGATGGCCCCGGTGGGCTGGAGGCGGCAGCGCGACGGGCCCGGTACGCGGCGCTGCGTGCGGCGGCACCCCCCGGGGCGCTGGTGCTGCTCGGGCACACCTTGGACGACCAGGCCGAGACCGTCCTGCTGGGGCTGGGGCGGGGGTCGGGGCCACGCTCAGTGGCCGGGATGCGCGAGCTCGACCCGCCGTGGGGCCGCCCGCTGCTGGGTCTGCGCCGAGCCGTCACCGCTGCGGCCTGTGCCGCGCTGAGCCTGACCCCCTGGGCGGATCCGCACAACACCGACTCCCGGTTCCGTCGGGTGCGGTTGCGGACCGAGGTGCTGCCGCTGCTGGAGGACGTGCTTGGCCGGGGAGTGGCCGAGGCACTGGCCCGCACCGCCGTCCAGGTGCAGGAGGATCTCGATGTACTGGAGGAGCAGGCCCAGGTCCTGCTCGACTCGGCCTTGGCGGTCCCGCCGCCACCCCATTCACCGCTGCCCGATTCGGCGCCGCCCGATTCGGCGCTGCCCGAACCAGTGCCGGCGGGATCGGTGCTGGCCGGATCGGGGGCACTGCAGGCCGACGTGCTGCACCGCGCCCCGGCCCCGCTGCGCCGCCGGGCGCTGCGCCGCTGGCTGCTCGCCGCTGGGGTACCCCAGCTCACCGACGCCCAGTTGCGCGCCGCCGACAACCTGATCGGCAGGTGGTCGGGTCAGGGCGCCGTGTGGTTGCCCGGAGATGTTCGGCTGCACCGTGCCCATGGCAGGCTGGTGCTCGTGAGTGCGTAACAGTGTTCTGACACTGTTACGCACTCACGAGGTCGCAGACCAGGAGGGCCTCTGAGGTGTATTCGGGTGACATCGCCTCTGTGCTCGTCACCGAGGAGCAGATCCGCCGACGGATCGCGGAGCTGGCCGAGGAGGTTGCCGCTGACTTCACCGCCGAGCCTGGTGGTCATCGGCCGGCCGGCGCTGCACGTGGTCATCCGACGGCTTGCGCCACCAGCAGCGCGGACTTGCTGCTGGTCGGGGTGCTCAAGGGGGCTGTGATGTTCATGACCGATCTCGCCCGGGCACTGCCGATCCCGGTGCAGTTGGAGTTCATGGCAGTGGCCTCCTACGGCTCGGCCACCTCGTCCTCGGGGGTGGTGCGCATCCTCAAGGATCTCGACCGCGACATCGCGGGCCGCGACGTGCTCATCGTGGAGGACATCCTGGATTCGGGTCTCACGCTGTCCTGGCTGCTCAAGAACCTTGCCGCGCGCCGCCCGGCGTCCCTGCAGGTATGCACCCTGCTGCGCAAGCCGGACGCGGTCCAGGTCGATGTGGCGGTGCGTTATGTCGGTTTCGACATCCCCAACGAGTTCGTCGTTGGATATGGCCTCGACTACGCCGAGCGCTACCGTGACCTGCCCTACATCGGCACCCTTGCGCACCAGGTCTACGCCCGCTAACCCCGCTAACCCCGCTGACCCCGAGTGTCGGCCTTTGGTGCACGGTGTGTCGGTCGCTAGTGCCCGGCTGGCTGCCCGCCACATCGCGGGGCGGCCAGCGCCGCCCCGCGGGCCGTCGGCTCTGGTTCTCCCCGGACCGGCGGTCAGGTCCGCCCGGTAGGCTGGCAGAGACCGGGAGTGTTCTGCTGTCCTGCGATGGTGGGCCACCACCACCCGACATCTGCTCAGGAGGGTCGAGGCCGCCGAGGGCCGTAACCGAATGGACCGCAAGAAGTTGCTCCGTAACCCGCTGCTGTGGGTCGTGGCTGTGCTGCTGCTGTACTACGCTTTCAGCCTGCTGCTCGACGACACCCGCGGGTACAAGAATGTCCCCACTTCGCAGGCGCTTGAGCAACTCAGCCAGCGCAACGTCAAGGAAGCGACGCTCGAGGACAAGGAGCAGCGTCTCCGGCTCACCCTGAGCAAGCCGGTGAACGTTGACGGTGTCTCGACCACCCAGGTGCTCACCCAGTACCCCGCCGAGAGCACCGACGAGATCACCACGGCGTTGCGCCAGGCGCAGATCCAGCAGGGCTGGGACACCAAGGTTACCCAGCAGTCCCTGCTTTTCCAGATCCTGATCTACCTCATTCCGCTGGGCCTGCTGCTGCTGTTGCTGCTCTGGATGATGAACAACGCCCAGGGCGGCGGGAACCGGGTGCTCAACTTCGGGAAGTCCAAGGCCAAGCAACTGTCCAAGGACATGCCCAAGACGACTTTCGCGGACGTCGCGGGGGCCGACGAGGCCGTCGAGGAACTCCACGAGATCAAGGACTTCCTGGCCAACCCCACCCGGTACCAGACGCTCGGCGCCAAGATCCCGAAGGGTGTCTTGCTCTACGGGCCGCCCGGCACCGGGAAGACCCTGCTGGCCCGTGCGGTGGCCGGCGAGGCGGCCGTGCCGTTCTACTCGATCTCCGGCTCGGACTTCGTAGAGATGTTCGTCGGGGTCGGGGCCTCGCGGGTACGGGATCTGTTCGAACAGGCCAAGCAGAACGCGCCGTGCATTGTTTTCGTTGACGAGATTGATGCGGTAGGCCGCCAACGTGGCGCCGGGCTCGGCGGCGGGCACGACGAGCGTGAGCAGACGCTCAATCAGTTGCTGGTCGAGATGGACGGGTTCGACGCCCGTGGCGGCATCATCCTCATCGCCGCGACCAACCGGCCGGACATTCTGGACCCGGCGTTGCTGCGCCCCGGGCGGTTCGACCGCCAGATTCCGGTTGCCGCGCCTGACATCCGCGGGCGCCGGTCGATTCTGGAGGTGCATTCCAAGGGCAAGCCGCTGAGCCCTGACGTCGATCTCGACGGGTTGGCCAAGCGCACCGTCGGTTTCTCCGGCGCGGACCTGGCCAACGTCATCAACGAGGCCGCCCTGCTCACCGCCAGGGAGGACGGCCGGATGATCAACGGTGCCGCCTTGGAGGAAGCGGTGGACCGGGTGATCGGTGGCCCGCGCCGCAAGAGCCGGATCATCTCCGAGCAGGAGAAGAAGATCACCGCCTACCACGAGGGCGGTCACGCGCTGGCCGCATGGGCGATGCCGGACATCGACCCGGTGTACAAGCTGACCATCCTGCCCCGCGGCCGCACCGGCGGGCATGCGCTGGTCGTCCCCGAGGACGACAAGCAGTTGATGACCCGCTCGGAGATGATCGCCCGGCTGGTGTTCGCGCTGGGCGGGCGGTCGGCGGAGGAACTGGTCTTCCACGAGCCGACCACCGGCGCGTCGTCGGACATCGAGCAGGCCACCAAGATCGCCAAGGCGATGGTCACCGAGTACGGCATGAGCGCCCGGCTCGGTGCTGTGAAGTACGGGCAGGATCAGGGCGATCCGTTCCTCGGCCGTTCCGCGGGCCGCCAGCCGGACTACTCCCTCCAGGTCGCGCACGAGATCGACCAAGAGGTGCGCGCGCTGATCGAAGCCGCGCACACCGAGGCGTGGGAGATCCTCAACACCTACCGCGACATCCTGGACGTGCTGGTCGTCGAGTTGCTGGAGCGGGAGACCCTGCAGCGCAGCGATCTTGAGCGGATCTTCGACCAGGTGGAGAAACGGCCCCGGATCACCGCGTTCAACGACTTCGGCGGCCGTACCCCCTCGGACAAGCCGCCGATCAAGACGCCAGCGGAGCTCGCCAAGGAGCGTGGCGAGCCGTGGCCGCCGGCGCGCCCTGAGCCGCAGCCCACTCCGGTGGCGGCCGTGCCCGGGGCCGGGGACCTGCCCGGTGGTCCACCGCATGGGCCCCCAGGCCATCCCGGTCCGAACGGAGCAGCTCCCTATCCTCCCCAGACCCGACAGTTCCCGCCACCCCAACGCGGGCCAGGTCAGGGTCCCGGCCAGAGCGGGCAACCTCTCCCACGCCCGCCCAGCTACCCGCCCTCGAACTCAGGTTCCCCGAACTCCGGTCCCCCGAAGCCGGGCGCACCGAATCCGGGACCACCGAATTATGGGGCGCCCCCCGGGTGGCGGCCGGCCACCGAGCCACCCGACCCGATCTGGCAGCCTGCCCGTCCGTCCGGCCAACCCCAGGCCGGTCAACCCCAGGCCGGTCAACCCCAGACCGGCCAACCCCAGACCGGCCAACCCCCGGGCCAGCCACCCAGGGATCAGCCGACCAGTTGGTTCGGCGAGGATGGCGGCGAGCACACCAGGTCCCGTCCGCCGCAGTCCGGACGGGCGTGGGATCGTCCGCGGGACGGGGAGCGCTGAGCCCCCGCCCCGGCGGCAGTTTCCCTTCCCCGGTGCCGCCTTGCCCTGCGCGCGGAGGTCCGTCATGACCAGAACCGTCGAATCCGAGCCGGGCGCGCCCGCCCGCCGCGCGTTCGACCACTCCCGCGCCGCGGCCGCGGTGCGGGAGTTGCTGATCGCCTGCGGGGAGGATCCGGAACGGCCAGGGTTACGGGACACGCCGGCCCGGGTCGCCCGGGCCTATCAGGAGATGTTCGCGGGCTTGTTCGTCGACCCGGATCTGGTGCTGGAGCGGACCTTCGACGAGGGGCATGACGAACTCGTGCTGGTCCGGGACATCCCGATGTACAGCCAATGCGAGCATCACCTGGTGCCGTTTCACGGGATGGCGCACGTCGGTTACATCCCGAACGCGCAGGGCCGGGTGACCGGGTTGTCCAAGCTGGCCCGGCTGGTCGACCTGTACGCCAAGCGCCCGCAGGTGCAGGAGCGGCTCACCTCGCAGATCGCCGACGCCTTGGTGCGTCGGCTGGAACCGCGGGGGGTGATCGTGGTGATCGAGGCCGAGCACCTGTGCATGGCGATGCGGGGCATCCGCAAGCCCGGGTCGATCACCACCACCTCGGCGGTGCGGGGGATGTTCAAGAGCAGCGCCTCCTCCCGCAGTGAGGCGCTGGAGCTGATGATGAGGCGGCGGTGAGCGTGCACCCCGCGCTGCCCGATCCCGGCCGCTGCGTGGTGCTGGGCGTGCTCAATGTCACCCCCGACTCGTTCAGCGACGGCGGGCGGTTTCTGGACCGCGACGACGCCGTGGCTCACGGCATCACGCTGCACGCGCAGGGCGCCGACCTGGTCGACGTGGGAGGCGAGTCGACCCGCCCGGGCGCGCAGCGGGTGGATGCCGCCACCGAGATCGCCCGGGTGGTGCCGGTGCTGCGCGAGCTGGCCCAAGCGGGGGTGCCGTGCAGCGTGGACACCACCCGGGCGGCGGTCGCCGAAGCGGCGCTGGAGGCGGGCGCGATCGTCGTCAACGACGTCTCCGGGGGTCTTGCCGACCCCGCGATGGCGGGGACGGTGGCCCGCTGCCAGGTGCCGTGGGTACTCATGCACTGGCGGGGTCACAGCGACCGGATGGACGAGCTGGCCCGCTATCACGATGTGGTCGCCGAGGTGCGCGCCGAGCTGGTGGCCCGGGTGGACGCCGCGGTGCTGGCCGGGGTGGACCCGGCGGCCCTGGTGCTGGATCCCGGGCTCGGCTTCGCCAAGACCGCAGCGCACAACTGGGCGCTGCTGGGCAACCTCGACGTGCTGCTCGAGCTCGGGTTCCCGCTGCTGATCGGGGCGTCCCGGAAACGTTTCCTGGGTGCCCTGCTCGCTGCCCAGGACGGTACCCCACGCCCCCCCCAGGGCCGGGAGACGGCCACCGCTGTGGTGTCCGCGCTGGCCGCGGCGGCCGGGGTGTGGGGAGTTCGGGTGCATGACGCGGTGGCCTCCCGGGACGCCATCGCGGTGGCCACCGTCTGGCAGCGCAACACCACCCCGGCCGGGCAGTCAGGCCGGCGGCGATGAGCACAACGGACCGGATCACGCTCACCGGGTTGCGGGTGCACGGCCACCACGGCGTGCATGAGCACGAGCGGGCGCACGGGCAGGAGTTCGTCGTCGACGCCACGGTCTGGCTGGACCTCGGTCCCGCCGCCGCTGCCGACGAGCTGTCCGCGACGCTGGACTACGCCGCGCTGGCCCAGCGCGCCGCGCAGATCGTCGCCGGGCCGCCGTGCAACCTGATTGAGACGGTGGCGGCCCGCATCGTGACCGACCTGCTGACCGATCAGCGGGTGCGCGCCGTGGAGGTGACCGTGCACAAGCCGGCTGCCCCCATCCCGCTGCAGTTCACCGACGTGGCCGTCACCACCCACCGATTCCGGGATGAGGCACGGTGAGCGCGGCGGTGCTGTCGCTCGGGTCGAATCTGGGTGACCGGCTGGGATACCTGCGCGGGTGCGTCAGGATGCTCGGTGCGGTGGTGCGTGCAGTGTCGCCGGTGTATGCGACCGAGCCGTGGGGCGGGGTCGAGCAGGACGAGTTCCTCAACGCCGTGCTGCTGGTCGAGGACCCCGACGCCGGCCCCTTGGAGTGGCTGCACCGTGGGCAGCGATGCGAGGCCGCGGCGCAGCGGACCCGGGCGCTCCGGTGGGGTCCGCGCACCCTGGACGTGGACGTGATCGACGTGGCATACACCCGTCGCGACGATCCGCACCTGACGCTGCCGCACCCGAGGGCGCACCAGCGCGCCTTCGTGCTGGTGCCCTGGCTGGACGTGCAGCCGGACGCGGTGCTGATCGGACACGGCCCGGTGGCCGCCCTGGTAGCGGCGCTGCCCGCAGCACAGCGCAGCGGCCTGCGGCGGCGCGACGACCTGGCACTGGTGTCGCCATGACCTTCACCCGAGGCCGGGATCTGATCGGTGCGGGGGCGACCGCCTGGGTGCTGGTGTACCTGCTGCTGCGGGTCTCCTATGGCGACCTGCCCCCGCTGCCGCGACTGGCCGGTACCACGCTGCTGGCGTTCGCGGTCGTCGAGGTGGTGCTGGGGACGACGCTGCGGGCGCGGATCCAGCACCGGCCGGGAACCCGGCCCGTGCAGGCGCTCACCGCGGTGAAGGCGGTCGCGCTGGCCAAGGCGTCGTCGTTGGCCGGTGCTCTCACCGCTGGTGCCTGGCTGGGTGTGCTCGGTTACGTGCTGCCCCGGCGCGCTCAGCTCGAGTCCGCCGCCGCGGACACCATGACCGCCGTGATCGGGGCGGTCTGCGCGGGGGCGCTGGTGGCGGCCGGGCTGTGGCTGGAGCACTGCTGCCGCAACCCTGACTTCCGCAACGGGCCCGACGACGACCAGCCCGCCCCCCCATGATGGCTGTATGTCCCCGCGCACACCTCTACAGCAGCGGTAGCGCCAGGTACGGTGTGCGCCATGACCGGCCCCGAGGAGCCCCTGTTACGGCAGAGCGGCGGCCGGGTCCTGATCCTCGGCAGCGTCGCGCTGGCCGTGTTGGCGGCGGTCGTGCTCGTCGTGGGCTCTGACGATGCCCGGTTGCTGCGCCTCGGCGTCATCGCGGCGCTGTGGGCGGCGTTGATCGGGACCTTCGCGGCGGTGCGGATCCGGCGCGAGGCCGACCCCGACCGGGTCCAGGAGCTGCGTGCGGTTTACCGGCTGGAGCTGGAGCGGGAGATCGCCGCCCGCCGTGAGCACGAGCTGACCGTGGAGCGGGAGCTGCGGGAGCGGGTCGAGCGGCGCGAGCGGGCGGACATCGCCGCGCTGCGCAGCGAGCTGCAGACGCTGCGCGAGACCCTGCGGAACCTGCTGGGCGGGGATGTGCTGGTGGAGCGAGTCGCGCTGCGGGCCGAGTCCACCCGCCTGCGCCCCCTTGCTGACCGCTCCCGGACGGTGGTCGACGGCCCGGGGATCGCCCCGGCCGCCGAGCCGGTGGCCCGGGTACCGCACCGGCTGCACGCCGAGCCGCCCGCGCCACCAGCGGCCGAGTTGGCCGGGAACGCGCCGTTCGCTAACCGGCCATGGAGCCCGGCGGTGTCGCCGGTCCCGTCCCGCGGCCCGGTTCCGTCCCATGCCCCGGTTCCGTCGCATGCCCCGGTTCCGTCGCAGGCCCCGGTCACCGGGGGCCGGGACCGTCTTTCCGGCCGCAGCCACGCCGAGCCCCCGGCGCCCGATCCCGGGACGACCGGCCAGCAGGTTCCAGGGGGTGGCAGGCACAGCAGGCCGAGTGCGACGAGTTACCGCGGATCCATCCCGGCTTCCGCACCTCCCGGACAAAGTACCGGGGCACACGGCAGCGGGGCGCACGGCAATGGGGCGCACGGCAATGGGGCGCACAGCAGCGCCGGCGCAGGCCTTCGCCGGGCACCGGGGCAAACCCATCCGAGCCCACCTGGCGCTCAGCGACCGGTGGACGAGCTGCTGACCGCCTACGGGCAGGGTTCGGTTCCCCGGCACCGGCGTAGGCGGGACGACAACTGAACCTTTTTCGTCGATCACAACGGCGGTGCGGGCCTAGGCTGCAGTGCCATGAGTACGTTCGGACCGGTGGCCCAGCCACCCCGGCCGCCCTCGGTGCCGCCGCCATACGGTTCGTACCAACCGTGGGAGCAGAAGCACAACCGGCACGTGCTGCTTCCGGTACTCGGGCTGCTCGCGCTGGCCATCCCCGCCCTGATCGTGCTCGGTTTCCTGCGCAGCAGCATCGGCACCGCCCCGGTGCTGGTGGGCACCACAGCGGCGGTGCTGCCGGTACTGCTGGTGGTGACCACGTTCCTGTGGGTCGACCGCTGGGAACCGGAGCCCTCGGCGATGCTGCTGGCTGCCTTCCTGTGGGGCGCGGGGGTCTCGGTGCTGGGCGCGGGGCTGGTCAACGACACCGCGGTGCTGCTCGGGGACCACATCCTCGGCAAGGGCGGCGGTGACAAGATTGGTGCGCTGATCTCCGCTCCGATCATCGAGGAGGCGTTCAAGGGAGCCTTCGTGCTCGGCTTGGCGTGGTGGCGGCGCCGTGAGTTCGACGGAGTGGTGGACGGGATCGTCTATGCCGGCCTGGTAGCCGCGGGCTTCGCCTTCATCGAGAACATCCTGTACTTCGGTCGCGCGTTCGCCACCGATGGGCTGGTCGGTGAGGCCGGCGGAGTGATCGCCGTATTCGTCCTGCGCGGAGTGCTCTCGCCGTTCGCGCATCCGCTGTTCACCGCGATGATTGGGATCGGGGTGGGGGTGGCGGTCCGCCGGCGCAGCCCGACGGCGATGGTGGTGCTGCCACTGGCCGGTTATCTCGCGGCGGTGCTGCTGCACGCGATGTGGAACGCCTCGGCCGGTCTCGGCCTGCTGCCCTTCGTCTACTTTGTGATCATGGTGCCGCTGTTTGCCTGCCTGGTCGGTTTGGTGGTCTGGCAGCGCCGCCGCGAGCAGCGGGTGGTCACGGCGCAGTTGCCGGGATTCGCCCAAGTGGGCTGGATCGCGCCCAGCGAGGTCCCCTTGCTGGCCAGCCTGGACGGCCGCAAGGAGTGGCGGGCCGCGGTGCGCGCCCGTGCTGGGGTGCGGGCCGCCGAGGCGGTGCGGCACTACCAGGACGCGGTGACCGAACTGGCCTTCCTCCAGGACCGGATGCAGCGCGGCGCGGTCGGCCTGGACGCCGACCGGTGGCACCAGGAGACCCTCGCCGCAGTGCTCGCCGCCCGGGAAAGGGCGGTGCGCGCCCCCTTCAACCGGTGATTGACTTGCCGGGACCGAGCTGACCACGAGTGAAGCTGCTCACCCGGGGCGGTACCCAGCGCTCCGGCGGCGTTAACCTGCCCGCACGAAGTCCGGTACCCGCCGGTGATGGCGGGACTGGAACGGCTGGAGGACGGCGATGGCGACGATGCCTCGATCTGGGGCGTCCGCGTCGAGGGATGTGGCCGGCCGCCCGGCCCGGCTGGCCGTGGGTGTGGTCTCGGCAGGCCGGGTCGGAGCGGTGCTCGGTGCGGCCCTTTCCGGTGCCGGGCACCTGGTGGTCGGGGTCAGCGCGGTGTCCCGGGACTCCCTGCGCCGGGCGGCGAGCCTGCTGCCCGAGGCCCCGGTGCTGGCGCCGGACGAGGTGGTGCGCCGGGCCGACCTGGTGCTGCTCGCCGTGCCGGATGACGTGCTGCCCGGGTTGGTCTGCGGGCTCGCCGCCACCGGGGCGTTTCGGGCCGGCCAGATCGCGGTGCACACCTGCGGCGCCCGAGGGGTGGACGTGCTGGAGCCGGCCAGCAGAGCCGGGGTGCTCCCGCTGGCACTGCATCCGGTGATGACCTTCACCGGCCGTGCCGAGGACGTGGCCCGGCTGGGCACGGCGTGCGTGGGCATCACCGTCGCCGACGAGACCGGTTGGAGTGTCGGGGAGGCGCTGGTGCTGGAGATGGGGGCCGAGCCGGTGCGGGTCCCTCCGCAGGCCCGGCCGCTCTACCATGCCGCGCTGGCGCACGGCGCCAACCACCTGGCGACCCTGGTGCGCGATGCAGTGGACGCGCTGGAGCAGGCTGGTGTGCAGCCCGCCGAGCGGGTGCTCGGCCCGCTGCTGGAGGCGGCGCTGGACAACACGCTGCGCCACGGCGACCGCGCCCTGACCGGCCCGGTGGCCCGCGGTGACGTCGAGACCTTGCGGATGCACCTGCGGGTGCTCGCCGAGTCCGCCCCGGAGCTGCTCGGTGCCTACCGGGCACTGGCCGGCCGGACCGCCTGCCGCGCCGCGACGGCCGGGCTGCTCACTGCGGCCACCGCAGCGGACATCCTGGCCACCCTGGAGCAGGACTGGTGACCGGCTTCGTCCCGGGCGAGCTGGCCATCCACTCCCATCCCGGCACTCTCACCCCGGTCACCCGCGCGCTGCGCCGCAGCGGCCGGCCGGTGGTGCTGGTCCCGACGATGGGAGCACTGCATGCCGGGCATCGCGAACTGATCCGGGCCGCCCGCCGCACCCCGGATGCCGGCACGGTCGTGTCCATCTTCGTCAACCCCCTGCAGTTCGGTCCGCACGAGGACCTCGACCGCTACCCGCGCCGGTTCGATGCCGATGTCGCACTGTGCCGGGAGGAGGGTGTGGAGCTGATGTTCGCCCCCGCGGTGGCCGCGATGTACCCGCCCGGATCCGACACCACGGTGCACCCGGGAGCGCTGGGCGCCGAGCTGGAAGGCGCCAGCCGTCCGGGGCACTTCACCGGGGTGCTCACGGTGGTGGCCAAACTCTTCGGCATCGTCGGCCCGGACCGCGCGTTCTTCGGCGAGAAGGACTACCAGCAGCTCGTCCTCATCCAGCAGATGGCCCAGGATCTGCACCTGGACGTGCACGTGGTCGGTGTGCCCACCGTGCGCGAACCCGACGGCCTGGCACTGTCGTCCCGCAACGCCTACCTCGGCCCGGACCAGCGGGCTGTGGCGGGCACCCTCTGCGCTGCCCTGCGGGCCGGCGCCCACGCCGGCCCGCACGGCCCGGCCGCGGTGCTCACCGCCGCGCGGCAGGTGCTGGCGGCGCAGCGGGCCGTGGTGCTGGACTACCTGGCGTTGCGTAGCCCGGGACTTGGCCCCCCGCCGCCGCGGGGGCCGGCGCGGCTGCTGGTGGCCGGCACCATCGGGACCACCCGCCTGATCGACAACATCGGCGTGCATCTGGGCGTGGCCGACCCCACGCCGCCGGGCGGCATTCCCGGCGCAGGCGACGGTGTTGCAGCACACGGATCGAGCAGACAAGGAGGTCCGCGATGTTCCGCACCATGCTGAAGTCCAAAATCCACCGGGCCACCGTCACCCAGGCGGATCTGCACTACGTGGGGTCCGTGACCGTCGACGAGGACCTCATGGACGCGGCGGACCTGCTCACCGGTGAGCGGGTGGCGGTCGTGGACATCACCAACGGGGCCCGCCTGGAGACCTACGTCATTCCCGGTGCCCGGGGCAGCGGTGTGATCGGGATCAATGGCGCCGCCGCGCATCTGGTGGCACCGGGTGACCTGGTGATCGTCATCTCCTATGCCACCATGGACGAGACCGAGGCCCGGCACTACCGCCCTCGGATAGTGTTCGTCGACGAGGCCAACCGGATCGTGGATCAAGGCACCGACCCCGCGCATGCCCCCGCAGGCAGTGGTCTGATGACCGGCTCGGCCGGTCGTGGTCCGGGTACCGGCTCGGCCGGTCGCGGTCTGATCACCGGCTCGGCCGGTGAGCAGGAGGACACCGCTGAGACGGCCGATGCCGCCCGGCTGGACGCCCTGATCAACGCCGACGCCTGAGGGGAGAGCGCTTGCTGCTCGCCGTCGACATCGGCAACACCAACATCGTCCTCGGCCTGTTCGACGGCGTCGGGGCGAACGCCACGCTGGTGCACGGCTGGCGTATGCGCACCGACGCCCGGATGACCGCGGACGAGATGGCGCTCACCGTCCGGGGGCTGCTCGGCGAGTACGCCGGCAAGGTCTCCGGTATTGCCGCCCTGTCCACCGTGCCCGCGGTGCTGCGCGAGCTGCGGGTGATGTTGGACCAGTACTGGCCGGCACTGCCCCGGGTGATCGTGGAGCCCGGGGTGCGTACCGGGGTGCCGTTGCTCTACGACAATCCGCGGGAGGTGGGTGCCGACCGGATCGTCAACACGCTGGCCACCTACACCCTCTACGGAGGACCGGCGGTGGTGGTGGACTTCGGCACGTCCACCAACTTCGACGTGGTGAGTGCGCGCGGGGAATTCCTCGGCGGCGCGCTGGCTCCCGGTATCGAGATCTCGGTGGACGCCCTTGCGGTGCGCGCCGCGCAACTGGTGAAGGTGCAGCTCATCCGGCCCCGGTCGGTGATCGGCAAGAGCACCGTGGAGGCCCTGCAGTCCGGGTTGCTGTACGGCTTCGCCGGGCAGGTGGACGGGCTGGTCCGGCGGATCTCCGCGGAGCTGGCGCCGGATGCGGGGCGCGCTGTGGTGGTGGTCGCCACCGGCGGCCTCGCCCCGCTGGTGATCGCCGAGTCGGAGACCATCACGCACCACGCACCCGACCTCACCCTGCACGGGCTGCGGATGGTCTTCGAACGCAACATCCGCTGACCCCTTCCCGCCGGGAGAGATCCGCGACACCGACGCCGACCTGCCCGCGACCACCGGTGAGCAGGTCACCGAGTCATCTTCCTGCGCAATACCGGCATACTGTGCACGCCGCGGGGTAGCTGTCGGTGCGCACCCAGGAATGGCGGATGGTCGCCAAGGCGCTACGACCTCTTCCGGTAGCGCACAAGGAACTGGCTGAGGAAACCTGGGTCTGCCAGCGCTACCCGGATCTGATCGGGTAGCGCCGACCCGGTGGCGGCGCAGCGCGACCGTTCGTGACTCACTCCAACGCCCTCGACACAGACCTGTACCTACGGATCGCACCCGAACTCTACCTGAAGCGGTGCGTGGTGGGCGCCTTCGCACTCGGCCGGGTGTTCCGCATCGAGGGGGTTGACTCCACGCACTCGCCGGAGTTCACGTTGCTCGGAGGGCCGGCAAGCTTACCCGGACTACACCGGGATGGCGGAGCTGGTCCATACTCTGTACCAGACAGTGGCCAGCGATGTGTTAGGTTCCGCGACCCTGCGACTCGGCGACGGTGGGACTACGACATCGGTGGCAAATGGGCGCAGCGGAGCCTGTTGGGTGCTGTCTTCGAGGCGCTTGGTGCACAGATCAGTCCCACGACACCCAGAGCGAGCTGGTCGGTCGAGCCGGGCGAGTCGGGCTCGGGGTGCCTACCGGCCGGCTTCCGGACCGGTTGGTTGAGGAGTTTCGAGCACTTGGTGGTGCCCAGGGGGGTACGCGGCGACGTTCGGGCAAGGACTTCCCTGTCGCCACCTCCCGGCTGACAAGGGGGCACGGCGGTGCCGAGGGCTGGCGGAGAGTGCGATGCAGTACGGAATGCCGCCGAGCGGGGGGCTGGGAATGGGCATCGACCGGCGGCTGCTCATGGCCCCGCAACTGGTTCGGGTATCCGCGAGGCCATGCTCTTCCGGCTGGTGCGGCGCGAATGAGCTGATCGGTCTGGTGGGTCGATTGCGCAATCCTACCAGGAATAGGCTAACCTGCCTCTTGTCGAGCGGAGTCGTCGCGCGATGGCTCCGTGCACCACATGCCCCAAGGAAGGACGACAAGCATGGCGCAGAAGGTCACCGTGACCTTGGTCGATGACCTCGACGGAGGTACGGCACAAGAGACCGTCGAGTTTGGTATCGATGGTGTGTCATATGAGATCGATCTGTCGGAGGACAACGCGGGCAAGCTGCGGGACTCACTGGCTGACTTCGTCTCCAACGCCCGTAAGGCCGGCGGCCGCCGCAAGGCATCGTCCCCGGCTCGCCGGGCGAGCGGTGGTGGCCGGGCTTCGGTGGATCGCGAACAGAACGCCGCCATCCGGGAGTGGGCTCGCAAGAACGGTTTCAACGTCTCCGACCGCGGCCGTATCCCGGCTGAGGTGCTCGACGCGTATCACAAGGGAAACTGAGCCCGGTCGCGCCGGTGCCGCCCGCACTCACCCCGAGCCGGCCGGCACCGGCGTGTCCGATCACGTTTCGCTGGGCGCTCGCGTGAGCGTCGAGCCGGTGCTGGGAGAGCCCGTGCAGGTGCCGCTTGCGGATGCGTACCGCCTGGACCCGTCACCGACGTGGACATGGTTGCGAGAGCATGCTCCGGTGATCCGGGCCAGGACGGTCGCCGGGCACGAGGTGTGGCTGGTCACCCGCTACGGCGAGGTGCGCACCGTGCTGTCCGACCCGCGGTTCTCGCGCGCTGCCGCCGTCCGCCCCGGCGGGCCCCACGCCGGGGCGGTGGCGCCGCGGCCGGGCACCCTCACCGCACTGGACCCACCCGCGCACACCCGGATGCGGCGGCTGGTCGCTGGGGCGTTCGCCCCGCGCCGGATCGGGCAGTGGCGGCCGTGGATCGCCTTGGTGGCCCGGAAGCTGGCCGCCGTGATGGCCGCCGCCGGGCCCCCTGCCGATCTGCGCCAGGCGTTCGCCCTGCCGCTGCCGCTGGCGGTGATGGCCCGGCTGCTCGGTGTCCCCGAGGCCGAGCAGGAGCGCTTCGAGATCTGGTCCGACCAGCTTTACAGCCTGGCCAGCCCCGATCCCGCCACGGCGGCCCTGGCCTATGACGGGTTGCACGGCTACCTGGCCGACCTGCTCGACGCCAAGCGGGTCGCGCTGCCCGCCGAGCCCGACCTGCTCGACGACCTGCTCACCACCGGACTGTCCACGGCCGAGCTGGTGGGGTTCGCCGGCAGCCTGCTCGTCGCGGGCTATGAGACCACCGCGAGCCAGCTCGGTGCGTTCACCGTCGAGTTGTTGCGGGCGCCGGCCCGGTGGGAGCGGCTGGTCGCCGAGCCCGCGCTGGTCCCCGCCGCGGTGGAGGAGCTGCTGCGGATCAACGGGCTCTCCGAGACCGGACAGGTGCGGGTCGCGCTGGTCGATACCGAGCTGGCCGGGGTCGTCGTCCGGGCCGGCGACGGAGTGCTGGCCGCGGTCGGCTCGGCGAACCGGGATCCGCGCGCCTTCCCCGACCCCGACCGTTACGACCCCGACCGTTACCCCCCCGAGTGTCGCCACGTCGGGCAGGCTCGTCCGCAACAGCATCTGACGTTCGGCCACGGGCCGCACTTCTGCCTCGGCGCCCAGCTCGCCCGCATCGAGCTGATCGAGGCGCTGCGGGCGTTGCTCGAGCTGCTTCCCGGGTTGCGGCTCGCGGTGCCCGCCGAGCAGATTCCCTGGCGGCGCACCCTGATTCGCGGCCCCGAGCGGGTACCGGTGACCTGGAGGCCGGCGAGCTAGGACGCGACCCGCACCAGCAGGGCGCCCTGCTCCACCCGCATCCGCAGCACCCGGGCCTCGCCCACCGGGTCACCGTCGAGCTGGGCCTGCTGCGGTCCCTCAGCGGTGATGGTGACCTCAGTGCCCTGCCAGTGTTCGACGATCGGGTGGCCGCTGCGCCGGCGGGTGATCACTCGCGCGGCCACCGCCAGCCACCCGATGATTCCCTTCGGTGCGATGGCCACCACGTCCAGCAGCCCGTCATCGACCTTGGCCGCGGGCATCAGGACCAGCCCCGCGAGCAGCTTGCCGCAGTTGCCGACCACCACCGTGCGCACCCGGCGGCGCAGCGCCGGCTGGCCGTCCATGGCCACGGAGATCCGGACTCGTGGCCCGGACAGCGCACGTATCCCGGAGACGAAGTAGGCCAACGGTCCCACCCGGTCCTTCCACTGGGTGGGGGCCCCTGCCATGATCTCCGCGTCGAAGCCCATCCCGGCCATCACCAGGAAGACCTGCTCCTCGGCTCCGTCGTCAATCCTCACCCGGCCTACATCGAGGGCACGGTTCTGGCCGGACAGCGCGATCCGGGTGGCCGCCTCGATGCCCTCGAGGTGCAGCGCCAAGTTTCGCGCCAGCAGGTTTCCGGTGCCGGCGGGCAGCAGACCCACCGCGGTGCCCGATCCGGCCAGCACTTGGGCCACGTTCCGGATCGTGCCGTCCCCGCCGCAGACCAGCACCACATCGGCGCCGGCCGCCAACGCGGCCTTGGCCTGGCCCATCCCGGGATCCTCGACGCTGGTCTCCAGCCACAGCGGCTCGGCCCAGCCCAGTTCGGCACACACCCTGGTGATCTCCACGCACACCGGGACCACGTCGTCGAACCGGCTCGGGTTGACCACCACGGCAGGCAGCCGCTGATGCGGCGACTCGGGCAGCGGGGCAGGCTGCGGGCGGCCGGATCGTCGGGTGCGGCGGTGAGCGATGAGCAGCACCGCGGCCACCGCACCCAGGACCGCGACGGCAAGCAGTGCGCTATCGGTCACGAAACGCAAGATACGGGTTGGCTCAGGGCTGATCGAGCGCAGCGAGCATCCGGGCGCGTCCCGCGTCGTCGGTGCGCGGGCAGGTGGCACACGGCTCGTCCACCCCGGACAGGGCGTAGAAGAAGCAGCACGAGCCACGTCGCCGGGTCCAGTGCGTGCGGCCCCGGTCGTCGACGACCGCGCAGGTGGTGGAGCCCGAGGTGAGCGGTTCGACCCGCTGCGCGAGAACCAGCCGGGCGTCGGCCACCCCGGCTTGCACCGAGCCGAACGAACGCCCAGCCAGCAGCAGGCTGGTGTCCAGGGCATCGGTCACCGCGGCCCAGAGAGTGCGCCGACCGAAGCGGACCAGCGGGCCGTAGACCCGCAGGAAGCGGTCGGCGTGCGAGACCACCTCCCGGCGTAGCACGGCGCCTAGCGCCGCGTCGTCGGGCACCACCAGGGCATCGGGGTGCCCGGCCGCGGGGTCGCTGGGCAGGCACCAGAACGTGCCCGGGAGCAGGGCCACCTCCTGCACCCACCCCGGGTCGATCCGGAAGGCGAGGTGGCGCGGCTGCAGCGCGGGCACCCGGCGGGCGGAATGGAACAGCATGGCGCCGAGGTAGCTCGGGATGCCCAGGTACCACTGCAGCACGTATCCGGCGGTGGTGCGCGCGGGCACCTCGGCATGCTGCTGCCCGAGCCAGGCCGCCACCACCGCCCGCCATCGAGTGAAGAACTCCGGGTTGCGCAGCGCCCGCGCGCAGCAGATCCATTCGGCGTCGGGGGAGTCCAGCAGCCGGAACGACATCCAGTCCACGGCCCGGTCCACTGCCGCTACCGAGGCGGCCAACGGGTGTGTGGAGTATGCTCCCCGCGCCGGGGTGCCTGCCCCGGAAGGCAGGTCCCCAGGCAGTCCCGAAGGCTCAGGCAGGTCCGACGTCACCGGCACGACGTCGGGGGGCAATGCGGCTCGCGGCACCGGCGCTCCCTTACTGGATGTGAGCGTTCAGGGTTGCCTAACCTAACAGCAGAGCTGGCTTGGTAACATGGGGCGGAGACCGGGACCACCCGAGCGGGTGGACGGGCCCCGGGGCTGTTCACCCTGAGCGGACAGGTGCCGCCGGGGGAATCCCCGACCAGGGGTGCGACGTTGGATCTGGCGTCGGGTAGCCGTTTGGAACCCCGCGTTCACCGCCCGGCAGTTACAGTGGCTGCACGGCGTGTCTCGGGCCCACCAGAGATGACCACGTTGGGCCGCGTCGCGACGGCGCATCAGTCAGGAGTGCACAATGTTCGAGAGGTTCACTGACCGCGCGAGGCGGGTGGTTGTGCTGGCCCAGGAAGAGGCCAGGATGCTCAACCACAACTACATCGGTACCGAGCACATCCTGCTAGGGCTGATCCACGAGGGCGAGGGTGTGGCAGCCAAGGCTCTCGAGTCGCTAGGTATCGCCCTGGAGGGGGTGCGCCAGCAGGTCGAGGAGATCATCGGCCAGGGCCAGCAGGCACCGTCGGGTCATATCCCGTTCACCCCGCGGGCCAAGAAGGTGCTGGAGCTGTCGCTGCGCGAGGCGCTGCAGCTCGGGCACAACTACATCGGGACCGAGCACATCCTGCTCGGGCTCATCCGGGAGGGTGAGGGCGTGGCTGCCCAGGTGCTGGTCAAGCTCGGTGCTGACCTGAACCGGGTGCGCCAGCAGGTGCTGCAACTGCTGTCCGGCTACCAGGGCAAGGAGCCTGCGGAGTCCGGCACCGGCCGAGGCGAGGGCACCCCGTCCTCCTCGCTGGTCCTCGACCAGTTCGGCCGCAACCTCACCGCGAGCGCCCGGGAGGGCAAGCTCGACCCGGTGATCGGGCGCGGCAAGGAGATCGAGCGGGTCATGCAGGTGCTGTCCCGGCGCACCAAGAACAACCCGGTGCTGATCGGCGAGGCTGGCGTGGGCAAGACCGCCGTCGTCGAGGGGCTTGCGCAGAACATCGTCAAGGGCGAGGTGCCCGAGACGCTGAAGGACAAGCAGCTCTACACCCTGGACCTGGGGTCGCTGGTGGCCGGTTCCCGGTACCGCGGTGACTTCGAGGAGCGCCTGAAGAAGGTGCTCAAGGAAATCCGCACCCGCGGCGACATCATCCTGTTCATCGACGAGATGCACACCCTGGTCGGGGCCGGTGCCGCGGAGGGCGCGATCGACGCCGCGTCGATCCTCAAGCCGATGCTGGCCCGGGGTGAACTGCAGACCATCGGCGCGACCACCCTCGACGAGTACCGCAAGTATGTCGAGAAGGACCCCGCGCTGGAGCGCCGGTTCCAGCCGATCCAGGTCAACGAGCCGGGGATCGACCACACCATCGAGATCCTCAGGGGCCTCCGCGACCGCTACGAGGCGCACCACCGGGTGTCCATCACCGACGGCGCCCTGGTCGCCGCCGCGTCGCTGGCCGACCGCTACATCAATGACCGGTTCCTGCCGGACAAGGCGATCGACCTGATCGACGAGGCGGGCGCGCGGATGCGGATCCGCCGGATGACCGCACCGCCGGATCTGCGCGAGTTCGACGAGAAGATCGCCGCGGTGCGCCGGGACAAGGAGTCCGCGATCGACGCCCAGGACTTCGAGCGGGCGGCCAAGCTGCGCGACACCGAGAAGCAATTGCTGGCCAAGAAGTCCGAGCGGGAGAAGCAGTGGAAGGCCGGTGACCTCGACGTCGTGGCCGAGGTCGACGACGAGCAGATCGCCGAGGTGCTGGCGAACTGGACCGGCATCCCGGTCTTCAAGCTGACCGAGGAGGAGACCACCCGGCTGCTGCGGATGGAGGACGAGCTGCACAAGCGGATCATCGGTCAGCACGAGGCGGTCAAGGCCGTCTCGCAGGCGATGCGCCGCACCCGCGCGGGCCTGAAGGACCCCAAGCGCCCGTCCGGCTCGTTCATCTTCGCCGGACCCTCCGGGGTCGGGAAGACCGAGCTGTCCAAGGCGCTGGCTGAGTTCCTGTTCGGTGACGACGACTCGCTCATCCAGATCGACATGGGCGAGTTCCATGACCGCTACACCGCATCGCGGCTCTTCGGTGCCCCGCCCGGATATGTGGGCTATGAGGAGGGTGGCCAGCTCACCGAGAAGGTGCGCCGCAAGCCGTTCTCCGTGGTGCTCTTCGACGAGATCGAGAAGGCGCACCAGGAGGTGTACAATACGCTGCTGCAGGTGCTGGAGGACGGCCGGCTGACCGACGGTCAGGGCCGCACGGTGGACTTCAAGAACACCGTGATCATCTTTACCACGAACCTTGGCACCGCGGACATCTCCAAGGCGGTGGGCCTGGGCTTCTCCGCGGGCAACGACTCGGGCTCGAACTACGAGCGGATGAAGAACAAGGTCAACGAGGAGGTCAAGAAGCACTTCAGGCCGGAGTTCCTCAACCGGATCGACGACACCATCGTCTTCCACCAGCTCACCGAGGAAGAGATCATCCGGATGGTGGATCTGATGATCTCGCGGGTCGAGGTGCAGCTCCGCAACAAGGACATGGCGTTGGAGCTCACCACGCAGGCCAAGAAGCTGCTCGCCAAGCGTGGCTTCGACCCGGTGCTCGGGGCCCGGCCGCTGCGCCGGACCATCCAGCGCGAGATCGAGGACAAGCTGTCCGAGAAGATCCTGTTCGGCGAGATCGAGGCCGGGCAGATCATCATCGTCGACACCGAGAACTGGGACGGCGAGAGCCCGAGCGAGGATGCTGAGTTCACCTTCCGCGGTGAGCCCAAGCCGCTGCGGGTGCCCGACGCGCCCCCGGTCGACCTGGCAGGAGCCGAAGGCAGCGCCGCTGCCGAGGGCGGCGTGAACGCCGACTGAGCCCTCTCCCCCCGGGGGCCTGTCCCCGAGACAGCACGAAGGGTCCTGAGCCGGTGCGGCTCAGGACCCTTCGTCGTGGGGGGTGCGTCCGGGATGAGCCCACCGGCGTCGAAGGCGTGAGCACGGGCGAGGTGGTTCCCCGGCCCTGGCCGGACCCGGACCTCGACGCCGACGTCGAGCCGTGGTGCACCTGGATCGAACAGGTCTGGGAACAGAGCTAGGGTTGCGGAGGGCGATTGCCGTGGCCAGCCCGGTGCTAGCCGGCCGCATGGAAGCACTGCCCGGTGCCCTGGTGCGGATGCCGGGGCGGGCGACACCGTTCGGGCTGTTCTCCGGTGTGGTGCCGAAGGCGTAGGTCTCGGGTTCGTAGCTGGTCTGCACCCACCGCGCGATCCGGCCAGTCTGCTGGAGGCTGTCGAGTCCCCGATGGATGAACGTTCTCGTGTCCTGCGTCGTGCTGGTGCCGGTTGCGGCGGTGTGTAGCGCCAGAGCGATGCCGGCGTGTCCGTCGAGGAACTCGCTGTCCTTGGGGGTGCAGCGCAGGAAGGTGAGCAGCCTGGCGGTCAGGTGCGGCAGTTCGGTTGCGAGCTGGGGGGTGGCGGCGTCGGCGGCCATCCGCCAGGCGGCTTGGACCACCCCGGCCAGGCCGTGGCACAGACCGGCCTCGAGGATCCCGGGCCACCACGGGCCAGCGGGGTCGTGCTGTTGCCAGGTGTCCAGTCAACTGCAGATCCGACCGATGGCGTCGGTGTGTCCGTCCACGACGACCCCACGCCGCAGCGCCAGGGACAGCAGCGCCAAGCCGGCGGCGATGCCGTGGGACAGCCCGGCGTTGCCGTGCCCGCCGGGGAAGTCCGGCGAGGAGTCGCCGTTCGGGGAGACGTCGGTCCACCAGCCGGGCAGCCCGTCCGCGCGGCTGGGTAGGGGTTCGGTGAGCCGGACCAGGTAGGCCAGCACCGCGCGGGTGATGTCGTGGTGCGGGTGGCGGCGCAGGTGGTAGGCGCCCAGGCCGCCCAGCCCACGGATCAGGTCGAACTCGGCCAGCACCGGGCGCTCGCCACGGTCGAGGCGGGCGTGGGCCGCATCGAGACGCCGGCGGGTGAGGGCGACGGTGCTTTCATCGAGATCGGCGAGCGCCCGGGTGAGCTTGCCCGGCTCGTCGGCTGCCGCGTGGGTGACGAAGGCCAGGGTCGGGACGCCGAAGAACAAACCGGCGTTGGGGCCGGCGCTGAGCTCGTCGCGCGCGGCGGCGGCCAGCCAGGCGTGCGCGGTGGCCCAGTCGCCGTGTCCGGAGCGGGCGCGTTCGATGTGCAGCAGGGCGATGCCGGCCGCACCCCCGGCCAGCGACTGCGGGCGGCGGCGACCCCTGCTTTTTGCGGTGGGGGCCGTCGGGATGGTGAGCGGGTCTGCCAGGTGGTGGGCGATGACGTCCACTGCGGCCAGTGCATCCGGGAGGGGTCGGCTCACGGGACTCCTCGGGTTCGGCTGTGAACCATCCCGGGTTTCGTGCACACCTCCCAAGTTGGGAAGGATGGCGCGATGCCACGCAGGTTCGACAAGGAGACCAGGGCGAAGGCGGTTCGGCTGGTCCGGGATCACGTGGGGGACTACGAGTCGGAGTGGGCGGC
>DASTLT010000118.1:0-10267 GCA_035714625.1 Pseudonocardiaceae bacterium | reverse complement strand
GAGGGCCGGGGGCCCACCGGGCATCCCGATCCCGGACTGCCGCCCGCCGTCCAGCGGGCCGTCGACCAGGTCCGCGCCGAGCTGGCCGAGCGGCCCTTCGCCGCCCCCGAAGTGGCCCGGCTCACCGAGCTGGGGCTCGGTCCCAAACAGCTCGCCGCCGCCGTCCGGGCCGGTGACCTGATCAAGATTGCCGACGGGATCTACCTGGCCCCCGGCGCCGACGACGCTGCCGCCGCCCACTTGGCCGCGCTGCCCAGCCCGTTCACCCTCAGCCAGGCCCGCCAGGCGCTGGACACCACCCGCCGCGTCATTGTCCCGCTCATGGCCCACCTCGCCCGCCAAGGCGTCACCCGCCGCCTCCCCGACGGCACCCACACGCTCCGCCCGTGAGCGGCGGCGACCCAGAAGTGCAATTCGGCTCCAAATGGCCTTCCCGAACGTCCCAAAAGTGCAATTCGGCTCCGAACGGCTGTTCCGAACGGCTGTTTTCGAGCCCCAGAAACTGCGATTCGGCTGGAGAGCGTCCGCTAGTGAGCCAGTGAGGCGTCGTCTCAGACCGCCGAGCCGCAACTCACCTGGGGTGCAAGAGTTCCGGTTCCTGCGTGATCGTGACCGGTCCGAGCCTGACCTCGGGCGGAACCTGAACGCGTCCCTGCGTGATCTTTACTCCTGTTTCAGACCAAGCTCACAGGGACTCGCGGTCATGATCGGCAGACCGCCGCCACCCGCTACGCCGAAGTCCGGTCGACACCGCAACCGGCCGTGCCACCCAAAGTGGCTGGTCAGGTTCATCTGCCTGCAAGTGTGGAGCGGGCACGCGAGACGTTACGCGGTCAGAAAACTCTGCTCAAGTGTAGAACTTCTAGGGACCGAGGGGCCCTAGGCGGTCAGGCCCGTTCGGTGATCATGGATTTTCCTGGGTCGACCGGCCGCCGGGAGCAACGAGGCGGAAGCGGTGTCACGGGAGCGCTTCCGGCTGATGGGGCTCGACCGGCGACCGGCCGGGGCTTAGCGGGGCGGGTTGGTCGGGTCGTCGTCGGTGACGGCGGTCAGTTCCGAGCTGTCCCATAATTGCCAGGGGCGTTCGGGTCGGGCGAGCAGGTGCACGAAGACCGAGTTGCCGTACTGGCTGGGGTGCTCGGTGGTGTAGGGCAGGACCCGCCCCCGCTGTCCGTGCGGGGTCATCACCAGGGTGCCGGGTGCCCACCGGCCATCGGGCAGTTTCTTGTCGGGCGAGACCGTGCTGGCCTGGTCGGGGTCGGGGGCGCGGGCGGTCATGATTCGGGAGCCAGGATCCGGCGGGCTACCTTCACCGCGTCGGCGCCGGAGACCCGCACCCCGAGCTGGGCCGCGCCGTGCGGGTAGAACGCCCACGTCCGGCCGACCTCACACACCACCACCAACGCGCACCGCTCACCATCGTCGGTGCGCGTACCGGGGACCACCACCCGGCCCTGCTCGTTGTCCCGCTGCATCACGATGTCATCCATCGCCTTGTCCCCTCACCTCGTTAGCGATTCACCGACTACCCGCCTGCCACGGGCAGGGCCACGAGGGTGGCCGAGCAACAGCAGCGGGTGTGGCACAGAAATGGACCAGCCCCCCGAATGGCCTACACCAGCAGGCCAGCCCGATAGGCCATCCCCCGCAGCTCCCGGTCGACTGGGGAGCCCCGGTGCACCCGGGTGAGCAGCTCGGCGAGCACGTCGCGGGCAAACGGGTTGCGCAGCATGTGGAGCGGACAGATCACTTCGGCGCGGCGGAACGCCTTCACGGCGTCATCCTGGCGTCCCCGCAGCCGGGCCAGCGCCCGGCCGTAGTCGATCCAGTACGCGGCTTGCCGGGACAGGTTGGGGTGCGCATCCGGGCGTAAACCCTCCGCAATGCGGGCGGTCTGCTCGTGGTCCCCGGCCTCCAACGCCGCGGCCATCCGCCACAAACCCACATTGGTGGGCCCAAAACCTAACGAGAAGGCGTTGCCCTCCCCGGTGTGCTCCGCCAGCTCGGCAGCGTACTCCAGGGCAGCGTCTGCGTCAGCCGGCCGCCTGTCGGCTGCCGCCACCAGTGACTGGCACAAGGCGAGCATTCCCGCCATCTGCATGGACTCCGGGCTGTTCGTGGGGACGGTCACCGCGTCCAGCTCATCCTGGGCAAGGTCGAAGTCACCTTCGGCCAGCATCGCCAACGCGTCGCCCCACACGGCAAGGCCCAGCGCGGTCGGCTCGTCGCGATCCTCGGCTGCATGGTGGGCCAGTAAGGCGGCTAGCGAGCGCAGGTCCCCCGAGGCGCCCATGACCTTCAGCCAGGCGTGGCTGCCCTGCGTGTGCAGCAGTACCGCCAAGTCAAGCAACTCGGCCACATCTCGACCGGCCGCGATGCTGGTGTGCAGGTCCAGGGTCAGTGCGGGCAGCGTGGCGCCGACCTCGGCCTGTCGGCACTGCCGCCCGGCGACGAGCACCGCCTGCACCCTGGTTTTCAGCACTTCCACCGGAAGCACCTCACCGTTGAACCTGTTGCGGCTGACCGCGGTCAACGCCCGACGAACCGCCTTCACTGCAGTGTCCTTGTCCCCATTGGCGGGGGCAGGTATTGGCAGCTTGGTCAGCTCCGAGGGCGCGATCTGCAGCACGTTGGCCAGCGCAACGACCTCTGAGCGCTTATCCAGTGCCCGCTGCCCGCTCTCGATCCGCTGCAGGGTCGTCCGGCTCATCCCCGCCAGCTCGGCGAGCACCCGCCGCGACTTGCCCCGGGACTTCCGGATCCGCCGCAGTTGCTGGCCGATCGTGCGCGCTTCCTCAGCGTCCACCGAAGCACCCTTCATTCACCGAGGTAGCCCCCGCCGATGCCCCGGGGTCGTCGCCCCGGGGCGGCTACACCTCGGTGGGGGTGCGGGCGCCAGGCTAGCTGCCCGGCGTCCCGGTCAGGTGCACCGGGGGCAACTCCGACATACCGTCAGCGGCTCGCGTGACGGGTCCTGCCAGCCCGCCGGGCGCGGGTGATCACCGCGGTGAGGTTCTCGACGGTGTGGCGCTCCCAGCCAGCCAGCCATTCCAGGCTGCGCCGCTCGACGTCGGAGACCGGGATGTCGCCGAGCGCGGCGAGCAGCAGCGCCAGCTGGTCGCGCCGGGTGCTGTCGAGGGACTCCAGGATGAGCCGGTCGTGCTCGCTGAGCGCGGGATCCAACGGGCCACCCAGAAGGACTACACCGGCAAGCCGGCCCGATATGCCATCGCGTGCAGCTCTTGCCCGGCGGGTGAGTCGCGGCGGGTGCGGGGAAGCAGCTCGGTGAGCGTCTCGCGGACAATCGGGTCCCGGCGCACCTTGGTGGAGAAGATGTCCTCCGCTGTGCGCAGCGCCCGCACGGCGTCGTCCTGGCGTCCCCGCAACCGGGCCAGCGCCCGGCCATAGTTGACCCAGTAGAGGACCCTGATCGACGGAAAGGGGTGACGTTCAGGCTGCACGTCCTGAGCGACGCTCACCGCCCGGTCCGGGTCCTCTGCCTCCAAGGCCAGCCACATCCGGTACGTTCGTTCCCGCATCGGTCGGGGTGTGCACGAACCCCAGCGAGTCCACCTCACCGGCTACCCCGAACCGCCCAGTCAACTCCGCAGCAGCGGCCACGGCATGGCCTGCGGTGACCAAGCCCACCAGACCTGCAGTCTCGGCTGTCGGCAGCGGCAGGGTGAGCGAGTTGAGTACGGTCCGCCCCGACGTGAACGCCCCGCCGATCAGCAGCACGTCGGCCACACTGAACCCGGCCACGGCGAGCACAGTCACCTCGTCGCGATCCTGCGCAAGGCAGCGAGCCAGGAAGATGCCCCGGCGGATTAGATCATCGGGTGCGGCCGCGTGGACCAGCCACAGGTGGGTGACGTGCACATGCAGGTAGACGGCCAAATCCAGCAGCTCGGCGTGGTCGGTCCCGGTGGCGAGCGCGGTGTTTCCGGATCAGCCCCGGCAGGTCGGCGGCCACTGCGGTGAACTGGCAGGCCCGCCGCTGGGCGTGGATTCGGGCTACCTGATCTCGCAGCACCGCAAGCGGCAGCACAACTCGACCGGGGGCATCGGGAACTGCCGATCCGCGCGTCCGTCATCACCCCTGGAAGGACAGAAACAGCGGCGTTCACGGCTGCCGTCTTGCTCGACGCGGAGCCGTGACCACCCGTGTGAGGGATAGAAACATGGCCGGAAAGATCACAGGTGGGTGGCGACACCACCTCGATGAGGTGCTGATCCCCACACGGCTCCGGACTCGCCAGGGCCGTGCGCCCGCCATCCTTCGCAGTCCGCGCCCACCCGGCACATCACCGGCGGCCTTCGGCAGCATCGAGGGGAGGTCAGTAACTGACCGGTCAGTAATGGACCGGTCAGTGCGGCCGCGCCGCCCATCGTGGAGTCGGACACGGAGTGTCAGAGGGTGCTGGTAGTAACTGACCGGACATGTTCTACCGATGAGAAAGGAGTGCAGGTGAGGTTCGTGTTGACGTAGCTGCTCAGGCGGCGGGCATCCCATGGGCGCAGGTGCACAGCCCGGCCCGCGCCGTGGGGTACGCGCTGATTCGCAGCCAGGACGAGCAGCTCGCCACCCAGCTTCACGATCACGGCTGGGCGGGCAGCCTGCTGGTGCCGTTAGGGGTGTCGCCGCCACTGTTTCAGGGCGCGCCGCGCCGTCCCGGGGTGTACACCACGTCCGACCGCGGGTCGGTGTGGTTCGGCTCGCCGGTGCCGCGGATCGCGGCGGCGCTGCTGGCCGGGCTCGCGGGGCGCAGCGAGATCCAGTGGGGCAGCGTGGGGTTGACGGTCAAGGGTGTGCAGTTGGAGGACATCCCCGACCACCAGGCAGGGCAGGCCGTCTTCGCATCCCAGACCCCGGTGCTGCTCCGGTATGAGGACGAGTACATCCTGCCGGACCACGAGCTGTACCAGGATCGTCTAAGGCACAATCTCGTCCACCGGGCTGATGTGCTGGGGCTGCTTAACGAGGTGGACCTCGAGGTGCTGGATGTCGGTCCGCGACGCCGGTTCGAGGTGCAGGGAAAGCCCCGTATCGGGGCCACCATCCGGGTCCAAGTCACTGCCGCTCCGATGCTGTTGGATGCGTTGTACGTGGGTGGGATCGGGCTGGCTACCAACCAGGGTTTCGGCTGGTTGCGATGACGGCGCCGGTGACGACCGTGCGCTTGGAGCTGACCGGCCATCCGGTGCAGCGCTGCGGGGCCTGGGCGGTGACACTGCTCGCCGGGCGGGAGCATCCGAACGAGGTGAGCACGAACGATCTGGAGTCGATGGCCGGGCAGCTCGTCAACGACGTGGTTCGGGCCGCGACGGCAGCGCAGGGATCGGAGCACTACGACTGGTGGAAGGTGAACGAGGCCGGAGTCACCGAAGACACCTTCGCCCGTAGAGTCAGCGATTCCATCGCCGCCGGGGAAACCTCCGCCAGTCACGGGGCGGCGGCCAGCGCCTCGGCGATCTCGTAGGTGTTCAGGGCGGCGCCCTTGCGCAGGTTGTCCCCGCAGACGAAGAAGTCCAGGGTGTTCGGGAAGTCCAGGGCCTGACGGATCCGGCCGACGTAGGTGGGATCGGTGCCCACCACCGCCGCCGGAGTGGGCCACACCCCGGACGCCGGGTCGTCGCGCAGCACGATGCTGGGCTGGGTGGCGAAGACCTTCCGGGCCTGCTCGACGGTCACCGGCGAGGCGAACACCGCGTGCACCGCCAGCGCGTGCGTGGTGACCACCGGGACCCGCACGCAGGTGGCCGACACCTTCAGCTCCGGGATGCCGAGGATCTTGCGCGACTCGTTGCGGACCTTGAGTTCCTCAGACGACCAGCCGTCGGCCTTGAGCGACCCGGCCCAGGGCACCACGTTGAGCGCCAACGGCGCCGGGAACGGTGACTCGGCGGGCCGCAGGCCCGCCGCAGCCAGCGCTTCGGCCACATCCCCGCAGCACAGCCCGAGGTGCCGGCCGGCCACCGCGGCCAGTTCCGCATACAGCCGGTCCACGCCCGCCTGGCCGGCCCCCGAGGCGGCCTGGTAGCTGGCCACCACCAGCTCGGTGAGCCAGAACTCGCGGTGCAGCGCACCCAACGCGGCCATCATCGACAGCGTGGTGCAGTTGGGGTTGGCGATGATCCCCTTCGGCCGGTGGACCAAGGCGGCGGCGTTGACCTCGGGGACGACCAGCGGCACGTCCGGGTCCATCCGGAAGGCGCCGGAGTTGTCCACCGCAACCGCGCCGCGCGCCGCGGCCACCGGGGCCCACTGCGCGGAGATCTCGTCCGGGACGTCGAACATCGCGATGTCCACCCCGTCGAACGCCTCGAGGGACAGTGCCCGGACGGTGCGCTCCTCGCCCCGCACCACGATCCTGCGGCCGGCCGATCGGGGCGAGGCGATCAGCCTGATCTCACCCCACGGCACCCGCGGCCGGGAGTTGATGATATCGAGCATCACGGTGCCCACGGCGCCGGTCGCGCCGACCACGGCCAGCGTCGGCGGGTTCATCGTCCCGTCCCGGCGTAGACGACGGCCTGCTCGTCGCCACCCAGATCGAACGCCTCGTGGATCGCGCGCACCGCCCGGTCCAGGTCCACATCGCGGACCAGCACCGAGATCCGGATCGCCGAGGTGTTGATGATCTCGATGTTGACTCCCGCCTCGGCCAGTGCCTCGCAGAACCGGGCGGTGACCCCGGGATGCGAGCGCATGCCCGCGCCGATCAGCGACACCTTGCCGACATGGTTGTCGCAGAGCACGTCGGTGAAACCGATCTGGGCCTGTACCGCGCGCAGCGCCTTGACCGCGATCGGCGCGTCGAGCTTGGGCAGGGTGAAGGTGACGTCGGTGCGCCCGGTGTCGCTGTGCGAGATGTTCTGCAGCACCATGTCGATGTTGATCTCAGCATCGGCCATCACGCGGAAGATCGCCGCGGCCTTGCCGAGCTCGTCCGGCACCCCGGCGATGGTGATCTTCGATTCGGACCGGTCATGCGCGACACCGGTGAGCAGGGCCTGTTCCACGGGCAGATCCTCCACTGAGCCGGACACCAGGGTGCCCTGTTTGCGGCTGAACGACGAGCGCACATGCACGGTGACCCCGTTGCGCCGGGCGTACTCGACACAGCGCGACATGAGCACCTTCGCCCCGCACGCCGCCATCTCCAGCATCTCCTCGTGGGTGATGGTGTCCAGCTTGCGGGCGTTGGGCACGATGCGTGGGTCGGCGGAATAGACGCCGTCGACGTCGGTGTAGATCTCGCACACGTCGGCCTTGAGCGCGGTGGCGAGGGCGACCGCGGTGATGTCCGAGCCGCCCCGGCCCAGGGTGGTGACGTCCCTGGTGTCCTGCGCCACGCCCTGAAAGCCGGCGACCAGCGCGACCGCCCCCTGGTCCAGCGCCTCGCGGACCCGGCTGGGGGTCACGTCGATGATGCGGGCCTTGCCGTGCGCGGCGGTGGTGATCACACCCGCCTGGGAGCCGGTGAACGAGCGGGCGTCCACCCCCTTGGCCAGCACGGCCATCGCCACCAGCGCATTGGAGATCCGCTCACCCGCGGTGAGCAGCATGTCCAGCTCGCGCTGGTGTGGTTCGGGCGAGACCTGGTTGGCGAGGTCGAGCAGCTCGTCGGAGGTGTCCCCCATCGCCGACACCACGACCACGACCTCGTTGCCTGCGTTGCGGGTCTCGACGATCCGCTCGGCGACCTTCTTGATCCGCTCGGCGTTCTCCACCGAGGATCCGCCGTACTTCTGGACGACGAGCGCCACGCCGAACCTCCTGTCTGCGGCAGGCCCCGCCGTCCCTGGCGCCTGACGAGGCGGGCACCGCGCCCGTTGGCTCGCACCCTACCGACGGCGGGATACGCCGGAGGTGGTGACCGTGGTGCGCCTCAGCACCGCGGTCACCACCTCCGGCGGTTCAGTGTTCGGCAGCTAGGCCGTCAAGGATCGACCTCCGAGGACCCGCAAAGGGCCGGCGAACAACAGGGCGACCAGGCCGGTCCCGAGATGCAGGAAGTTGTCCGGGTCGGCATGGTTACCGACGTTCATCAGCGCGAGGTAGCCAAGGAACCCCAGCACCGCGGCGAGCAGGTAGATCCCACCGATCGCGAAGTTCACACCTTCCGTGGCGGGTGGGGTGAGCGCCAAAGCGGCCAGCAGCCACAGAGCACCGATGGCGATGTGCACGATGTTGTGGAAGGGATTCAGCGCGAAGATCCCGAGGAATGCCTCGTTGCTCGTGCCGACCAGGTCATTGAACCCCGTCACGACAAAACCCACCAGCCCAATACCCAGATAGACCAGGCCGGCGACGAGCGAGAACTTCTGCTCGAGCGTCTTCGCGCCGGTGCGACCTCCGTCCCTGATCCCGAACTTCACCTCTGGATCGACAGTCATCTGCGAGTCCTCCATTTGATCATGACTGCCCACCGATTCGCGCGCAGACCTCGTGGGCGTCATCCGCCTTCATGTACGTGAGGTCTTCGTTTCGCGAGCGCGCTCGGTTCACCCCAGTGGCACGTGATATAGGCAGCACTCGGCCCTCGGCAGAGTCCCCCGCACCCAGCCCAGGTCTGGCCGGAACTCAGCTCTTGCTGGGACCACCGGGCTCGCGGTCCGCCGGGTCTCCCTCAGTGCCCGGTGCCGGGGCAACCTGGGCTTGGGCGGCCTGCACCTGGGCGGCTTGCACCTGGGTCACCTCCTGTAATTGCCGCATGCTCAGGCTGATTGAACGCACCAGGTACAGCAGAGTTGTGACCAACGCGAGCACGCCGAGCACCAGCACGGCCCCCACCACACCTGCCACCAGCCAGAAAGTGGTCTCGTTGGCAGAGACCGCGAGGAAGGTCATGATCTACCCAGCTCTCCCCCGCAGGACTGGGTGCCCGCAGGTCAGGTCGGAGCATAAGGTGCGGGTGGTTCAGTCCGAGCGGCAGGGACCTTGCCCCCAGAGACCACCATACGCCGACCCCTCCCGGGCAGTTGTTGATGGCGGCACCAAATATCGAGGTCGCCGTCCCCACCCTGACCCGATACCAGTAACATGCTTCCTCCGTGCCCCCGACTCCTGCGCAAAGGACGTATCACGCGATGGCCTGCCGACGCACACGCTACACACGCTTACGATCTGAGGGAAGTGGCGAGCATGACTAACCCGGTACTGGAAAAGGACAGTCCCCCGTCGACAGCCACCAGCAAGAAGCGGCTGTTGATCATCATTGCCGGAGTGGTGGTGGTGATCGTGCTCGCGATTCTCGCGGCGCTGTACGGACCGCGGCTCCTGGGCTTCCAGGAACCCACACAGGGCAACCCGGTCAACTCACCGGCGGTGGCGAAGCCGGCCGGCTTCACCGAGTTCCGCAACGATAAGGTGGGCTTCACCCTGTCGTATCCGTCCTCCTGGACAAAGCTACCCACCCAAGACCCCCAGGTCCTGCTGCTCGCTGCCAACGGGCCACAGGACTCCTTCCTGGTGCGCGCCGTCGAGCTGCCGATGCAGATAGGCCAGCAGGAAATTCCGGCGGCCAAGCAGTTAACCGACCAGATCGTGGGCGCCAACAAGACGGCCAAGATGCTTGTCCCCCCGAAGCAGATCGAGCTGGGCGGGTTGCCCGGCTACTGGTACTTCTATTCATTCAAGGATGAGACCAACGGTCAGCAGGGTGCCCACTCCCACTTCTTCCTGTTCAAGGGCAACACCATGCTCACCTTCGTCTTCCAGTCCCTGCCGATTGAGAAGTTCCAGGCATCCGCTCCGACCTTCGACCAGATCACCGCATCGTTCCGCGTGCTGCCCAAGTAAGCCCGCCAGCACACGCGACCCGAACGGCGGCGGAAAGAATCCGGGAGTGTCAGCCAGGCTGACACTCCCGGATTCCCGATGGTGCCTTTGGAGGGACTCCTCTCCCAGCTACCGCGTCACTAGCGAGAGCAGGGAGCCGGTGTCACTCAGCAGGGGCAGGTCCAGCAGCGGGAGCCCCAGCAGTGGCAGCGGGTTGGTCAGCGGCACTTCGGGAAGTGGACCGCCGACCAGCCCCTGCAACTGCGGTAGCAGAGTACTGACATCCGGCACCCCTGCGGTACCCGGAGGCGTCAGTGCCCTGGCCGCCGCCATCTGGTGCAGGACCCCGGCGTTCGCCGTGTCGAGCACCACCGGGCTGCGGCGGATTTCGGCAGCATTCGCATTGATCTGGTCCACCAGTGGGCTGATCGTGCCGGTGTCCGCCTTGATACCGTTGATCAATCCGTTCAACACATCGACCTG
>DASTLT010000117.1:0-5771 GCA_035714625.1 Pseudonocardiaceae bacterium | reverse complement strand
CTCACGCAGCCGCTCGTTCTCCGCCCGCAGCCGCTCGTTCTCCGCCCGCAGCCGCTCGTTCTCTGCCCGCAACTCCCCGGCCAACTGCTCCCAGCGCTCGTTCGCCTCCAACGCCCGAGCCAGCGCATCCCTCAGCCAAGCGTCAGCATCCGCCTCCGCGACAACACCAGCCGGGACCGTCACAGAAGCACACCGAACACCATCACAACCGCCGAATCACGCACCACGGCCCAGCGTGTCGCGAGCAGTCAGCCACAAGATTCCCGACTACTTACGCAGGTCTTGCTGGGCGCGAGCGTGCAGTGACAATCCCGGCTCGTCGAGCAGCAGGACCAGGTCCTGGTTGGCGGCCTCCTCCAGTTCGGTGAAATAGGCCAGGAAGGAGAAGAACCAGACGAACCCGCGGGAACGTTCGTCAAGGGGAACTGATGCGCGGTGACGCCTGTTTCGACACGGATTTGCAGGATCGGTCCCTCGTTGAGCGGCGCGGGTGCGCCGGCTTCCGGCTGGAGCACCTGCAGCTTGACCGCGAGCTCCGTGTTCTGCGACCAGTACTCGAACACCTCGTCGGAGATACCCGCGCTCACATTCTCCAGCTCCCGAATGAGTCGTTCGTGACTATCGGCGTCGCGGAAGTCCTCCAGGTCCGCGCCAGCCATTCCGAGCAGGCTGAGCAGGGCTGTCTCGCCTCGCGTCAGGGTACTCTGGTCGCGTTGGCGGATCAGGTCGGGGATCGAGACTTTGCCGGTCATCGAGTCGTAGTCGTCGAAGTAAACAAACTTTGGATAACTTCGGATTGATCAAACTGTGCAGGCAGTCCCAGGTAGCGCCGCCCCAATCGTCCAGCTGTTCCAGCAACGTCGTCGCTGCGGCCGGCGGTCCGGGAGAGCACGCAGGGCCTTGGTGAACTCCTCGACGGAGTTCGTGGGCGCGATCGTCTGCTTTGACGTCGGGTCCAACCGGCCCATCAGGTGCCGGAGCATCTGTTGCTCGTCGTAGTGGTAGTCGAACTGCCTCCGGGCCTCCGGTAGCCCTTGGTCATGACGATCGAGCGGCTCGTGAGCACATTGGCACCGAAGTGCTCCGTGACGAGTGCGACCTCGTCGTCGGTGAGCTCGAAGGTTGCCTGGACGGCCGGGATGAGTTGCGGGGTTGCCTTCTGCTTGCGCTCCTTCGAGCGCTTCGCCGGGAAGTCGATGACCTCGTCGAACTTCGCAGATGACTCGACGGGGTTGAGCCGGTAGAGCGCACGCAGCGTCGCCGTCTTACCAGACTCGTTCTTGCCGACCAGACAGGTGACGTCAGGCTCGACGGCGAACTCATCGGAGTCCTCGATCGAGCGGTAGTTGGTGATGTGGGCTTCGACCAGTCGCACTCGCGATTCCCTTCTTGGCTCTGGCCCGGTAGGTGCGACGGGAGGGAGGGCTGGCTCAGAGTGCGGCCAAACTCCGTCGGCCTGCGCAGGCACCGGGGTTGTGCATTGCCGAAGACCGTACAGTAACTCTGCGGACTGACAGTCTACGACGCCGGACGTCCGAGCCCTGTGTTGGCCAACGCCGTAGTAAGTTTGTACCCTTCCGCAGCCCAGGCGAGTCGGGGTGCACTGCAAGCCATCGCCCGGCCCTGCGTCATAAGTCTGACGACGAGACACGCCGGGTCGACTCCACCGGCGACTGGTGAACATGCTGGCAGTGTTGGAAGGACTGCAGCGAGGTCCTCAACCCGCAAATGGATGTTCGACGAACCGTGTTGTTACGTCATCAAGCGTCGCACTGTACCGCCCTGGGGGAAAGTGACCAGTGGCCGGATCGAGCTGAGGTATCAACCGCGCCCCCGGGCTGCGCCGAGTAGTCAGTCAGCCGATGACGTGCGTGACCCTAACTCACGCGATCGCAAGCCACGCAGGACTCCTCGTCGCCCACCTCGTCCACAGCCGGTCGAGTAGCCCAGGGTCATTCAGGGGATGCGTGGAGCTGCCGCAGGACGCTGGTCAGGTCGGTGAGCTGGTCGGCGGGGAGATCGGCCCACTGCTGCAGGACGTCGGCGGTGGCGAGGGTGAGGGCGGTGGGCAGATACTGGGCACCCAGGGCGTCGGCGACATCATGCATCTCCGGTGCCCAACGCCAGGCACGGGCAGCGACGCTGGGCAGGTAGTCGCGGTTGGCGAGGATGTCGCGGGGCATCCGCTCCGCCTCGGTGAGCAGGGCTTCGGTGACGTGGTGGTCGTCGGCGAGGGCATGGGCGAGCGCGGCGGCCACCCGGCTGGTCCGCTGGAAGCACGCGAAGGCCATCTTCAGGGCGCTGGCCTGGCCCGGGTGGTCGTCGAGCAGGACAGGTTCGGCGAGGGTCCCGGTGAGCAGGCCCGCGACCCGGCGGCTTGCGGTCGGGGCTCCGGCGAGGTAGAGCCGCGCGGAGGGCTGCCCGCCGTGGGGCTGCCCGCCGGGCGGCGATCCGAAGATGCATCCGTCGACGACCACCGCCCCCGCTTCGGTGAGCCGTACGGTGATCTGGTGCAGGCGCGCGGGACTGATCGCGTTCGCGTCAACATAGATACCGGAATAGCCAACCTCGGCGACCTCGGTGGCGATCTGTTCGGCCACCGCGGGTGGGCAGATCGACAGGACGATTCCGCTGTCCGCGAGTAGCTGCCCGAGTGGGGCCGGGCGCAGTCCCGCGTGCTCGGCCCGGTGATGAGTGGCCGGACTCCGGCCGTCGGGGCACCACAGCACAGTGTGGCCGTTGGTCATGATCTGGACGGCGATGGCGGCACCCATCCGGCCGGGGTGCAGCAGCCCGACCGTGGCCGACGCGCTCACTCACCCGCTCCCGGCAGCGCTGGGGGAGCTGGGGGCGACGAGGTGAAGCTGCGGATCTGGTCGTGCAGCTCGACCGCGAGTGCGTTGGTCTGGTATCTCGGCCGCTGCAGCGCGCGGCCCACCTGGTTCAGGCGGCGCGCGACGCTGTCCGTGCGGCGCTGGGCCGCGATGGCCAGCACGTCCTGAAGTTGTTCAGCAGCGCCGTCAAGGTCGTCTCGGCCGAGCCGGGCAGCAGCGAGGTCCAGCCGGGCCAGGCATAGCTCGCCGAGACGGCACTGCTCCGCCGGGTCGGCCGCATAGAGCTGGACGGCGTGTTCGGCCTCCCGCTCCGCGCGGGCGTAATTGTCGGGCCCGCCCAGCCAGAGCCGCGCGGTCGCGGCGTAACAGCTCTGCTTGGCGACGGGGAAGGCGAGCATCCCGCCGGGGTCGTCCGACCCTGCGACCTCGTCGCGGGACTGCTCGGCACGGGCCAACGCATTCTCAGTGGCGCGCTGGTCGCGCAGCCGGGCCTGCGCCCGGGCTTCGATCGAGGCCAGCCGGACGCGGGCCGTCCCGACCTCCGGGACGTAGCGCCAGCCGTCGGCGGCCAGCTCGACCGCGGCGCGGGGACGCTCGTCCCAGTAGGCCACCAGGCTCTGCATGCCCCGCACCCAGACGCGCAGCGCGTTGCTCCCGGCCAGCTCGGCACACAGGAATGCGGTGCGGGCCTGGGTCTCGGCCTCGGGCAACCAGCCCAGGTCAAACGAGGCATTGGCGAGCACCCCACACAACACCCCGGCCACCAGGTACAGCTCACGGCTCTGCTCCGGGTGCTGGCGGCCCTCCAGCAACTGGAACACCCGGTTTCGCAGCGCGCGCAGCTCGACGAATATCGGGTAGACGGGCCGGTTCGGGTAGATCGTCACGATCCGGGCGAGGTCCGCGTGGAACTGCTCCAGGGTGTGGGGACCGACGTTGGACTGCTCAACGAACTGCCCGAAGCGGGCCGACTCGGCGGCGGCCATCGTCACCTCCCTCTGCACTGCCAGACTCTCCACCGGCTCGCTGCCGACCGCCGCCGGCTCCGGCACCTCGACCCTAACGATCTCGACGGACGGCGTGGGGTCGGGCGGCCCGAACAGCCGCTCGGCGCTCTCACCGAACATCTGCTCCAGAACCCGGCAGGAGGCGGGGTGCGGAAGACCATCGAGGATACCCGCCATCCAGCGTCCCACCTGCCGCGTCGACACGGTGAGCCGTTCCTCGAGTTGATCCGAGGTACGTTCGAAGTCTCTCCGGAACTCGGCATTGGTCCGCCGTAACTGACGCACGAGCTGTTCCAGCCTCGTCCGCGGAAGCGGGCCAGAACCGGCCATCCTCATCACCCCTCTGAGCCATCTGGCTATGAGTGCACCACGCGGCGCAACCGTATGAAACCTGGCGCGCCGATGGGCAGGCGGCCAACCTAGATGTCCGGGAAATGTCCGACCACCGACCATGATCGTCGCCTTGACGTCCGCCACAACCACGGCACCGTCCCCCCAACGGGTCAGCGATCTCGAACTGAGACAGCCTGATCCCGACCCTTACCACATCCATCACTCCTCGGGGGAACGCAGGAATGATCGAAACCGGCGGCCAGGTGAGCTTGGCACCGGAGGTGGAGCAGTTGCTGCTCGACGTGGTGGCCGACGGGTTCACCATGTACTGCTGCGGACCCAAGGCTGGGCCTACCGCCCTGCTCGCCGCCTACGAATGGCCGCATTGCGTCGATCTGGTCACCGTCCGCGACTTCGACCGGATCATTGCAGCCAGGGCGCCGAACCGCGGCGAGCTCGACGTCTTCGCTCCCGAGGTCGTGGTATGGGCCTATGAGGGCCCGCCGCAAGCGACGCTGCGGGCACTGCTTGACCTGGTACACCCGCTGCATCCCGACGCTCCCCACGGCGAGTACCCGGCACCGCGGAATCTGCATATCCCCCGGGCTGAGCAACGCCCCACGACGATCCGGCTGCCCTCACCGGGCCACGCCGGTGCACGAGCCAGACGGCTCGCCACCGCGATGGCAGTTGGGCCGCGAAATGAGCTACCCACATGGCCCTGACATCGCCAGCGGCAAGACCGTCAAGTCGGCGTTTGTGGCCGGAATCCGGTTGTTGAGTCATGACTGATGAGGATCGTGCGCTGCTTAACGCGCTGACCGATGCTTGTGACAAGTTCAGCCTGAGCCTTACCGGGAACAGACTATCCCAAGGCGAACAAATTGAGATAGCGCTCATCTTCCTCGACCTGGCCGACCATGCACTGAAACGCGTGCTTGATATCCCCATGGTGAACGAGGACAACCCCACATGAGCCGCGGCGGGGCAACCCGACCGAGACCACCGGTGGGCTGGGTGTACCTGCCGGAGGGGTACACCATCCGCTGGGAACGCGGCGACCAGGTGGCCTACGTGTTCGCCGGCAAGCAGATGGAGACCTACCCGGACCAGCCGCTAGCGGTACCCGTGCTCGCCAAGGTCGCGGTCTCCACGTCCGGCTGGACTGACCTTGCCGAGATCCACCTCGTAGGTCAGCGGTGGCTGCGCCAGCGGTGAGCAACCTCATGTTCGCCGGGCTGGAACGCCGTGATACACAGGAGATCCTGGAGGACTTCCCTGACTAGAGCCCGCCGACATCCTGGCTGCTCTGGAGTATGCTGCCGCAGCGGTTCAGGAACGCGAACTGCCGCTCGTCGCCAGGCGAGCAAACGTGACATCCTCGCGGTCAGCCGAGGTCGATCGCCCTTAAGTGCGCGGTTCGTGTCGCGGTGTAGATGAATGGGCCGTTCTGTTGGGTTAGAGCGTGTCCCGTGGATCTCGGTGGGCGGATACGATAGATCTTCTGGGTGCTTGATCGCCATGATCTGACCGATGAGGAATGGGCTCGACTGAAGCCGTTGTTGCCTGATCAGACCCCGCGTCGGGGTGGCCGATG
>DASTLT010000116.1:0-9765 GCA_035714625.1 Pseudonocardiaceae bacterium | reverse complement strand
GCACGGTCGGCACGTGACCTGGACCGCAGTCCGGAACGAGCGGCTGTCGAGCGTCACCGAGACGCCGGAAGCTGCTCCGGGGCGGCATCAGGCGGCACGGTCTTCGCCGGGGCCGCGCCGGTGCTAGCCGTTACGGCTCGGCCGGATGCGCAGCTCCAAGTCCGGGGCACACACATGCCAGGCCTGATGGTGACCGGGGCACGAGAACGCTATCAGGCGGCCAGCGGACACCTCGGCAAAGCGTTGCGCTGCCCGCCGGCTCAGAATGGCCCGGTGACCACACGGACCACACCTCAGCGCCGTGCTGTATCTCTCCGGTGCACTCATCCCGACCCAGTCCTCCGCAAGCCGGGCAGGGTGTCCGGCGGACCCCAAACCCTACCGGTCAGCGCGGAAGGAGCTCGACGCAGCACTCACCGGGCCGGGGGCTGAGGACGACCTCGGCGCCGTGGGCCTGCAATCCCTCCAGCAGCCCGGTGACGAAGGCGTGGTTGATGGCGCAGACCAGCGCGGGGGAGCGCTGGACGATCGGATGAAACGGGCAGTTGCGCAGCCGGACCGCGGTAGGGGCCTCCCGGCTGGGCTCGAACCCGTAGCGCTGGAGCAGCACCTCGGCGAGGCTCAACGCGCGTTCGGTGCCCAGGCGGCCGGGTCGCAGTTGGTCCCGTTCGGCTGAACCGATCCGCATTCCGCGCTCGCGGGCGACCCGAATGGCGGCTGACCGGGCAGGGATCTCCTCGGCATCGAGCACGGCGTCGAGCAGGATTTCGGCCAGCAGGCCGGGCCGCCGGTCTGGGACAGTGACCGCGATGTCGATCCCGGAGGGCTCGTAGACCTTGGGTCGGCGCCCCACCGCGCGACGGCCTACCCCAGCCGCCACGCCGGTGCGCAGCAGGCCCACCTCCACCAGCTTGTCCAGGTGGAATGCGGCAAGCTTGCGAGAGATCCCCAGCGCGTTGGCAGCGTCCTCCCGGGTTACCGACCGCCGCTGCCGGCGGATGAACTCGTAAAGCCGTCTACGGCTCGCGTCATGCAGGGCGGCGACCGCGGCCACGGCACGGACCTTGGGCGGCCCTGCCACGCAGGCCTGGTCTGGCGGCGTATCCACGTCCAGCACAGTATCTCCCATGGTGATACACGTAAACGTTGCTATCGCAGCTCTTGACGGTACTGTCTGAATAAGACCAAGCTATATGAGCAAAACTTAGACCGGGAGGACGAGGCCCATGGCCAGCGAGGCGCCGGTGGTAGCTGACATGACCACAGCCCCCTGCTCGGAGGACGACCCCACCGAGCACCCCCCAGCCCTTCGGATCGTTCACCAGGCCCCTCCCTTCGACCTGGACGCCGCCGAGCAGGCCGCCGCGGTGTTCTTGCAGGCGCTGGGCATCAGCACCGACACCGAGCACTTGCGGTCCACCCCGCGGCGAATGGCCCGCGCCTATGCCGAGCTGTTCACCCCGCGGCCATTCGACCTGACCACCTTCCCCAACGACGAGGAGTACGACGAGCTCGTCCTCGCCCGCTCGATCCCGGTCCGCTCGGTCTGCGAGCACCATCTCCTGTCGTTCGTCGGCGTCGCCCATGTCGGTTACCTGCCCGGCAGGCGCATCCTCGGGCTGTCCAAGCTCGCCCGGGTGGTCGAGCTGTTCGCCTGCCGCCCGCAAGTCCAGGAGCGCCTCACCAAGCAGATCGCCGACCTGCTCGACGAGAAACTGCAGCCCAAGGGCGTCGGAGTGGTCATAGAGGCCGAGCACACCTGCATGACGCTGCGCGGGGTGCAGGCCACCGGCTCCCGCACCATCACCTCCACCCTGCTCGGCACCCTGCGGGAAGATCCGCGGTCGCGGCAGGAGTTCTTCGCCCTGGCCGGAGTCCACCCCTGAAGTTGGGATGAACATCAACCGCTGGGACGTTGACCTGATGATGGTGACCTCCCATGGTGGATGAACCCGCACGACCGCCTGGACGAATGACCTACCGGTGAACGGAGTAACGATGACCAGTGTCAGCGACCAGTTCGGGCGCGGGCTGCGGGACCTGCGCATCTCGGTCACTGACCGGTGCAACTTCCGCTGCTGCTACTGCATGCCCCGGGACGTCTTCGGCACCGACTTCCCCTTCATGGACCACTCGGAGTTGCTCTCGTTCGAGGAGATCACCCGGGTGGCGGCTGTCTTCGCCCGCCTCGGGGTCAGGAAGGTGCGGCTCACCGGCGGGGAACCCCTGGTCCGGCACGGCATCGAGCGGTTGGTCGAGCAGCTAGCCGGCATCGGGGACCTGGCGGAGGTCGCCTTGACCACCAATGGGTCACTGCTGGCCGCCAAGGCGCAGGCGTTGCGAGATGCCGGGCTGACCCGGGTCACGGTGAGCCTGGACTCCCTCGACGAGGCGAGGTTCTGGGCGATCAGCGACGTGCGGCTCCCCCTCGCCCGGGTGCTGGCCGGCATCGCGGCTGCGGCCGAGGCCGGCCTGAGCCCGGTGAAGATCAACGTGGTGGTCAAGCGCGGCATGAACGACGGCCAGGACATCCTTGACCTGGCCGGCTTCGGCCGCGAGCACGGCCACGTGGTGCGCTTCATCGAATACATGGACGTCGGCAGCACCAACGGCTGGCGGATGGACGATGTGGTGCCGGCGGAGGAGATCCTCGAGCGCCTCAACGCCATCTGGCCGATCGAGCCGCTGGCTCCCCGCTACCCCGGCGAGGTGGCCACCCGGTACCGCTACCTCGACGGAGCCGGCGAGATCGGGGTCATCACGTCGATCACTCGGCCGTTCTGCCGCACGTGCACCCGGGCTCGGCTCTCCGCCAAGGGCGAGTTGTACACCTGCCTGTTCTCTGGGGCCGGGCACGATCTGCGGGCGCTACTGCGAGGAGGCGCCAGCGACGACGAGCTCGATGCGATGATCAGGGGGGTCTGGCAACGTCGGACCGACCGTTACTCGGCGCAGCGAACGAGCGCCACCCTCGGCCTCCCGAAGGTAGAGATGAGCTATATCGGGGGTTGATACCGCGTCGAGAGCGTAGCCGGGCCGTCCGCATCGGCGACGTACGATAGAACTCTTGATCTGGGGGATCCCCGGCACGCCCGGACCGGACCGCCCGAGAACCGGAACAGCGTGGGATGGCGAAGGTACCAGCTAAGCAGGCTTTGTCGCTGATGCGATGTGCGGTGGTGTTCGAGGCTGCCGACCCGCCCCGGAACGCGACGATGGCCTTCTGGAGCCCGGACGGCCACGAGCTGCCTTCCGGAGTCGGGTGTCCGGCTGAGCTGGACGTCGTCGTACCGCACGGTGGCGTGCTGCGCCAGCGCACCGTGCCTGCGCTGCGGGTGCCGGTCGGGACTGCGGTACCGGTGCTGAGCCGGACGAAGGGGGCGCATCCGGCCGCCGCCTTCTGGGGGGCGGCCACGGTGGTCGCGCTGCAACTCATCGCGCGGGGACGACTGCTGCCCGGGGTGTCGGATCAGGGCTTCGACGCGTGGCGGATCGGGCCGCTGGACGCCGATGATGTCGAGCGGATCCGTGCCCTCGCCGCGGCCATGCCGCCATCTGCCCGGGCCGTGCCGGTGCCTGGCCGGGTTGCGGCTGAGCTGCCGGACCCGGAGCGCCTGGTGCGGGATTTCCTCGACGCGGTGGCCGACGTGATACCCCGGGCACCGGCGGCGCGGACCGCCGGCTCACCGGTCTTCGCCGCCGTCGAGCCCCAGCGGGTGACCCAGCTTCGCGACTGGGCGACGGAGGTCGCAGCCGGACTCGACTCCGGGGTCCGGATCTCACTGCGGCTGGAGATGCCCGACGACGGCTTTTTCTGGGCGCTCGTGCAGGTGCACAGCCTCGCTGACCCGACGCTGATGACCGATGCCCGTGAGCTGTGGGCGGGTACCAGCCGCGGATTCGGACCCCAGGCCCGCACCGACACGGTGCTCGCCGTGCGCCGCGCGGCGCGGGCCTGGCCGGTCCTGCAGCGATTACTCGACGCAGCCGTGCCGGACGAGTTGATCCTCGACGACACCGAGGTCGGTGAGCTGCTCTGCGACGGCGCGGAGCGGCTGGCCGGCGCAGGGGTCGCGGTGCACTGGCCCCGGGAGCTGGCCCGGGAGCTGACCGCGCAGGCCATCATCCGCGCCCCGACAGGGCCACGAGCGGAGGTGCCCGCGTTCTTCAACGGCGATGAGTTGCTGCACGTCGACTGGGAGCTGGCGCTGCGCGGCGAGCCACTCACCAGAGCTGAGCTGGACCTGCTGGCCCAGGCGCACCGCCCGATCGTCCGATTGCGCGGGCAGTGGACCCTGGTCGACCCGGCGCTGGCCAGGAAGGCGCGGGAGCGGGCGCTCGCCCCCCGGCCGGTGATCGAGGCCGTCAGCGCCGCCCTGACCGGAACCATCGAGGCCGACGGGAAGCCGGTCGAGGTCGCGGCCAGTAGCTGGCTCACCGAGCTGCGGGAGCGGCTCGCCGACCCGGACGGCGGCGGCGAGCCGGTTCGGCAGCCCGCCGCGCTGGCCGCCCCGCTGCGGGACTACCAACTGCGTGGACTGCGCTGGCTGTCCCGGATGACGTCGCTGGGGCTCGGCGGCTGCCTCGCCGACGACATGGGGCTCGGCAAGACGATCATGGTCATCGCGCTGCACCTGCACCGCCAGGCCGGACCCACCCTCGTCGTCTGCCCAGCCTCGGTGCTCGGCAACTGGCAGCGAGAGATTGAGCGGTTCGCCCCAGGGACCCCCGTGCGCCGGTTCCATGGCAGCGGGCGTTCGCTGGCGCGGCTCAGCAAAGGGTTCGTGCTGACCACCTACCCGACGATGCGCCTCGACGCCGACGTGCTCGGCTCCCGCCGTTGGGATCTGGTGGTGGCCGATGAGGCCCAGCATGTGAAGAATCCGTTGTCCGGTACCGCAAAAGCGCTACGCACGATCCCCGCCGGGGTCCGGATCGCGCTGACTGGCACTCCCGTCGAGAACAGCCTGTCCGACCTGTGGGCGATCCTGGACTGGACCACCCCCGGGCTGCTGGGCAGTCTGAGCAGCTTCCGGACCCGGTGGGCCGGGCCGATCGAGGCTGACCGCAACCCGGAGACCGCCGAGCGGTTCTCCCGACTGGTGGCGCCGTTCCTGCTGCGCCGCCGCAAGTCCGACCCGACCGTGGCACCCGAGTTGCCGCTCAAGACCGAGACTGATCACCCGGTCGGGCTCACCCACGAGCAGGCGGCGCTGTACCAGGCGGTGGTGTGCGAGACCATGACGCAGATCAGGTCCAGCAGTGGGATGGCCCGGCGTGGGCTGATCCTCAAGCTGCTGACTGCGCTGAAGCAGATCTGCAACCACCCCGCGCAATACCTCGGCGAATCCCGATACCTGAAGGAAACCCGGCTACGCCTGGCCGGGCGCTCGGAGAAGCTCGACCTGCTCGACGATCTGGTCGACACGGTCGTCGCGGAGGACGGCGCGATCCTGGTCTTCACCCAGTACGTCACGATGGCCCGGCTCATCGAACGGCATCTGGGGGACCGCGGCGTGCCGGTGCAGTTGCTGCACGGCGGTATCCCGGTGCGCCGTCGCGACCTGATGGTGCAGCGCTTCCAGAGCGGCGAGGTGCCGGTGTTCCTGCTGTCCTTGAAGGCCGGGGGCACCGGCCTGAACCTCACTCACGCCGACCACGTGGTGCACTACGACCGCTGGTGGAATCCCGCCGTCGAGGAACAGGCCACCGACCGCTCGTACCGCATCGGCCAGACCCGGCCGGTCCAGGTGCACCGACTGATCGCCGAAGGCACCATTGAGGATCACATCGCCACCCTGTTGCAGAGCAAACGCAAGCTCGCCGATGCGGTGCTCCGCGGTGGGGAAGTCGCGCTGAGCGAGCTGTCCGATACCGAACTGGCGAAGCTGGTCGAGCTGAGGAGCCCACAGTGATCGACAACGGTCGGGTGGTGGGTTTCCCGGCATTCCCGCCGCGGCGAGGCAGAAGCACGTTCGGGCGCTCCTGGTGGAGCCGGGCCTGGATCACCGCGGTGGAGGACATCGCCCTGGACCCCGAGGAGCTCCGGCGGGGACGCCAGTACGCCCAGCTCGGCCGGGTCGGCTCCATCACCGTCAGCCCGGGCCGGATCGCCGCGCCCGTGCACGACAGTGACGACGCCCTCTACCACGCCGTCGTGCGGGTCGAGCAGTTGATCGACACCGCCTGGGAGCGATTCCTGGACCAGGTAGCAGCCAAGGCCGGTCACCTGGCCGCCCTGCTCGACCGGGACCTGCCGCACGAGCTGGTCGAGGCCGCCGCCCACGCGGACGTGCGGCTGCTACCCGGGCTGGGCGACCTCGAGCCGGAGTGCGAATGCCCAGGCTGGGAGCATCCCTGCCAGCATGCCGCCGCGCTGTGCTACCAGGCCGCCTGGTTACTCGACGATAACCCGTTCGTCCTGCTGCTCATGCGCGGGCGTGGCGAGCAGGAGCTGCTCGCCCAGTTTGACGGGCACAGCATGCCGCAGCCGACTCCCCCAGCCGCCGCCCAGGGCACGACCGCCGGGAACGGTGCGGCCCTCGCGCCGGGCCCCACCACCGCGCAGGACCCAACGACCGCGCGGAGCACCGCGACAGACCCTGAGCCGTTGCCAGGCACGCCTGCCGAACTGGCCTACGCGCAGGTCGTGGCGCCGCTGCCCGATCCTCCCCCACTGCCCACCGCCGCCCCCTCGCCGCTGGTCCTGCCCTCGGGCCCGGGAATCGACCCCGCCGTCCTGGCGAGAGTTGCCGCCGACGCCGCGGCACTGGCTCGCGAGCTACTCACCCACTGAAACATAACAGCCAGCGCCAGCAGAGCCAGCCACACATAGGCGTTGCCGATGAGTTGTGCCCCGGCTCCCCAGTCAGGCATCGCATCCTCGCGGGTCGCGACCAGCCAGTGCGGGCCGACCGTGACCACCACCGCCAACATCACCAGCGCCGGCCACCACCACGGCGAGAGCAGGGCTCGGTACCCGCACCAGACCAGGGCGGGCACTGCCCACACATAGTGGTGCGACCAGGACACCGGCGACGCGAGCAGGCCGACCGCGGCCACCACCAGCAGCGCGGCGACGTCCTCCCGCTGTTGCCGCAACCGGCGCACCGCCACCCCTCCGGCGGCCATCACCCCCACTGCGCCGAGCAGCCACAGCGCTGTCTGCCAGGACGTCGGAAGGCCCGCGCGGTGCAGTACCGCGGCCAATGACTGGTTGCTGGGGAACCCGGGAGCCCCGATCCGCTCGGGGTCGGTGAGCACCCCCCCGAACCAGTACCTGGCCGAGGCGGTGGGGGCGGCGAGGAATCCGATGACGGTTGCCGTGGTGAAGGCCGCGGCCGCGGTCAGCGCCGGCCGCCACTGCCGATGTGCCAGGAAGAACAGCACGAACACGGCAGGAGTGAGCTTGATCGCCGCAGCCAGGCCGATCAGCGTGCCCCGTGGCCACCAGGTGCGGGGCAGCAGGCAGTCGGCCACCACCAGCGCCATCAGGATCAGGTTCACCTGGCCGAAGGTGAGCGTCTCCCGGACCGGCTCGGTCACCGTGCCCAGCACCACGGCCACCGCCGCCAGCCCGGTCGCGCGGCGCCGATCCGGCTCCAGCCGCCGCGCCACCAGCCAGGCAACCCCCGCCAGGCACCCCAGGCTGGCTGCGGTGAGCAGCGTGACCGCGACCGGGAGCGGTGCCACGGCCAGCGACGCAAACAGCACCGCCGCCACCGGCGGGTAGGTGAAGGGCAGCGGCAACGACCCGACCAGGGCGGGAAACTCCGGCCCGTACAGCGGGATGCCGGTTATCCAGGCCTGCCCGCCGACCCGGTAGACCACGAGGTCGATGAAACCTTTCGGGTCCCAGGTCAGCCCGAGCCACACCGCGGTGCCCCAGGTGCTCAGCACTCCGGCCAGCCCTGCGACGTGCCGCGGGCGAGCGGTCACGGCCGCGCCTTCCCGGCAGCCTTCTCGGCTGCCCGATCCGCCGCGCTACTGACCGCCGGCGGGTTCCGGCGCACTTTGATCAGGCTGGCCACCGTCGTCATCGCGAGCACGCCGACGATCACGACCAGCGAGAGCTCAATGCCGACTGTGGGCACCGAGGACAGCGGATCACCACCGTTGACGAACGGCAGCGCATTCTCGTGCAGTGCCCCCAGCACCAGCTTCACACCGATGAACGCCAAGATTATTCCCAGTCCGACATGCAGGTACACAAGCTTCGCGAGCAGCCCGCCGATGAGAAAGTAAAGCTGCCGCAGGCCCATGAGCGCGAAGGCATTGGCGGTGAAGACCAGGAACGGTTCCTCGGTGAGCCCGAAGATCGCCGGGATGGAGTCCAGCGCGAAGATCAGATCAGCGGATCCGATCGCGATCATCACAACGAGCATCGGCGTGACCCACCGCTTGCCGGCCAGCTTCACGGTGAGTCGCGATCCGTGATAATCTTCACTCACCCGAACCAGCTTGCGCATCAGGCGTAACGCGATGTTCTCCCGATACTCCTCCTCGTCGTCGTTCTCCTTGTGACAGAACTGCTGGCCGCCCAGATAGATCAGCAGAGCACCGAAAAGGTAGAACACCCAGCTGAAGCGGGAGATCAGGGCGGCGCCCGCCGCGATGAACAGCCCCCGCATGACGAGCGCGAGCACGATGCCGACCAGCAACACCCGGTGCTGATGGATGGCTGGCACGCGGAACGTCGCCATGATGATCACGAAGATGAACAGGTTGTCCACTGAGAGGGAGTACTCGGTAAGGTAGCCCGCAAAGTACTCAAAAGCGGAAACACTGCCGGAAAAGAACCACACGCCCAGACCGAACACCACCGCGCAGGCCACGTAGAACACCACCCACCGGGTGGCCTCCGCGACACCCACCGCGTGCGGCTTGCGGTCGACGATCAGCAGATCGAAAGCCAGCAAAACGATGAGGCCACCGACGGTGGCAAACCATACCCAGGTGGGAACATTCATCTGCGAGGTCCTCCGGGGTAGACGGCAGGCGTCGAGCACCGGAGGTCTCTTCCACCGGGCAACCGGTCGACGGCACCGGGCGCCCGGGAAGCGAGCAAACCGTGATGACGATGCCGCCGCGAAGGAATACTCCCCTCCACGAACGCAGTTAGTCTCGCGCATCACCAGCGGCCGCATCAACCGGGGGTGCGTCATACAACAGGGGGGCCTGGTGGTGGACTGGGGAGCCGCGCTGAGAATCCGCTGAGACGGACCCGGTGCCCCAGCGGCCCTCACCTACCGTCAGCGGTGTGCCCCTACCGGCCCGGCTGGCCCCGCTGGCGCGTCTGCGTCGCCGAGTTGTCGTCCTGCTGCTCGTCGCCACACTGCTCCTGGGCGCGGGGGTGGTGCTGGCCGTGATCAGCGCCGCGGACCCGCAGCCGGTGGCCACCGAGGACATCACGATCGAGGTGCCGGACCGGCCCGGCGGCGGCGGGAAGGTGCGTCTGGATGCCACCGTGTACCGTCCGGCGGCCACCCCTGCCCCCGCTGTGCTGCTGGCGCATGGCTTCGGAAGCAACAAGAACTCGGTCCGCGCGGAGGCCACCGACCTGGCCCGGCGCGGGTTCGTCGTGCTGGCCTGGACCGCGCGCGGGTTCGGTGCGAGCACCGGACAGATCGGCCTCAACTCCCCCGACTACGAGGTGGCCGACGCCCGCGCGCTGGTGGACTGGCTGGCCGGGCGCCCCGACGTGGTACGAGACGGTCCCGGGGATCCGCGGGTCGGCGTCACCGGTGCGTCCTATGGTGGCGCGCT
>DASTLT010000115.1:0-10369 GCA_035714625.1 Pseudonocardiaceae bacterium | reverse complement strand
GGGACGACACCCTCCTGGGCGTCAGGCCTTCGCCGGGTCCCGGCAGGGGCGCCGTCTCACCTCAGTCCTCACAGGACAAGCGCCGCAAGCGCTCCCTGCCGGGATCCACCGTGCGAAGGGAAGGTAGAGCCATCAGCGCCGGACTGTCCCCCGAGCACCGGGCAGCCTTCGGGCGTTGCCTGGACCGAGTGCTGCTCAGCGCGGCGGACCCGAACGTCCCGCCGGTGGTGCTGCCCGGCGGTCCACGACGGATCCGTCCGGACGACCTGGAGCGTGCCCTGGACGACCCGCGCATCTTGTTTCCCCGCACCGCACAGGACGATCTGAGGGAGCGGTTGCGAGTGCTGTTCCACTTCGCGCTGTGGCTGCGCTATAGCCCGCCAGTGCCCCAGCACCTGGCCTCCCGGGCGGCGCGGCTGCGGTTCGAAGTGTGGAGCCTGCCGCCCAGGCTGGGCTGGCGGGGGTGGCGCTCGATGCCAGTGCCCTGGTCGATGGCTGAGCCGCCGCAGGACCGCCGCCCCACGGAACTGTCGAAGCGGCGCGTGCTGGCCGAGGCGCGGGCTGCTCGCGACGATTGGCTGACGCATCTGAACAACTGGGAGGATGACCCCTGGCTGGCCGCCCGCCACCAGCGGGACCCTGGTGCGCTGGAGGCTGATCTGCGGTGGCTGACCACCACCTGGCCCCGGCCGCCGAGGGACGAGCCACCGTGGCCGGACCGGCCGCGCTACCTGGACCTGGAACCGGAAGGCAGCCAGGACCGCAGCGCCTACCAGCGGGTCGCCACCGACCTGGCCGAGCTGCACTGGCTGCCCCGCGGCTCGCTGCGGTCGGCGTCGGCCGCGCTGTTGCCGCATGGCCGGGTCCGCCGGTTCCTGCCATGGCTGTTCCCGCTGGGCGCGTTGCTCGCCGTCGGCCTGTTCGTCAGCACCCTGGTGTGGGCGACGGCATGGCTGGTGCCGGCTGCGGTGGGCGTCGCCGCGGGTGTGCTGGTGGTGGGAATCGGGGTCGCCGGGGCGGTGCCCAGCCGGCTCAGTGCGCTGGGGTTGCTGCGGATTCCGGCGGCGGTGGCCGTCGGTCAGGTGGTGCTTCTCAGCCTGACGCCGCGGTGGTGGCTGGCGTCCTCGGGGTGGGTGGTCGGCGCCGGGCTGCTCGTGGTCGCCGCGCTCTATCTGGTGCTGGAGTCGCGGCTGCACGGCGCCAGGTTGCGGTGGGCCTACCCGCGCGGGCTGGTGCTCGCAGGCATCGCGGCCTGCTACGCGTTCGTGCTCAGCCTTGTCGTGCTGGCCTTCGTGGCGCCGTCGGTCGCCGAGCGGGGGGAGTGCCTGAACGGCTGGTGGTCGGGAAATCCATGGTCAGCGCGGGCGCTGGAGCCGGCGTGCGCTGAGCTGAACGGTGGGCAGGCGGGCGCCCCGGCCGGCGTATTGCTGCTGATGAGCGGCTGGTCGCTGGCGGTGGGGCTGGCCGCGCAGATCCTGTGGGACGACCGGCCGCTCACCGCACCGCTGGGCCGGCTGCGACGAGTGCGAGGGGCGAGGCCATGAGCTGGATCAGGTTGACGTTGGCAGTGCGGACCCCGCTGTTCAGCGGCGACGATCCGGTGGTGGAGGGCACGCCGGTGCGGGTGCCGTCGATCCGGGGGGCGCTGCGGTACTGGTTCCGCGCCGTCGCCGCCGGGCACGGGGTCTCCGACCTGACGCAACTGTGGGCGGACGAGCAGGCTGTGTTCGGCAGCACCAAGACCCCGTCGGCGATCGGGCTGCGGGTGCCCCGCCAGCCGGTCGTGAACCGGGACAAGAAGCCGGGCTGGGCGACGACCGAGCAGCGCGGCTTCGACGGCGCGCAGTACCTGCTCGGCCAGGGCCTGTGGGACTACTGCGGCGAAGCTGCGTCGAGCCGGGCGCGGAGTTCTGGCTCGACATCCGTTTCAGCCGGGACGACGAGCAGGTCAAGGCCCGGTTCATGCTGGCGCTGTGGGCCTGGCTGACCTACGGCGGGCTGGGTGCCCGCACCCGGCGCGGCTTCGGCCAGCTCGGGTGCACCGGGGTCCGGGGCGAGCTGCCCTGCGGCTGGACCCAGGAGCACCTGGCACCCCCACCCACCGCCGACGACTGGCATGCCCTGGGCTCCGACGTCTACCCCAGCCCGCTGCCCGGCGCCGCCGCGCTCGGCTGGGCTGGGCCACTGCCCGCACCCGCGCCCGAGAATGAACCACTGCCGCAGATCCCGGCGCTGGCCCCGCGCTGGTGGGCCGGTTTCGTGCTCGACGAGCCCGCCGACTCCCTCGGCCGGGCACTGCACCTGGCGGGCCTGCGGTGGCGCCAGTTCCGCGCCGCCGATGCCGACGACCGGGGCGACAAGCCCAGCCAGTCCACCCGGTCCCCAGAGTGGCGCAACGTCATCCACGGCACCGACTCCCGGTACCCGATCGCCGCGTTCGGGCTGCCCGTCGGCTACTTCTCCCACTCGGGGGGCCGCACCTTCAAGGCCACTGTGGACCCCAAGCTGGGCGACGAGCCGCTGCGCCGGGCGTCGCCGGTATGGCTGCGCCCCGTCCAGGTCGGTCCCCACGCCTGGGATGTGTTCACCCACCTGTTCCTTGCCCAGCTCCTGCCCCCCGATGCGACCCTGCAGGTCAGCGGAGGGACCAGGCGGACGCTGCCGCCACCGGCCGACGTCGAGGATGCGTGGAACCGCTGGATCGACGGTGCCCCCCGGTTGCCCCACGATTACTACCGGAGGTCCTGAGATGCCCAGCGGCGCTGATGCTCTTCGAGTATGTCGGGGTCCGGCCGGGGGATTCAGTTCGGGGCTCTGTGGATTGCCCGCGAAAGAAAGGGTCTTGCATGCATTTCGATCTGGTGCTGCTCCGCGGCTATTACCGGGGACCTTGACGTGCCCGGCCTCTGGCGCTGCTCGTGGCCGGGGTCGGACGAGCCGGACCGGCATACCATGCATCGAATGCTGTCCCGCTGGCTGGACAGCACCCACCATGCCCAGCGCAAGCCATGGTCCTGGGTGGCGCAGACCCCTGGCAGGGAACTGCTCATCGGTTTGTTGGACGACCGGCTCGCCGAGCTCCTGTGCAGTGGTGCCGGCGCCACCGGCGCTGCGGTCCGGCAGGTCGCGGCGGCCAGTTGGTCCGAGCTGCGCAACGGCCAGTCTCGGGACGCCTGGTGCCTGGAGTTCATCAGCCCGGTCACCTTCCGCCGCGGCAACCGGTTCCTGCCCTGGCCGTCGCCCTCGGCGGTGTTCGGCAGCTTGCGGTCATCGTGGCGCAGTTTCGGCGCCCCGGTGGTGGGGGACCTTGAGCTGGACTTGCAGTTCGACCCGCTGGTCGTCACTGCCCTTTGTGGCGCCAGCCGTACCGAGCGGGTCACCGTGCACAAGCAGGAGAGCGTGCTCGTCGGCGGTTTCGTCGGCACGGTGCGCTACACCCTGGACGGCGCGGCGGACCCGCAAGTGATCGACACCCTGGTCCGGCTCGCCCCGTTCAGCGGCGTGGGCGCTTACACCACCCGCGGTTTTGGCGGCGTCCGCCTGCTCGGGGAATAGGCTCGTGGGCGCGCTGCTGGACCGCGTCGCCAGCGCGAGCGCGCCGGCCGATTCCTGGCGGCGGGTGCTGGCCAATGATGCTGAGGACGACGTGCTCTCCGCTGGTGTCCGCCGATTCGCCCGGGACGCCGACACCCGGCTCGACGAGCTGCGCACGCGCTTGCTGGAGGCTCCGCCGGATTCTCGGGGTGCTGGTTCCCGACCCGGAGCTGCTGGCGGTTCTGGACCTGCTGCTGGCCCGCCCCCTGCATGGCCGTGGTCGGCGCCCGTCCCGGCCCGGTATCGGCTTACCGCAGGGCTCACCGCTGTCCCCGATTCTGGCTAATCTTGTGCTGGAACATCTCGATGAGCGGCTCCGGCGGGCCGGCTATCCAGTCGTGCGCTATTCGGACGATATCGCGATCCTCGCGACCAGCCGGGACGACGCGCTCGAAGCGGGCCGGGTGGCGGCGCAGGCTTTGGAGGAGATCGGGATGACACTCGGGCAGGACAAGACCGAGGCCATGTCGTTCGAGGACGGCTTCTGCTTCCTCGGTGAGGATTTCGGCCCCCGGTACCCACCGGTCATCGAGAACCGCATCGACGTGCCTGAGGAACGGACGGTGTTCGTGGGTGCTGCGGGCAGCCGGGTTCGGCTCGATGAGGGCCGGGTCGTCGTCGAGCGCGACGAGCAGGAACTGCTCGACGTGCCTGCCGGACTCGTTGCGCGCATCGTGTGCTTCGGCCCCGTGGGAGTGACGGCGGGACTGCGCAACTGGGCATTGTCGTCCGGAATCGAGCTGGTGTTCTGCTCACAGCGTGGCCGCTACCTCGGCCAGCTCGTCTCCGGTCACGGGAATCGCGTCGAGCGGCTGCGAAACCAACTCGCCGCAGCCGACGCCGCCCAGCGGTACCTCCCGCTGGCGCGGCAACTGGTGGACGCGAAGATCCGCAAGCAGGCGGTGCTGCTGCGCCGGATGATGCGTAGCGGCACCGCGCGCGAACTCGCCGAGAGCGTCGAGATGATGGAGGGCTACGCGGGCATGCTCCCGGACGCGGGCAGCCGCGAGGAGATCATGGGCCTGGAAGGCGCCGCGGCGCGGGCCTACTTCCAGGCGTGGACGGTGTGCGTGGACCCGGCGTTCGGGTTCACCGGGCGCAACCGCCGGCCCCCGCTCGACGTGGTCAACAGCGCACTGTCCTTCGGGTACGCGATCCTGCTGTCCGAGGCGGTGTCCGCGCTGGTCGCCACCGGCCTCGACCCGGCGATCGGCTTCCTGCACACCGAGCACGACGGCCGCCCCAGCCTGGCCCTGGACCTGGCGGAGGAGTTCCGTCCACTGGTCGTGGACCAGGTGGTGATGGAGGCGCTGCGCCGGCGCCGGTTGCAGCCCGAGCACGGCCGCCGCGACGAGGACCGGGGTGGCGTGCTGCTCACCGCCGCGGGCCGGGAGATCCTGGTGGACGGCTACGAGCGGCGGATGCTGCAGATGACCCGCGGCGCGCTGCCCGACTTCGCGGGCACCTTGCGGCGGCACCTCTACCGGCAGGCTCAGGTGCTCGCAGCCTGGGTGGAGAACCTCGGGTCGGGATATGTAGGGCTGTCATGGCGCTGACGGTGCTGGTGTGTTACGACATCTCCCGGGATGGCGCCCGGGCCAGGGTGGCCGCTTATCTGCAGCAGTGGGGGGGACCGGATCCAGCGCAGCGTGTTCGTCTGCGCGGTGGCCCCGGACGATCTGGACGAGATGGTGAGCCGGATAGAGGAGATGATCGATCCCAACACCGACGCTGTGCACCTGTTGCCAACCTGCGCAACCTGCTGGTCGCGGCTGGTAGCCCGCGGCCAGGCCGACGCGACCCCGGACAAGCCCTACTGGGCGGCGCTGTGACTACCGACAGTGAGTGTCGTTACTCCGTTCAGGGGGGGTCCCGTGGAGATCGACATCACGTCTCGCGTGCAAGCCTCCTACCTGCGAAAACACCCCCCACGCCCCTGTTTTCAAGATCGAGGACTGGTCCCGTGACGTCTCGCGTGCAGAAGCCTCTCAAACCCGCTGGTCCTGGCCTCGCCCAACAGGGTAGGGTTACGAACCACCTCACGCCGAAGGGCGTATAGAAACAACAGTTCTCCATTGGGATCCGTCCACTGGGCGGACCGTTACGAACCACCTCACGCCGAAGGGCGTATAGAAACAACGGAATCGTATTCCCCGTCTGTTCACTCACACTTTGGAGGGTTACGAACCACCTCACGCCGAAGGGCGTATAGAAACCAGCCAGGCTGGCGTACCAGAGCCCAATAATCGTTCCGGGTTACGAACCACCTCACGCCGAAGGGCGTATAGAAACTCCCTGAAAGCGCTCTTCACCCTGCTCGTTCTCGGCGAGCGTTACGAACCACCTCACGCCGAAGGGCGTATAGAAACATGAATCTCGACACATAAGGTCAGGATTTGTCGAGTGTTACGAACCACCTCACGCCGAAGGGCGTATAGAAACAGCGGCTTTTGGTTGGCAACATTGCGCGCCTGCTGTTGTGGTTACGAACCACCTCACGCCGAAGGGCGTATAGAAACGGCAATCTCATCATGCATGTAGTTGTGAATAATTTGCTTCGTTACGAACCACCTCACGCCGAAGGGCGTATAGAAACCCGCAATTACATCCACATCGGCCTTCAGCCCACCGGCGTTACGAACCACCTCACGCCGAAGGGCGTATAGAAACTAGGGGCCGTATGCGTCGTTCCCCGATACTAACAGTTACGAACCACCTCACGCCGAAGGGCGTATAGAAACAAGCACCAATGGCACACCGCTCATATCCCATGGGGTTACGAACCACCTCACGCCGAAGGGCGTATAGAAACGGCTAATCATGCCCCACAAACCCCGCCATCCGGTCGAGGGCTGTTACGAACCACCTCACGCCGAAGGGCGTATAGAAACTCGTCGGTCCAGTGGTAGTAGTCCTTGTAGCGGTCGTTACGAACCACCTCACGCCGAAGGGCGTATAGAAACCGCAGCGTGGCCAGTGCATAATAGCAGCGATGCCAGAGGTTACGAACCACCTTACGCCGAAGGGCGTATAGAAACCTCCCATCGCATGGCCATTGACCGCCAGGCCAGCGCGTTACGAACCACCTCACGCCGAAGGGCGTATAGAAACATGTGCTTCGGGTTCCAGGCGCAAACCGCGCTCATGTTACGAACCACCTCACGCCGAAGGGCGTATAGAAACCAGTACGGTGAGTGCCACCACACCGCCGGTGCTCGTTACGAACCACCTCACGCCGAAGGGCGTATAGAAACAACCGGGTCGGCCTCCGGACCATCAGCCACAACCACAGGTTACGAACCACCTAACGCCGAAGGGCGTATAGAAACCAGCGCGAGGGTTCCCTTGATCGCGTCCTCGAGTTACGAACCACCTCACGCCGAAGGGCGTATAGAAACCGGTCCCAACGCCCGAGACGCCGAGATACTCGAAGTTATGAACCACCTCACGCCGAAGGGCGTATAGAAACTCAACGTCCCGGGGGTTCCAGGCGCGGACACCGCTGTTACGAACCACCTCACGCCGAAGGGTGTATAGAAACCGGTTAAGGAGTTCTGCCCACCTTGCAGTCAACCGGTCAGCGCACCATCAGGGTATGATCTTGGTGGTATGACTGATGTGGAGGTTGCTGGTGCGAGGTCAGGAATTGCTCGCTATGGAGCGTGAGCAGGTTATGATCGGGATAGGGCGGTGTGAGTCCTGCCGCGTCATCGCGGGCCGTCTGGGCTGGGATCATACGGTAGTATCGCGGGAGATAGCGCGTCATGGTGGCCGCGAATCATAGAGCGCGAAAGCGGCGCAGTAACGGGGCGGAGACGAACCGGGCACGCCCGAAACACCGGACACTGGAAAAGAATCCGGAATTGCATGACGCGGTGGCGGCAGGGCTGCTGCTCGAATGGTCACCGCGCCAGGTATCCCAGCGGTTGCGGCGAGATTATCCTGAGGACAGGGGAATACGGATCTCTCCCGAGACGAGCTATGAGACGCTGTTCGTGCCAGCCCGGGGTGAGTGCCGCACGCCGCTGCGACTGGCGTTGCGGTCCGGGCGGGTCAGACGGCTGCCGCGCTGGGTGTCTCGGCCCCAGCAGGCCAGGATCAGCGGCATGGTCAACATCAGTGAGCGGCCGGCGGAGGCGCAGGAGTTGACTGCAAGGGTATCCGACAATCATAGACAGCTGAATCAACAAGCCTATCGGCCTAGGAGTACCTCGCGATGCCGCGATGCAAGGGTCAGGCATGCTGCCCCGCTAGAGGCTATGGCTTCTGTTGTGAGCAGGCCTTCTATAGTTGCGTCATCGAATACGAAGCTTTCCAGGTTGTTCCGGCCTTTAGCGACGGTTCCCTCTTCGTTTACGTGCACCATGTCCCGAAAGATCTCATCGAAGGTGTCCGCCTCGAAGACTGCTACTGTCAGGGCATCCCCTACGAAGTTGAGCGCGTCGATCCCTATCCCCAGGAAATCGACCTTGATGCGTCCCTCGCGGCGCGCCTCATTCAGCGATCTGAAGGGCTCCTGGTGTTCGTAGTCAATGGGGTCGCCGTCGCCGTCGTGTTCGGGGTTACCAAGGAATTCTTCGCTGTATTCTCGCATCATGTTGCGCCATATATCGAAGTCGGGAGAGTCGTGTGTCGGCATGATAGACGCAGGCTGGAAGACCCCGGTGGGCATGACGCTGAGCATACCACCCGCGATTGCCACCAGTTCCATTCCCCTTCGGAGTAGCACGAAGGTGTTGCACGCCCGGCTACGGCGGATCGTCAGCGTGCTAATTGAGAAGAGCAGCGGGTAGGCGTGGAGATCGAACGGGTCGCCGGTAAATCTGCGGAATGGCAATTGTCCATGTAGCTGATCAGGTGGGACCCCGGTAGGGTTACCTTCCTTGTCAAGTACGGTTATTGCAAGTTCGTGCGCGAGCGCCTCGCCCACGTCAATCATGTCAAAATAGCGCATATACCCGAGCGACAAATGACCTCGGCCATGACCAAATTGGGCATCTTGGAGCCGGTAGCATATGCGATTCTCGAATAAGCGCGGTCTGTCCAGATCACGCATTGCCCGATGGTATGTATCATAGTGTTTGCCTGCGGAGGCCAGCGGACGGACTGTACGTGTTTCTTCATGCCGCCCGGTTACTGCCGGCTCAGCGGAGTGGGTCAGCTCGATACCGACCGACGCGAGATCAATCGGATGATCCAGCTTCCATTCGGGCCTCATGAGAATTCCAGTCCGGCCTAGCCGGGCTGATTCAGGGTAAAGATCAACTGCGATCTGCGTGAGCTTGGCGCGGTTCTGATTGAGCAACGCGCGTTCACGTACCCATTCGCGCTGACTTCCTGCCGCCGCCGAGTCCTTTGTCGAATCTCCTGTTTCCTCCCACGAGCGGCGGCTCACTCCGAGCATAGCACCCGGAATACCGAGCCCGTCGCAGACGCGTTCGAATACTTCGATACTTTGCGCCTGTTTACGTCCCTCGATATAGTCAATTACCCGGCTGACCCCCATTTCGCAGCGCCGCGCGATGTGGCTGCGCGTAAATCCCGGCCCACCGCGCTGAGCCGCGATCGCGAAGATCGCACCGAGATCCCGGCTGGAGCATGCCTGCCGAAAATCGGGTCGCGTCAACACCTCAGGCGGCAGACGGTCAGGCGGCCGACTCCTCGTCATTGATCAACTAGTCTCCCAACTTCACAGGCAAGACAAGCGTTCTCAGGCTACCCGGGCGTTTACCTCACAGGGAAGCCACCGTGAGTACCTGCGCGGACCCTACCGGTGCGCCGGATCGCGCCTCAGCCTGGGCTGGACCAGCAGGCACCCGGGACCCACGCCGGGGGCTGGCGGGCCAGCACAGGAGGTGGTTTCCCACATGAGCGATCAACTGACCCCACGCGCACTAGGCCGACATGGCAAGCACAAGCTTAGGGGAACATAGCCCATGTACACGGTGGATGAGCAGTCATCCCGGCCATTTGTGTGGTTTCCCCTTGCAGAGAAGCGACATGCTATTGATCGGCGGGACCGGCATGTTTCGGTGGGTGAGCCGATGCGGTGTCTGTGTGGTGCTACGCATCCCAGGGGTCCTGACGGTGACATGGAATGGCTCTGGAAAACCTGTGAGAAGTGCTGGAATGAGGCTTGCCGAATTGTGGGGGTTGGCCCGGGTCGGTGAGGGTGGAAATTGAGGAGCGACTAGAGAAATATGGAGTACGCCGCAACGGTCAGGAGCACCAACAGCAAGGGGACGCTGAGTCGTGAGCAAAGACAGCCCGGACCTCGTGCAGGGAAAGCGGCTGCTTGATGGCCTCAAGAAGGCCGGTTTCCATTTTCACCGGACGGAGCCGGGTGAGGATGGCCCGTTGCTGAGGCAGCGGTTGTCTGGTCAGTGGGTGGACCTAGTTTATATCGAGGGGTTCAGTCACAACTGTTATGCCTGCCGGCAGCGGAGATCAGAATTGATCATTCCGGGTCAGGGACTGGTGGAGCGGCAGGTATCCGGTGGTGCGCTCGCCGTGCTCGGTGAGCTATCGACGTGGGAGGCGCCCTCGTGATCAGTACTCAAGGCTTTGGTCGCGCCTTCGCTCTCCTGGAATCATGCGGGGTTGCCCTGGGAGGCACTAGTGTCTCTTAAAATGGTGTTCTTTACGCAGCCTGACGGGTGACATCGCCGATCTCGCTAGCGCGATTGAGCTGTTCCACGTGCGCGATGATCGACCGGACTTTATCGATGATCTCGTCGGCGGTTGCGGTCCACTTTATCGGCATGCAATCACTGTT